>JACQGM010000167.1 GCA_016199585.1 Armatimonadota bacterium
CACGCTTGGACGATCAGGGAGGTGTTGAGCACCGTTGTGGCGCCTGTCCCACAGCAACACTAATCGGGGAGACGACCGACTTTTCGGATAGGCTCTAAGTATAGTGTAATTCTCACACTATGTCAAGGGGTTTGGAGGAAGAATCTTTTCCGGCCGGTTGGGTGGTTCGCGGGGAGTGGGCGCCGTTGATCCAGCGTGGTCGTCGGTCGGGCCGTGTTTGACCCCGTCAGCCCGCCGGTGGTATAATCCCCCAAATGATTGCTCGAATCCTCTCCCGGCTTTCGGCCCGATCCCGTCTCCAGGTCGCTGTCGGGTGGATGCTCGTCCTGGCACTGGGGCAGCCGGTGGCCGCCGCGCCGGAGACCGAGATCGCGGCCGGCGACCTCCGCGTCGTGTTCACCGCCTACGACGGCGTCAACGCCGCCCGGGGGGTGCGTCTCTTCTGGCGGGACACGCCGCTCACCACGCGCTCCTCCGTCAACGTGGTGGCGCCGGGGTGGCGAGAGACCTTCTTCGGCCTCGGGCGATCGCCGGGAGACGTCGCGGTCTCGGACGTGCCGGAGGGGAAGCGCCTGACGTTCCAGGCCGCCAATGACGCCTTCGAGCTGGCGTACGTCGTGGAGGTGCTCTCCGGCAACCGGGCGGTGCTGGAGGTGAGCGGCACGCTGCGGAAGGACGTGCGAGCGGTGATGGAGTACGCGGCGGGGTACCTCTCAGCGGTCGCGCTCGCGGGCCAGCCTTACGAGGCGCTGACCGCCAACGGGCCGCTCGCCGGTCGGCTGCCCTTCGCCGCCACGAGCGCCGAGCTGAGCGCCGCGATGGTGACCCCGCCCCTGCGCCGCCTGCAGATCCGGTCGCGCTTCGGCACACTGCTGATCGAGGGACCCAGCGAGGGACCCGGCCTCGACTTCTTCGATGCCCGGAAAATGCCCACCGCCTGGTTTCGGGAGCACCCGGTCTTCTGGCTCGGCTACTCCACGGCGCCGCTGAAGCCGGGGCAGACCTTCCGGTCGCGCATCACCGTGCAGTTCCTGCCTCTGGATGCCGCCGCGCGCCCCGAGCGCCCGGTGCCGCGCGTTGTGTCGCTGCCGACCCGGGACGTGCCGGACGCGCGCCTTCCCGCGCCCCCCGATGGCCAGATCATCCCCGAGCCGCAGGAGAGGACCCCCGGGAAGGGGGAGTTCCGCATCACCGCGCGGACCCGCATTGTGGATGACGGCACCGCCGCCGCCCGGCGCGCGGCGCGCGAGCTGCAAGAGCGCCTCCAGGACGCACACGGGGTCCGCGTGCCCCGGGCGCCGGCCGCCATCTTGCCCGAGCGCCGCGACGTGATTGTCATCGGCACGTTGGGCAGCCCCACGATGCGACGGTGGCTCTCCGAGACGCGCGCCCGGCCGGTCTCCCGCCCGGAGGGATACCTCCTTCAGGTCGCCCCGCGCCATGTCCTCCTGGCTGCCGCCGACGCGCGCGGAGTGCTGTACGGCGTGTTCTCCCTGCTCCAGATGGCGCGCGCGGGCGCGCAGGAGAATGGGAGCGCGTCCGGCGCCCTTCCACACTCCCACACCCCCACACTCCCACACACCCACACTCCCCTACCCCCACACCCACCGGCCTTCCCCGCGGCCACCATCCGCGACTGGCCCGCGCTCCCCGTTCGGGGCGTCCACCTGCTGGCCGACCACTGGTCCGGGTTCCTGCACCGGAAGTTGATCCGGGGCATCCTGGCGCCGCACAAGATCAACACGATCCTCCTGGAGTGCCAGTACGTGAAGTGGGATAGCCACCCCGAGCTGCACGTGCCTTGGGGAATGGAGAAGGAGGAGGTGCGCGCGCTCCTCGCCCTGGCGCGGGACTACCACATCGAGGTGATCCCGCTGGTGGAGACGCTCGGGCACGTGCGCTGGATGTTCGAGAACGACCAGCACCTCGATCTGGCCGAGGACCCCGAGGCCCGCTTCGCCTACTGCCCTTCCAACCCGAAGACCTACGACCTGGTGTTCGACGTTCTGGAGGAAGCGGTCGATCTCTTCGGGCGGCCGCGCTTCTTCCACATCGGGCACGACGAGTTCCTGAACCGCGGTAGGTTCGCCGCGGAAGGTCCTTGCAAGGGCAAGGCGATCACCGACTTGTTCGTGGCGGACACGCTGAAGCTGCGCGACTTCCTGGCGCAGCGCGGCGCGCGCACCCTCATCTGGGGCGACGTGCTCCTCGGCCCGAAGGAGGCGGCCGACGCCACGCACGCCCCCAGCCTCGCGGAGGCGCGCCAGCTCCGCGAGCGCCTGCCGAAAGACATCCTGATCACCGACTGGCACTACATCCCCGCCGCCTCCTATCCGAGCCTCGGCATCCTGCGCGACGCCGGCTTCGAGGTGTGGGCCGCCACCTGGCAGCGGCCGGAGAATATCCACGGCTTCGCGCGCGCCGCTGCCGAGCGGGGCAGCGGGCTGATCCAGACCACCTGGACCGGCTACTACGGCAACCGCACCGCCCTGCGCCGTGAGTTCCCGCAGTTCGCCGCCTACGTGTTGGCCGCCGGGTATGCCTGGCGGCCGGACGGGCCGCCGCCGGAGACGGCGTCCCCGGCGGCGCGCCGCCGCTTCCGCGATGCCTGGCCCGGCTTCGTCGGCACTCCTCGCGCCGCCCCCGGCTTCACCCTGGACCTGGGGCCGGTCGCCAACCTGCCGTGGCGCGACACGTCCGACCGCGATGGCTGGCTGGGCTATGGACCGGAGCACGACCTCTCGGCGCTCGCTCCGGGCGCGCACCGCCTGGGCGACACCCTCTTCCACCTACCCGAGGCGGGGAGGGCGGTCGCTGTGTCCGGAACGCTTCTCCCCTTCCACTATCCCGAGACGGCCACCGTGCCGGTAGGGCGGCGGGCGGGGCAGCTCGCGCTCCTGATGGCCGCGGGGTGGGCGGTGGCCGAGAACCGGACGGTCGGGTGGGTGACGGTGCGCTACGCCGACGGCACCGAGCTGCCGGTGGAGCTGCTCTACGGCTGGAACATCCGCGCCGCGCACGACGCGCGCTCCGCCTTTCTGGCGCCCGTCGCCTGGGAGGGAAGAACGACCGGAGGCGAGACGCTGCACCTGGGCGCGTTGACACTGGGCAACCCCTTCCCGGACAAGGTCATCGCCGCCATCGAGCTGAGGTCCGCCGGCACCGAGGCTGCGCCCATCCTGTTCGCCGTGAGCGGGGTCGAGTGATCGCCGGGCGAGCCGCGGGGACGCGCGTTGACGCTCCGAGAAGCCGCGTGCTATAATGCCGGTGTGGAAAGCGCAGCCCGAGGCGCTTCCCCGGAGCACCGCGGGTGAGGCCCCCGATCGGGGGTCGTGTGGATGGCATTCCTTATGGCGTTCCCCGGGAACCGTTGGGTGGGGCGGCGCTTTGTCGTGCCGCTGGTCGCGGTCGCCTTTCTTGGCGCCCTGCCCTGGCGCGCGGCCGGATCGGTCGAGCGCAGCGTGGGGAAGCAGGCGGCCGAGCAGCTTGAGGAGGAGATCGGCGTGGTGGCCGACCCCGCGCTCTCCCTCTGGGTGCAGCGCGTCGGCTTCGCCATCGTGCGCGCCGATGCGGGGGATGCGCGCCGCTTCTCTTTCAAGATCCTCGACGCCGACGACGTGAACGCCTTCGCCCTGCCCGGCGGCTACGTCTACGTCACGCGCGGCCTGCTCCGCTTCATCGACTCCGAGGATGAGCTGGCCACCGTGCTCGGGCACGAGATCGCCCACGTCACTTCCCACCACGGCAGCAAGCAGCTCAAACGCGACTTGCTCCTCTCTTTGGCGCTCACCCTCCTGCGCGCGCACCTGCCGGAGACGGTTGCGACGGTCGGCGAGATGGGGAGCGTGCTGTATGCCCTCCGCTACTCGCGCGGCGACGAGCGGCAGGCCGATGCCCTCGGCATTCAGAAGGCGGCGCGCGCCGGGTTCGACCCGGCGGCCATGGTCGGCTTCCTGCGCAAGCTGGCGGAGAGAGAGAAGCGCCAGCCGTCGCGCTTCGAGATCTACTTCATGACGCACCCGCCGACGGCCGAGCGTCTCGAGAGGGCGACGGCCGACCCGCTCGCCGATGCCCGCGACCCGGCGGCGCGGGCGGCCGCGGCGCGCGGGCTGGCGGCGCGCGGGCTCTACCGCCAGGCGGCGGCCCGGTACGAAGAATCGCTGGCCCGGACGCCGGGCGATGCGGAGCTGCACCTGGCGGCCGCGGCGTGTTGGGAAGCGCTGGGGCGGCGCGCGGAGGCGCGCGAGGAGCGCCGCCGCGCGCGGGCCCTCGGCGCCCGCGTGTCGGATCCCTTGCCCGCGGCGCTCCCCGCCGTGCTGCCGCCGATCCCTCGCAGCGCCGCAGTCGCCGCGAAGGCGGAGCTGGCGAAGGCGCGCGAGAGCGTGTCCGCCGGGCGCGCGCGGCGCGCCCGCGCCATCGCCGACACTCGCCGCGGCTTGGAGGATCGAAAGCGTCGGTTCCGCCGTCTTCTCGGCACGCTGAACACCGCCGCCGGGTCGCTCAGCCTGGCCGACCCGGTGCGCCAGAAGATGCTGCAGCGCATCGGGCTCGCGGTGGCGCGCCTGGAGAAGGCGCTCGGGCGCGTGGAATCGATCGCCGAGGCCGCCCACACCGTGCCCGATGGCCTGGCAGAGACGGCGGAGGCGCTGGGCGGGCGCCTGGCCGCCGCCTCCGCCGATGCCGAGGCGGTGGAGATCGCGCGGGCCTACGAGCCGGCGGCGACGCGGGCCCTGGCCGAGTTGGACCGGAGCCTCGGCGACTGCGGCAAGACGCTCCGGCTCATTGACGGCGCCCTGCGCGCCTGCCAGGTGGCGGCCCAGGACCTGGCGGAGTCCGCGCTCGTCCCCACCCGCTTCCTGATGATCCGCTACGGCCAGATCACCTCGCGCATTGATGCCGCCGCGAGCGGCGCGGAGTCGGCCGAGCGCGCGGCGGATGCCGCCGGTCTCCTCGCGGACGCCGCCGAGGCCCGACGGCGCGTGCTCGCCCTGGACCTCCTCGGGCAGCAGACGCCACGCCCGCAGCGCCCGGCCTCCTACGCCCTGCTGGTGCGCCGCTTCGGCGTTCCCGAGCGCCAGGTCGAGGCCCTGGCCGCCGGCTCGGCGCCGCTGGGGCGCGGGGCGGCCGCGCTGCTCCTCGGCATGGCGGTGCGAGTGCCGCTGAAGGTATCTGACGAGCCGGCGTCGCCCGGCGGCGGAAAGGGGGCGCCGCTGGCGGCGGACGACCGGCCCGTCGGCTCAGTCACCATCGAGCAGGCAATCGAGCGGCGGGTGCCCCTGGCGCCACTGAACATCGCTCTCCAAAGCCTGGGCCAGGACCTGGCCCGGGAGAACGAAGTGGCGGCCCCCCGTTGAGTCGGGCCTCACGATGCGTGCTCGCCCTGTGCGTTCTGAACGCGTGCTGTTCCGTCCCCGCGCGCGCGGACCTGGAGACGGCGCTCGAGAAGATCATCGGGCGCCAGGCGGCCACGGTCCTCTCCGAGCAGTACGGCTCGGAGAGCAACCCGGTATTGGTGGAGTGGGTGCGGCGGATTGGCGGGCGGGTCAGCGCCGCGAGTCCGCGCCGGGACGTGAAGTACCGCTTCCAGATCATCGAGATGAACGAGCCGAACGCCCTGGCGCTCCCCGGGGGCTACATCCTCGTGACGAAGGGGCTGCTGGAGTTCGTCAATGACGACGATGAGCTGGCGGCCATCCTCGCGCACGAGGTGGGGCACGTCGCCGCGCGCCACGCCGTCGAGCAAGCCAGGCACCAGGTGGTGGCGGCGCTGCTGATCTCGACGATACGGAAGCAAGCGGGCGACGGGGCGGGGACCGCAGCCAGCCTGATGGACGCCCTCTTCGCGCTGCGGCACAGCCGGCACGACGAGCTGGAATCCGACCGCCTGGGGGCGGAGTACGCCGCGCGCTCCGGCTACGATCCGGCGGGGCTGGTCGCCTTCTTCGAGAAGCTCCGCAACTCGAAGAAGCCGTCGCTCGTGAGCCGCTTCCTGGCGACCCACCCGCCCGCCGACGCGCGCATCGCCCGGCTGAAGGAGATCCCGTTCCTCAAAGAGACCCCGCCGGAAGTGCTCCTCGCCATCGGCGACCGCCTGGCCGCGGAGTGCCGCTACAACAAGGCGCTGGCGCGGTATTCCGAGGCGGCGAAGCAGCGACCGGGCGACGCCGCCGTGACCGCCCGGATCGCGGGCGTGCTCCTGGCGCAGGGGAAGCGCGCCGAGGCGCTCTCCCTCCGGCTCAGCGCCGGCCTGGATGCCCCCGCCGAGGCCGCGCCTCCCCCGGACTACCAGCGCCCCGACGGCGACTCGGAGCCCGCGCGCCAGGCCGTGGCCGCCGTGCTGGGCGACCTTGGGGAGCGCCAGAGGCAGCTCAACCGGCTTCTCCCGGAAGTGCAGAAGTCCCTGCGAAAGACCTGGGCGCGCCACCGCTGGACCGGGCGCCTCGAGGCGGCCTCGCTCGGCGCCCCGCAGGGCCTGAACTACCGCTGGCTTGCCCTGGCGATGCACGCCGTCGTGCTCTCACGTGAGATTGACCGGCTGATTGACGGCGTGGGGCGGGCGGCGCGGATCGCGCCCGGCGCCCTGCAGCAGGCATCCTCGGTGTGTACCCTGGCCGCGAAGGAGAGCGGCACGGCGGCGGCGTTCCCGCGCGATCTTCTCTCCAGCATCGCCGGCGAGATGGACTCCGCCGGCCGCGAGAGCCTGGAGAGCATGGCGGAGGCGCGCAAGGCGCTCCCGGAGCTGGATGCCGCCGACCGGCTCGTGGCATCGGTGCTGGCCGGCCTGAACAGCGCCTACCTCGCCTCCTGGAACACGCACTGGGGGCACCTGGCAGTGCTGGAGGGCTTCCTGGAGCACGCCGGACGGCGGGTGGGCGCCGCGGACGCGCACGTGCTGCGGGCCTCGCAGAGCGCCGCGCGCTCCAGAGCGCGAGCGGAGCGCGCCGCGATTGACATGGCTGCGGCCGTCGCCACGCCGCGGGAGCGCGCCGTCTTCCGGGGCCTCCTGTGCGCCCGCCTGGGCGCCAGTGAGGAGCAGGCGGACGACGCGCTGGCTCAGGGCTACTCGCTGGGAGAGGCGGCGGTGATGCTTCTCTACGCCCGCAGCACGTCGCGGCCGGCGGCGACGCTGGCGGCGGCCCGTCGCCCGAACGCCACCTGGATCGAGACCGCCGAGAAGTTGGGCGTGCCCGCCGACGTGCAGGGCATTATCCTCCGGATGCTGCGCCGGAGCATCGAGGAGGAGCGCATCCACGGTTGAGCCGGGCGCCGCGCACCGCCGCGGCGGCTGCCGGCGCGAACGGGAGAGCCTGATGTCTGAGGCGCTGCCGCCCCTTTCTCCGGAAGAGCTCCTGCGCCGGGGCGCTGCGGCGCTCGGGGTGCCCCTGGCGCCCGGCGAGGTAGAGCGATACCTCCGCTACGAGCGCGAGTTGCGCGATTGGAACGCGCGCATGAACCTCACCGCCGCCGCCGAGCCGGGCGAAGTCGTCGTCAAGCACATCCTCGATTCCCTCGCTTGCTTCCGGGTGGTGAGCGCGGGCGCCGGCGTGCGCGTCCTCGACGTGGGCACCGGCGCCGGCTTCCCCGGCATGGTGATCAAGATCCACGCGCCCGAGACGCCGGTCACTCTGCTCGACAGCACGCGCAAGAAGCTCGCCTTCCTGGAGCACCTCTCCGATGTGCTGGGGCTCTCGGGCGTCGAGACCGTACACGCCCGCGCCGAGGACGCCGGACGCGATCCCGGCTATCGCGAGCGGTTCGACCTGGTGGTGGCGCGGGCGGTGGCGGAGCTGCGGGTGCTGCTGGAGCTGTGCCTCCCCTTCGTGCGCGTGGGTGGTCAGTTCCTGGCGATGAAGGGTCCGCGGGGCGACGAGGAGATGGGCCCGGCCGCCCGGGCGCTCTCGCTGCTGGGGGGCGAGCGGGAGCGCGTGGAGTCCCTCTCCCTCCCCTTCGGTGCCGGCGAGCGCCGGCTGATCCTCATCCGCAAGCGCCGCCCCACCCCGAGGGCCTACCCCCGCAAGGCGGGCACGCCGGGGCGGTGGCCGTTGTGAGGGGTATGGGGGTGTGGGAGTGTGGGAGTGTGGGCGCACCGGATGCCCCATACCCCCATACTCCCATACTCCCATACCCCCATATGAGGAGCGTGCATTGGCTGACGGGATCCGGGTAACGCACATCCTGGAAGCGACCCTCGGCGGCACGGGGCGGCACCTCGCGGACGTGGGGTGCGGCCTGGCGGCGGCCGGATTCGCGGTGGAGGCGGTGATCTCCCTGCGCCGCGCCGAGGATTTCGCCCCCAAGGCGCAGCGGTTGGCGGAGGCGGGCGTCACCCTCACCGAGGTGCCGATGGCGCGCGCCATCGCCCCGGCCGACGACGCCCGAGCCCTGTGGCGGCTGTACCGTCACCTGCGCCGCTCGCAGCCCGACCTGGTTCACGCGCACTCCTCCAAAGCCGGCATCCTGGGGCGGGTCGCCGCCCGTTGGGCGCGCGTGCCCGTCGTCGTCTACTCGCCCCACGCCTTCGCCTTCCAGATGCGTTCGGGGTATGCCCCACGCACCCTCTACCTGCGCCTGGAGCGGCTGGCCGGGCGGTGGACCGACTGCCTGGTGGCCGTCTCGCACGCCGAAGCCGACCTGGCCGCGGCGGCCGGCCTGCTCCCGAAGGCGCGGATCGCTGTGATCGAGAACGGGGTGGACCCGGCAGAGACCGTCTCGCGCGCGGAGGGCGCCGCCGTCCGGCAGGCATTGGGCATCGCCCCGCAGGCGCCGGTGGTCCTCTTCGCCGCGCGTCTGGTGGAGCAGAAGGCGCCGGAGGTCCTCGTTCGCGCGGCCCTGCGGGTGCTGGAGCGCCATCCAGACGCCGTGTTCCTCCTCGCCGGTGAAGGCCCTCTACGCCCGCTGCTGGAGCAGGAGATCGCTCGTGCCAACGGTGAGCCGAACGTGCGCCTGCTTGGCTACCGTCCTGATGCCGCTCGCCTCTACGCCGCCGCCGACCTCTTCGCTCTCCCCTCGCGCTGGGAAGGCCTCCCCTACGCCCTGCTCGAGGCGATGGCCGCCGGCCTGCCGGTGGTCGCCTCCGACATTCCTGCCATCGCCGAGGCGGCGCCATGCGGCGAGACCGCTCTCCTCGTCCCTCCCGACGATCCCGGCGCCCTGGCCGAAGCCCTCGAATGCCTGATCCGGGAACCCGACGATGCCCGCGCCCTCGGCGCCGCCGGCCGCGAGCGCGTGCGCCGATGCTACACCCTCGACCGGCAGGTGGCGCGATTGGGCGCGCTCTACCAAAGGCTGTGCGGTTTCGACGTGGGCGCAGAGCGGCCGGGTGCCTCGGGCTGGCGCCGGTAGTACTCCCATCCTTGGGAGAGGTAGCGGTAAGCATTCTCGATGGCGTCCGAACCGCGTGCCCGACGGATGAGCGCAAGCCAGCCGCTGCCCGTGATCACCGTGGCCGCCCGATGCGGCCAGGGGGCCAGTAGACGAAGAGGACCTTCCCCACCAGAAAGTCCCGCCGCAGGGGCCCCCAGTGGCGGCTGTCGTCGCTGGTATCGCGGTTGTCGCCAAGGACGAAGACGTGACCGGGCGGCACCCTCTCCGGCCGGTAGCTCAGGCCGAGGCGCTGCCGGATGTACGGCTCTGCTACGGGCACCCCGTTGCGAAGGAGCACTCCGCGGTGCAGGGCCACCTGGTCGCTCTCTCCCGCCACGGCGCGCTTCACCCAGACCTCGGCGCGGTGCAGGGAGTGGAAGGCGACGATGTCGCCCGGCCGGGGCGGCCGCCGGCGATAGGCGGTGCGGTTGATCAGGAAGTAGTCGCCCACGCGGAGGGTAGGCTCCATTGACGGGGATGAGACGTAGGCCGGCAGAACGAGGAACAGGCGCAGGCAGGCGGCGCCGGCCAGGCCGGCCAGCAGGAGCACTCGCTCCCACACCCGCCACCGCTGGCTCGGGGTCTTCCTGTCAGCCATGACCGCATGCCCCTCTTCCCGGTCGGCCCCCCTGCGCCCTCCACAACGACGCCGCCGGCAGGGAAGCCGTTGGTGCGATGTCCCATTCTACGATCCTGCGCGGGCGCCTGTCAACGCGCTCGAGGCACGGCCCCGCGGCGATCCGCTTGACATCCGGGTTCCCTGGTGCTAAGATAGCCCCGGCTCGGGGTTGGTCGGCAAGGGGGTGCTGCGGCTTCCCTTGCCCGTGTCTCAGTGGCCTGCGTCCCGCGGCGGGCCGGGTCGTCCGGTCTTGCTCCGTCCGCCTGCGCGTGAATCAGACGGACGGCTTGCCAATGGCGCGTTTTCGGGAACAGGAAGGCTCTCAACCCCGGACCGGCGTCGGGTGAGGCCGCGAGCGGGGAGCAGGACGGACGCAGCGCGCCCGACGGGGACGCGCGGATGGAGCGGATGATGGCGGTGCCGGTGGTGATGACGGCAATGGGGGCAGCCCCCGAGAGCCGGCAGGCGATGGCGGATCTGCCCGAGGGGTTGGATGTGCGCGACAATGCGGTGTTCGGGCAGGGGGGTGGGCGCGACCTGAAGCTGACGCTCTTCTCCCCGAAGGGCGCGCGGGCGCGTCCTCTGATGCCCGGGATGGTCTACTTCCACGGCGGCGGGTGGCGAGGCGGCAATCGAGAGGGTCTCTATCGGTGGGCGGCCCGATCCGCGGCGCTGGGGATCGTCTGTGCCAGCGCCGAGTACCGGCTCTCCGGGGAGGCGTTCTATCCGGCGGCGGTGGAGGATGCCAAGTGCGCCGTGCGCTGGATGCGCGCCCACGCGAAGGAGCTGAAGGTGGATCCCGAGCGCATCGGCTGCGGGGGAGGCTCCGCCGGGGGGCATCTCGCGGCCATGTTGGCCACCACGGCCCACCTGAAGGCATTGGAGGGGAAGGGGGGCCACGAGGGCATCTCCAGCCGCGTCTGCCTGGCGGTACTCCTCAACCCGGCGCTCGACATGCTCGGCTTCGGCGGGCGCGGGGGGCACTCGGCGGCCGTCGCGTTCCTGGGGGTACCGCCCGAGGAGAGGCCCGACCTCTACCGCGAGGCATCCCCCGTCACCCACGTCAGCAAGGAGAGCGCGCCCTGCCTCATCTTCCACGGCACCGCCGATCCGATCGTTCCCTACGCCCAAGCCGTCCGGTTCAAAGAGACGATGGAGCGCGCTGGCGCGCCCGTGGAGCTGGTGGGTGCCGAGGGAGAAGGGCACGGTTACATGGCGAGTCCGGCCTGGTTCGAGAAGTGCTGCGCGAAGATGGATGCCTGGCTGAAGGAGCGCTTCGGGATATGATCGCCCCTGGTCGGATCAGAGTGCCTCTGGGTCCATCGCGCGGCACCCTTGGCAGCGAGACGCGGATGGCGCCCGACGAATCCTCATGGCCGCGCACCCGGACTACGCAGGGCGAGCCTGCCCCGGTTTCGAACCGACCGGACAGGGACGATGCTTGACGGGTACGAATCGAGGCGGGCCGGCCCCGCCTCCTCTTCAGCGCGGAGCCCTCGACCCGAACAACCCGTTCCACACCTGCGGATAGCGAGAAGGAGGTTGGTTTCATGGCACAGACTGGACAGAAGGTTCTCTACTTCACGCGCCATACGGTCTACACCATCGGGGCGCTTCCATCGCCACTGAAGCCGCTGGACGCCCCCAGCCTATCGGACAATGTCGTGACGGAGATCGGCAAGCGCGCCGGGCTGGAGGTAGTCTGCACCAACAACGGCGAGGTCTTCGATGGCGACCTGAGCCAGTACGGCACCTTCGTGTTCTTCAGCTCCGGGTCGCTGCAGCAGTTGATGGGACCGGAGAGCACCCAGGGGTCTCCGCCCATCTCGGCCCGGGGTAAGGACCGGCTCTTCGCGGCGCTGGCGGCGGGCACCGGCTTCGTCGGCATCCGCAACACGGTCTCCTGTTCCGAGGAGTTGATCGGCTGTCACTACAACGGCCACGTTCGCACCCAGGCCGCCACGATGCTGGTGAAGTCGCCCGGCTTCCCCGGGCTGAGCGGCGCCGGGGAGTGCTTCTCGATCGTGGATCCGTGGTACACGTTCCGGGACTTCCAGAGTGACATCCACGTCGTGCTCGCCTACGAGACGGCGGGGGCCGAGGACGTGGAGATACCCGAGCCCCGCTGGCAGGAGAT
The DNA here is from genome assembly GCA_016199585.1 of Armatimonadota bacterium. GTDB lineage: Bacteria > Armatimonadota > JAAZEB01 > JAAZEB01 > JAAZEB01 > JACQGM01. The sequence goes on from JACQGM010000167.1 coordinate 12,120, forward strand.
CCAGAAGAAGCTGTTCCGCCCGCCCTTCCCGTCCACCTGGGCGCGCATGCACGGGAAGAGCCGGGTCTTCTATACCAGCATGGGCAACTACGACGACACATGGAACAGCCCGATCTTCCAGGCGATGCTGCAAGGGGCGATCACCTGGACCATCGGCCGCGTGGATGCCGATGTCGCCCCCAACCTCTCGGCGGCGACGCCGGGGGCGAACCAACTGAGCCGGTAGATCGGGCACGGGTGCCCGGCGCACTGGCGCCCGGAAAGCGAGGTCGTACGATGAAGTTCTCAGCAGTCACGCACGCGGTGGGGCACGCCCTCTCCCTCGAGGAGACGCTGGCCACCATCAAGGGGATCGGCTTTGACGGGGTTCTGTTCCTCACCAACCGGAACTCCGAGCCGGTTCGCCCCGACGGCACCTGCCCGAAGCCGTTCCCCGACGTGCTCCGCTCCGAGCCGGAGCACGTCCTCAAGGCGTTCCGCAACGCCGGCCTGGAGATCTCCGCCCTCCACTACTCGGGGAAGCTGGACGTGGAGAGCGACGAGGGCGCCGACGAGAGCGTCGCCGGCCTCAAGGAGTATGCCGACTACGCGCTGGCCCTGGGGTGCCGCTACCTGACCCACGCGGTGCCCTCCGCCGGCCGCAGCCGCGTGCCGACCGAGGAGAAGGCGCCGCAGATCCGGCGCTTCGCCGGTATCATGAACCGGGTGGCGGATGCCTACGCCGACCGGGGCCTGAAGGTCGGGTGCGACATTCACCACCGGGCGGTTGTCGAGGGCCTCGACGACTGCCGGCTGCTGGTGGACTCGATGCCCTGCAAGAATGCGGGCCTGCTGATGAACATCGGCCACCTCACCACCGCCGAGGCCTACGGCTGGCTCCTGGTGGATGAGTACCCCGAACGCATCCCGGTGGTGGGTTGGAAGGATCACAGCCTGGCGACGGACCGGCCGCGGCCGATGTGGTCCATCGAGTTGGGCACCGGCCACAGCCCGTTTGAGCTGTACGTCCGGCGCTTCAAGCAGCACCCGGCGGAGCGCGTTCACCTCGTCAACGCCGAGAATGTGGTGGACGCGGAGCGCGTGGCGGTGCTCACCCGCAGCCTGGCGTACATCCGCCGCCTGTGGGAGACGGTAGCGTAGGAGGCCGGGCGATGAAGTTCTCAGTAGTCACGCACGCCGTGGGGCATAGCCTCTCCTTCGAGGAGACGCTGGCGACCATCAAGGAGATCGGCTTCGAGGGTGTCCTGCTGCTCACCAGCCGGGACTCCGAGCCGGTTCGCCCCGACGGCACCTGTCCGAAGCCGTTCCCCGACGTGCTCCACTCCGAGCCGGAGCACGTCCTCAAGGCGATGAGCAACGCCGGCCTGCGGATCGCCGCCATCCACTACTCCGGGAAGATTGACGTGGAGAGCGACGAGGGCGCCGACAAGAGCGTCGCCGACATCAAGGAGTACGCGGATTTCGCCGTCGCCCTCGGGTGTGGCGCCATGACCCTCCCGGTGCCCTCCTGCAGCCGGACGCACGTGCCGACCGAGGAGAAGGCGCCGCAGATCCGGCGCTACGGGAGCATCATGAACCGGGTGGCGGAGGCGTACACCGACCACGGCCTGAAGCTCGCCTGCGACGTCCACTACCGGGCTTACATCGAGGGCCTCGACGATTGCCGCCTCCTTGTGCAGTCCATGCCTTGCGCCAACGCCTGTCTGGGAATGAATATCGGCCATTTCACCACCGCCCAGGCTTACGGCTGGCTCCTGGTGGACGATTACCCCGATCGCATCCCGCTGGTTGGCTGGAAGGACCACAGCCTGGCCCCCGATCGGCCGCGGCCGATGTGGTCCATCGAGCTGGGCACCGGCCACAGCCCGTTCGAGCTCTACATCCGGCGCTTCAAGCGGCACCCGGCGGAGCGTCAACACCTGATCAACTGCGAGGACGTGGTGGACGCGGAGCGCGTGCCGGTTCTCAGACGCAGCCTGGCCTACCTGAGCCGCCTGTGGGAGACGGTGGAGTAGGCCCGGAAAGGGGATCCATCCATGTACAAAGTCGCTATCGTGGGCTACCGGGTGCAGGGCAAGCTGCACCACGCGCCCGCCTTCGCCAAGCACCCCGACTGCAAGATCGTGGCGGTCTGCGACGTGTTGGAGGAGCGCGCCCGCGAGGGCGCGGATACCTACCGTGTTCCCTTCTACCTCGATGTGGACGCGATGCTCGACAAAGAGGAGATCGATATCGTCGCCATCCCCGTGGGGGAGAAGTACCGCTTCGACCTGGTGATGAAGTGCCTCCAGCGGAACAAGCACGTCTTCACCGAGAAGCCCCTGGTCGCCGAAGCGGGGCAGTACCGGATCGTTCCGGGCGACGTGCCCAAGGCGCGCGCGATGATTGACGAGTGGCGCAAGCACAACGTCGCCTTCGGCATCTGCTTCGGGCTGCACGGCGGGCGCAACGTGCGCTGGGCCAAGCAGGTCATCCGCAGCGGCGAGTACGGACCGCTGGCGGTGCTGCAGGCGCGCTGCGCCATCGGGTCGTGGAACCATATCATTGACATGTTCCGGTTCCTCGGGGGCGAGGTGGCGGAGGTCTTCGCCTACGCCGACGAGGGGTGGCGCTCGAAGACGGCGGCCGTGAAGTTCGAGAGCGGCGCCGTCGGCACTCTGATGATGAGCGCCGACCTGGCGCTGCAGTACCAGTTCAAGTGGATCGGCCGCAAGGGCGAGGTCCAGATTGACGACATCGGCGGCACCGCCTGGGCGCGCTCCAATCGGTCGTACGAGTACCGCTATCTCAACGAGCAGGGCAGCCTCGCCTCGACGACCTACTTCGCGCTCTTCGACGACCACATCGCCGAGTTCGTGGATTGCATCAAGGAGGGCCGGCCCTTCGATGCCGATGGCTGGGCGGGCCTGCGGCACATGGAGATTGACGCCGCCATCGGCGGGTCGATCATGACGGGGCAGCCGGTCAAGGTGGAGCGCTACCTGCCCGAATACGGCCGGACCATCTTCTCCGAATAGCGCGCGCGCACGGCCGGCGCACCGAACGGCGGGGGCGGTCGGGCATCTCGAAGCCGGGATGGCCCCACCCGTCCGCCCCCGCCGCGTCGTGGTTCCGAGCTGGCCCTCCGGCCCCACCCCCACCGCGCCCAAGCGTCCCCTTCTTGCCCCAACCGCAAGAAATGTCAAGCCAAGAGCAAGAAGTGTTAAGCCGGGACTTGACATTCACAAGCGCCAGTGCTACTATAGCTTTGCTGCGCCAGGGGCCACCGGAGCAGCAGCCGGATGCGCGGCGCCTTTCCCCCGGGTGCATCCTTGCGCGCGCGTCCGGTCGTGCCGGCCCCAGCAAAGGAGATGTGCGATGCGATTTGAGAGCTACCATCCTTCCGTGCGCCGCCGCGAGCGCCGGGGCTTCACCCTGATCGAGTTGCTCGTGGTCATAGCGATCATCGCTATCCTGGCGGCCATCCTGTTCCCCGTCTTCTCCCGTGCCAGGGAGAGAGCGCGGGCCGCAAGCTGCCTGAGCAACATGAAGCAGCTCGGCACCGCCTTCAACATGTACCTGCAGGACTACGACGCCGTGATCATCGAGCAGACCCGGATAAACAATGTCGCGGCCCTCGGAAACGCCCTGTGGCCGCTCCTGGCACAGCCGTACGTGAAGAGCTGGGATGCCTTCAAGTGCCCCTCGTTCTCCATCCTCAGCACCTACTACTCCTCGGCCGCCGAGGGCCTGAAGAGAACGAACCTGAGCTACACGTACTCCAAGTCCTGCAAGGGCTACTGGGGGCTGAATCCTGCCTACAACAACAAGCAGGGGTTCTGCACGGACTGCTTCACCCTCCCAATCACCGACGCGATGGTGGAGGACCCGGCCGGCACCATCTGGCTGGCGGAGATGGGCAGCCGAAGCACCGGACCGCTTGAGTTCTGTGTCCGCCCCGGCATCAACCTCGCCTACGAGTGGCACAACGACTACCACATGAACACCTACATGAACGGTGCCTCCGGCTACTGGTGCCGCGTGGGGAACCCCCACTTCGATGGCTTCAACGCCGTCTTCGGCGACGGGCACGCCAAGTGGGTGAAGTGGAAGAGCGGCACCCCGCGCATGTACACCATCGACGCGGACTGACGCTCACTCCGCAGCCGGGCTCGGGCAGGAGCCGTGGCTGCTTCCTCTTCGCCCTCAGCACTGCGGCTGCGGTACTGCCCCCCGGCGGGGGGCAGTACCGCAGCCGCAGTGCGTGTACGGCTCGCCCGAGGGCCTGAGTGCCGAAGGCCGCCTTCGGCACTCAGGCCCTCGCCGCAGCTCTGAGCCCCGTGCGTCTCCGGCACCACCCGTTCAACGACGCGTAGTTGCGCTAACGTTCACTTATGGAGTCTTAGCTTGCATTATCAAACAATCATGTCTTTCTAATCCAATTCTAATCCGAATCTAATGTTGGCCTGCTATAATGAGCGGCGAGAGCAAGTGAGACAGCGCCTGCCCACACTCCCGGTCGACAGGTGGTTGCTCTCCATCGCTCTGAGAGGAGACACGAGGGATGTTCGGAGGCACACGTGTTCGGCAGGCAGAGGAACGAAGGGGTTTCACCCTGATCGAATTGCTCGTCGTAATAGCTATCATAGCTATTCTGGCGGCGATTCTCTTTCCGGTCTTCTCCCGCGCAAGGGAGAGAGCGCGCGCGGCAAGCTGCATGAACAACATGAAGCAGCTCGGCACCGCGTGGATCATGTACATGCAGGACTACGACGCGATCATGAACGAGCAGGTGCGCACGTACACGGGGGGGACGATTCTGAACATACAGGTCTGGCCCGTTCTCGCGCAGCCGTACATCAAGAGTTGGGACGTGTTCAAGTGTCCGACGTGGTCCTACCCCATGATCGTCTACACGGAGCCCCGGTTTCCGCAGTGGATCAGAAAGCCGATGAGCTACGTGTACAACAAGTCCTGCAAGGGCTACTGGAAGCTCAACCCTGCGTACGAGGGCAAGCAAGGGTTCTGCACGAACCTGAACATCGTGATGTACGATGCGCAGGTGGAGGATCCTGCCGGCACGATCTGGCTGGCGGAAGGCGGGTACAGGAACACCGGCCCGATCGAGGACCGCGTGATGGGCGTCTGGGGGCAGCTCGCCTACGAATGGCACAACGACTACCACAACAACACCTACATGGGCGGTAACTCCTCCTACTGGCGCCGCGTCGGCAACCCCCACTTCGACGGCTTCAACGCCACCTTCGGCGACGGGCACGCCAAGTGGGTGAAATGGAAGAGCGGTACGCCACGGATGTACACCATCGAAGCGGACTGATCGGTGTCGCGCCGGCACCCCTGCGGGGCGGTGAGCCCGAACCTCGTTCCGCGTCCCGAAGGGGCAGATCGCTTGGTCTGCCCCTTCCCGCATGCCTCACACCCCCGGCTACCGCCGGACGAGCCAGATCCCCACCACCACGAGCAGAATGCCGGCCACCCGCTCCAGCGTCACCCGTTCGCGCAGGACCAGGAACCCGAGCAGGGCGGCTACCACGGGAAACGTGCCGCAGAGGGGCACCACCTGCGAGGCCTTCCCCAGCTTCAGCGCCTGGAAGTAGGTCCACTGCCCCAGCGCCGCCGCGAGGAGGGCGCTGACCATGAAGAGCGCCGCCGTCCGCAAGTCGAGGCTGCCCAGCTCCTTCGCCCGGCCCGTGGCCGCCACCACGCCGCCCATGACCACCGCGGCCGTGATCCCGCGGATGAGCACGCCGATGGCCGGGTCAATCTTATTCGACCCGAGCGCGATCTTATCAATGATGGGGGCTCCGCCCCACAGAGCCACCGTCAGAGCGACGAAAATCCAGACCATGCGCCGTCCCCCGCGGGAATACCCGCCATTTTCGGGACGTAGTGCGACAACGGCGCGCCGAATCCTGCTCGCGCTCCCGATCAACCTCTTGACACCCGGGCGCAAGCCGGGTATAATGTTGTCATGCCAAAGGTTAGTACCGCCAATGAAACGATGGAGATGGAGCCGCCGCTGCCGGAGACGCGCCTGGGCCGTCTTCTCTCCCTGGCGCAGAAGCACGCGTCGCGCTCCCTGCGGGCGGAGTTGGAGCCCTTTGGCATCACCCCGGTGCAGTTCGCCGTCCTCATCGAACTCTACTGCCGCGACGGGCTCTCGCTCAACTCTCTTTCCGAGCGGTTGCGCGCCGACCCCCCCACGATCAGCGGCGTCGTGGATTGCCTGGTGAGCGCGGGCTACGTGGAGCGACGTCCCGATCCGAACGACCGCCGCCGGCTCCGCCTCTTCGCCACCGAGAAGGCGCGGGCGATCGAGGACGAGCTGTACGCCGCCGACGCCCGGCGAGAGGCGGCGATGACGCGCCGGTTGGCGCCGGAAGAGCGGGAGGCGCTCAAGGAGCTCCTGCGCCGGGTGGTGGGCCTGTAGCAGTGCAGTTATAGGAGAGTCATAATGTCAGTGGTCGAGCCGAAGCCCGAGGTGGCCCCGGACGACGCCCCGGTCACCGTGCCCGAGGATCTGCGCGAGCACCTGGCAGCCGACCTGGAGCCCGGCGAGCGGATCGAGGCGATCGCCGAAGCAGACCTCGACTCCGCCGGCATGTTCCAGACGAGCTGGCTGGTTGTCACCGACCGGCGGCTGGCCGTGTTCTCATCCAACGGTAAGCCCTCCGCGCGCCTGGTGGACATGCCTCTACACGAGGTGCATGCGGTCCATCGTCGAGAGCAGGGCGGGCACTCGCTCCTGGAAGCGCACACGGCCGACCGCGCCATCCCTCTGGTGCGCTTCACCGGGTTCCATGGCGACGCCATCGGCAACGCCATGAAGCGCATCCGCGAGATGATCGAGGCGGAGCACGGACCGGCCGACCTCTCCGCCAACGAGCGCCACTGGATGCACATGCACAACCGGAGCCGCGGGGTGGCGCTCTGCCCCAAGTGCCAGCGGCCCATCCCGCCCTGGTCCTCCGGGGTCTGCCCCATGTGCCTGGACAAGGGCGGGCTGCTGCTCCGCCTCCTCCTCCGGGCGAAGCGCTACTGGCTGCCCGCCACCGGCGGCATCATCCTCATGCTCTTCATTACCGCCCTGGACATGGTACAGCCCTATCTCCAGAAGGTGATGATTGACGACGTTATCCGCAACCGCGACGGCCAACTCCTCCTCTGGGTCATCTCCGCCCTCGCCCTCACTCAGGTCGTCAGCGCCGGCCTCGGGGCCACCCGCGGCTTCCTGATGACCTGGCTCGGCGAGCGCATCACCTTCGACCTGCGCACGGAGCTCTACGAGCACCTCCAGCGCCTCTCCCTCAGCTACTACGACCGCAAAGAGACCGGCTGGATCATGGACCGGGTGACCTCGGACACCGCCAACCTGCAAGACTTCCTCTCGGAGGGGTTCCAGGAGTTCCTGCGCGACGCGGTCACGCTGCTGATGATCGGGGTCATCCTCTTCTCGATGAACGCCAGGCTGGCATTCCTCACGCTGCTCCCCTCGCCGCTCCTCGCTTTTCTGAGCTGGCGCTTCATGATGCGCAGCCACCGCCTCTTCCACTGGGTCTTCCGCAAGCGCTCGCGCCTCTCGATGCTCCTCTCCAACGTCATCCCGGGCGTGCGGGTGGTGAAGGCATTCGCCCAGGAAGACCGGGAGGTGGACCAGTTCTACGGCCGCAGCCGCGAGTACATGACGGCGAGTGTCAGCGCGGCGCGCGTCTTCATCACCTTCTCGCGCACCATCGGCATCCTCACCTCGCTCGGCTCGCTCGTCATCTGGGGCTATGGCGGCAAGCTGGTGGTTGACGGCGACCCGACGATCACGGTCGGCACCCTGGTCGCCTTCATGAGCTACCTCTTCCGCTTCTACGGGCCGCTGCAGAGCCTGACGCGCCTCAGCCAGCGCATGCAGCGCGCCGCCACCGCCGCCCAGCGCGTCTTCGAGGTGATGGACTCCCAGCCCGACGTGCCCGAAACCGCAAAGCCCCGGGAGATGCCCGACATCCGCGGGCGCGTCGAGTTCCGCGACGCGACGTTCGGCTACGAGCCCACCGCGCCCCCGGTGCTCCACAACGTCAGCTTCGACGTGGCGCCCGGCGAGATGATCGGCCTGGTGGGACCTTCCGGCGCGGGCAAGAGCACCACCATCAACCTCCTCTGCCGGTTCTACGACCCGCAGGATGGCGCCATCCTCATTGACGGGATTGACATCCGCGAGGTGACGCTTCGCTCGCTGCGCGCCCAGATCGGCGTCGTCCTCCAGGAGCCGTTCCTCTTCTACGGCACGATCGCCGAGAACATCGCCTACGGAAAGCCCGGCGCCAGCATGGACGAGATCATCGTCGCCGCCCACGCGGCCAACGCTCACGAGTTCATCATGTACCAGCCGGAAGCCTACGATACCATCGTCGGCGAGCGCGGCGGCCGCCTCTCCGGCGGCGAGCGCCAGCGCATCTCCATCGCCCGCGCCATCCTCAAGAACCCGCGCATCCTCATCCTCGATGAGGCGACATCCTCGGTGGATACCGAGACGGAGATGCAGATTCGCCAGGCGCTCGACCGCCTGGTTCAGGGGCGCACGACGTTCGCCATCGCCCACCGCTTCTCCACCTTGCGCAATGCCAACCGCCTCATCGTGCTCGAGCGGGGCCGCATCGCCGAGGTCGGCACCCACGAGGAGCTGATGGCGAAGGAGAACGGCGTCTTCCGGCGCCTGACAGACATGCAGCAGCAGATGAACGAGCTGGCGGGCCTCGGGGGCGTGTCGGGAGACGCACCCCGGCGTTTCGAGCCTTCACGCGGCGGCGACCGTGGCGGCGGCTTCGGCGGCGGTGGCGGCTTCGGCGGCGGTGGCGGCTTCGGCGGTGGCCGTGGCGGCTTCGGCGGTGGCGGCGGCTTCGGCGGCGGTCGCGGCGGCTTCGGCGGTGGCGGCGGCGGACGCTGGTAGGCCGCGCCCCGGCGCGCCCTGTCGGCGCCCCCATCTGAGGGGAGCCACCGCCCGCCCAGCACGGCGGCCGCCACCCGCGACAGTGACCGGGCCCGGCTTGCGCCGGGCAGTCGCTGAAGAACGTCCCTTGTCGTACGGCCCCTGCTCTGCACCCCGGCAGGCATCCGCGAAACTGCTCACCCCGGCACCGGCCACCCGAGGCCCGCTGAACCGTTGCCATCTGCGGCCTCCGCGCCCTCATGCCTCGCGCATGCGGGATTCCTGAGGATCGGCATCCATCGTTGACACCCCTTCTCCCTTCTGCTAGAATCCCGATGGTGTACCCGGTGAGTGCGGCGGTCCTCTTCGTCTCATCCTGCCTGGTGGCTGCGCGTTGGCAGGTCCGCCTGGAGCCCCCCGGCTGCACCCGTGAGCGGAGGCATCACCCGATGGAAACCACAACCCGGTTCCTGCCCGCCTGGGCGGAAGAGCTGCGCCAGAAGTACCTGGCAGGGGTTGCCAACACCTTCCTGATCCACTTCAACGTGTTCGACCTCGTGCCCTACGAGAGCGACTACGTCTCGCTGAAGGACTTCTTCCATCGTTTCTTCGAGGGGAAGAAGGACATCATCGCCTTCTACAACGTCAGCGAGGGCCTGACCTTCGCCACGGATGAGATGCGGCGCAAGTTCTTCAGCCTGCCCGGGCTGCGCGACGAGTCGTACGCGGCCGGAATCAAGCCGGTGCCGAAGCAGGCGTCGGTGGTCCTCTGGCTCCTCGAGCGCGCCCTGCAGGCGCCCAAGGCGAGCATCGCCGTGGTGATTGACTTCCTGGAGACGGTGGCGCCGGCGGGGCAGATCTCCTTCCTCTCCGCCGAAGACCGCCAGAACGTGATCACCCTCCAGCGCTGGGCCTCGAACCAGTACCTGCTGGAGTTGTCCGACACCATCGTCATCACCATCGCCGCCAAGCTGGGCGACGTTCACGAGAGCCTCCGCTCGGCGCCGCAGGTGGACCTGCAGCAGGTGCCCCGCCCCGACCTCGGGGAGCGCCTCGCCTTCATCCGCTATCTCGTCGAGCGCCAGGGCGCGGCGCTCGCCCCCGACATGTCCATGGAGCGTCTGGCGGGCCTCACGGCCGGCCTGAACCGCCAGAACCTGGCCAACCTCCACAAGCTGGCCCGGCGGGAGAGCAAGCCTCTCGACTACGAGCTGGTGCGCGACACCAAGAAGGAGATCCTCCAGGACGAATCCGCCGGCCTGCTGGAGGTGGTGGAACCGAAACACGGCCTGGAGAGCATCGGCGGCCTGAGCTACATCAAGGATCGCCTGATGAAGATCGCCCGCTACATGCGCGAGGGGAACACCAAGCGCGTGCCGATGGCCCTCGCCTTCGGGGGACCTCCCGGCACGGGCAAGACCGCGGTCGCCTTCGCCTTCGCCAAGGAATCGGGCGTCAACTGCGTCATCCTCAAGGAGTCGCGCGAGATGTGGGTCGGCTCCAGCGAGCGCAACCAGGAGTACGTCTTCCGCCTGATCGAGGCGATGGCGCCGGTGATCGTCATCGTGGACGAGGCGGACCAGAGCGAGGGCGCGCGCGGCAGCATGTCCGACTCCGAGGTGGACAAGCGCCTCTGGGCGCAGAAGATCCGCTTCATGGGCGACGCGGCGCACCGCGGGCGGATCATCTTCATCTTCACCAGCAACCGCCTCGACCTGATTGACGTGGCGATGAAGCGCCGCGGGCGCATTGACCAGATCATCCCCTTCCTCTACCTGGAAGACGACATGCGCCCCGCCATCTTCCAGGCGATCATGAGGCGGGAGAACATCCCCTACGATGTGAAGGAGTGGCCGCCGATCACCGCCGCCACCGCGCGCTTCTCCGGCGCCGATATCGAGTCCGTCGTCCTCAACGCCGACGAGATCGCCGACGAGGAAGACGCTTCCGCCGTTACCGACCGCCACCTCCTCGCCGCCCTCGACGACTTCATCCAGGCGCGCAACGAGGATATGATCCGCTACATGGAGCTCCTCGCTCTCACCGACTGCTCCACCCGCAGCATGCTCCCGGAATCGCTGCGCGACACCTTCGACCGCAACGAGGCGCTGGCCGAGCTGGAGGAGCTGCGCACCAAGCTGCGAATCGAGGGGCTGGTGTAGGACTTGCGATTGCCGATTGATCCCGGCCCTTCGACGTACTGCCTGGGCCCTTCGACGTACTGCCCGGAGCGCCCGAGAATCGGGCCGGTAGCCTGCCGGCGGTGCGTGGCTGGTGAAGAGCGCGCCCCCGGGAAAGGGATTCCCGGGGGCGTTGCCGTCAATCCGTGCCTCAGTCCCAGAGCCAGAGGCGGTTGGCGGGGGCCTCCCATTCGGCGGGTAAGGGTCTCCGCTCGATAGTTCGGGACACCGCCCGGCGATGAATCGCCGGGCGTGCCCGAGCGACCGGACGGCCAACGCACGCTGATGGTGAAGGCCATGCGTCTGGGTCGAACTCCTCCGCGCGCGTGGGCGAGAGAATGGCACGCGCTCACAGGATACGACGGATCGGGCTGGAGGCACCTTGCCCACCCACCCCGCCCCCGCCGGTTCCGCTTCGGCCGGGGGTGCCTACGGCTCCCACAGGTGGGCGCGGAGATCCATGCGGCCCTCCGCATCGAAGGAGACGCCCTCGGCTTCGAGGCGGCGGCGCTGCTCGCGCATTGATCCGGTGTCGGGACGGGGGGAGATGACGCCGCGCGAGGAGACCACGCGGTGCCAGGGCACGTCGTGGGGCGCCCGGCGCATGGCGAAACCGACGGCGCGGGCGCGCCCGAAGCAGCCGAGCGCGTCGGCAATCTGCCCGTAGGTCATCACGCGCCCGCGTGGGATGCGGCGGACCAGCGCCCAAACGCTCGCAGGGAAGTCTTCCATTCGAGCGCGGAGTGAGGATGAGCGGGTAGCGAGCGATGAATGACGGATGCCTCCGGCTCAGCGCCTCCGGCCCCCGGCGCGGGCGGGATCACGCGCCCCGCGCGAGGGCGGCGACGGCCTCCTGCGTGTTGCCGTGGACGTCGAAGACGCGCGCGAGGTGCGTCATCTCGAGGGCCTTGGCGACCGCCGGGCTCAGGTGGACCAGGCGCAGGCTGCCGCTCGCCTCCACGACGCGGCGGCGGGCGCCGATGAGCGAGCCGAGACCCACGCTGTCAATGAACTTCACCCGCCGCATGTTGAGGAGGATGTGGCGGTAGCCCTCCTCCACCAGCGACGAGATCCGTGTCTTCAAGAGCTCGGCGGTCTGCACGTCCACCCGCCCGCGCAGCAGCATCTCCGCGATCTCGCCCGTCTCCTTCTTGACCACAATCTCTAGATCCATTGTCTCCCTCTCTACCCACTGCCCCCGATGACGGCGCGTGGCAACGCGAGGCCCCAACACCACCCGGGCGGCCATCGGGGATGAGAAACCTTACGCGGGCCGTGCCGCTCCTGCAACAGCCGCCTGGCGCCCGCGCGCGCATCCTGGAGTATCAGCAGCCTGTGCAATTAGAATGCCGTACCGGCGCCCGCGCCACGCAGCGCTTCCTTCAGCACCGGATCCCCGTCGGCGATTGGAATGGCGTGCGCCCCGGGCGCTCCTCGTCGCCAGCGCGGAGGGCAGTCCCGCTCTCCTTCGCCGAGCCGGCCGGGCGGTCCGCGCTCCTCGGCCGCGCGCCACCGCGCGAGGCTCATCGGCGAAGCTGGCAAGTCATTCTTTCCCGTTCCGCGATGGCCGAAACGCGCTGCGCGGCGGCGCCGCCCTTGCGGGGCGCTGCAGCGCGGGGCCGCCTCCCTGCCCGGGAGGCGGCCGCCGCCCCGAGCGCTGCCGCGCCCTGCCTCGGGTCACCGCCGGGCGGGTGGCTGCGGAGCGCCGCCGCGGCCCGGCGTCGCAGGTCTGGGCTGGGGCGTGGGCTGCCTCAAGCGGTTGATCAGCATCTCGTACGCCCGGGCCGCCGGCTGGAACTCGCGCTGCTGCTCGGGCGTGAGCTGCCGCATCTGGCTCATGTAAGGCTGAGCGCGCTGTTGGATCATGGCGCCCACCTGCTTGCGCTCCTCCGGCGAGAGCTTGGCCACCCCGCGGCTGAGGCCCACCAGTTGCGCGGTGATACTCTGCACCTGCTGCTGGCGCTGGCGCGGATCCAGCCGCAGCAGGTTCCCGATCTGCTGGCTGGCCACTACTTGGCGCTGCTGCGGCGTCATCCTCGCCCACTGCTGCGCCTGGCGGCGCGCCTCCTGCGCCGCCACTTCCTCGTCGTCGGGCACCGCGCCCGCACCCGTGGTCGGTGCGCTCTTCAGTTGATAGACGAGTGTCCACGCCATGTCGAGCTGTTGGCAGAGAGACGTGAGGACATCCGGCAGCGGCGTGTCCGCCGCAGCGAGCGTCGCCTCGCCCTTCAGGTCCTCGGGCGCCTCGATGGAGACGTGCGCCATCTCTGCCACTGTGGCGATCACGGCTGCCACCGGCATCGGGTTGGCAAGACTGAGCGACAGGCGGGGCAGGCCCATCGGCAGCCTCAACACGTCCGGGGCGAGCGGGCTCCCCTCCTTCTTGGGCACAATGACGAAGACGCGCGAGGCCGTGTACCCCGGCGGCCGCGCCACCGTCATCAAGGCGGTCTCAAAGGGCTGGTCGGTGAAGTCGGCGGACACGCTGCCGCGCGGCTCCCCCTCGACGCGGATCGTCCATCCGGATTCCTTCGCCAGCGCCTCGATCACCGGCTTCGCCGGCACGTTGACGGCGCGAAGGGTGAGCTTCGTGCCGCCCTCGCTGGCAGACAGGATGAAGTCGTTGGCGGCGGCGGCCGCGCCTGTGGGCGCCGCCGGCTGCTCGGCTTTCGTCTCGGCGGCCTTCTCCGGCTGGACCGGCGGCGGCGCGTCACCCCCCTCGGCGGCACTCGCCGCCGCGGCGGCGCACAACAGCAGGGCCAGCAGCAGTGAACGGAGTGCCATAGCGTCTCCCCCTTTCCGGTCTCGGAATCAGCTCTGCTCCGGCAGCAGGAGCTGCATCAGCATCCGGGCGTTGCGGCCCGCCTGCCCCTGGTAGTGGTTGTTGAAGAAGGCGTAGGTCTCCTGCGTCTGCCGGGCCACGTCATGGATGCGGGGTACCCACTCGCGCAGCTCGGTCTCGGAATAGAGATAATCGTAGCGCTCCCATGCCTCTTCGTGCCGCCACCATTTCTGGGCATTGCGGCCATGGAACCGAAAGTAGCCGACCGACGAAGTCGCCACGGCCAGCGGAGGCATCAGCCCCTTCAGCCGGGGCTCGTCCACGCAGCAGTAGCCGAGGCCGGCCGCGCGGAGCAGGTCGAACGTCTCATCCCGCACCCACTCGCGGTTGCGGAACTCCACCACCGTGGCGGTGCCTTGCATCCGGTCCGCCAGGGCCGCCACGTAGGCACGGTTCGGCGCGGAATTGCGGAAGGACCAGGGGAACTGCGCCAGCACGCACCCTAGCTGCCCGGCGTCGCGCAGCGGCGCCAGGGCCGAGACGAACCGGGCGAAGAGCGCATCGGCCTCGCCGCCGATCTCGTGCGTCAACTCCTTGCCGGCCTTCACCACGAACCGGAACTCCGGCGGCACCTTCTGCCGCATGCGAGAGAGCATTCCGGCGTCGGGCATGCGGTAGTAGGTGGTGTTGATCTCCACCGTCTCAAAGTGCCGGGAGTAGAACGCGAGCATCTCGCGCTCGGGCAGACCTTCCGGGTAGAAATGACCGCGCCAATCCTGGTAACTGTAGCCGGAGGTGCCAACGTGGATGGCCATTCCCGCTTCATGCCCCTCCATCCAGTATAGCACCGCGCCGGGCGGGCGTCAACGGTCACTGTTTCAGATTATCGCGTGGGGGTGCGCGCGGCGAATGCCAGCGTCTCCGCCAGGGAGCGCACGCCGGCGGTGGCGCCCATGGCGGTGACGGACATCGCGCCCACGGCGTTGGCCAGGCGCGCCGAGTCTCTCAGGCCCATTCCCTTGACGATGCCGGCCAGCAAGCCGGCGACCCAGCAGTCGCCCGCGCCGGTGGCGTCCACGGCATCCACCCGGAACGGCGGCAGGAGGTGCTCCTCCGCGGCGGAGCGCACGTAGCACCCCTGGTCGCCCATCTTGATGCCGACCACCTTCACGCCGGCCGCGAGGAGGACGCGGGCGATGGCATCCGGCTCGCGCTCGCCGGTGATCATGCGCGCCTCCTCCAGGCTGGGCACGCAGTAATCCGCCCAGGGAAGCGCGGGGGCGAGGATGTCCATCCATCCCCCCCGGCTGTTCCAGGCGGTATCCACGCAGGTGGTGACGCCTCGCTCGCGCGCCCGGCGCAGCACGCCCGCCAGCGGCTCGCCGTCCAGGCGCGGGATCAGGAACGCCGACCCGACGTGGAGCACCCGCGCTCTCTCCACCAGCCCGAAGTCCACGTCCTCGGCCACCAGCTCGGCGTTGGCGCCCAGGTAGTGGATGAAGGATCGCTCCCCGGTCTCGGAGACGCAGACCATGGTGGCGGAGGTGTTGCGGCCCGGGTGCCGGCGCACGCCGTCCGTCCCCACCCCCACCCGCTGCAGGGCGGCGACCATGAAGTCGCCGAAGGGATCCTGGCCCACCTTGCCGATCACGGCGGCCTCGATGCCGAGGCGAGAGAGGCCGATCCCGGTGTTGACGGCGCACCCGCCGGTGTGCAGCTCCATCTGCTCCACCAGGACCAGCCTCCCCTCCTCGGGCCAGTGATTCACGGGCTTGGCTACCACGTCGGCGACCAGAATGCCCAGGCAGACGATCTCACTCATCGCACACCTCCATGACGCGGGAACCCGCTGCGGCCTTCTTCAGAATGTGACCAGGACCTTCACCGCTGCGCCCGGGCCGGCCGCCAGGGCGAGCGCGGCCGGGAAGTCGGCCAGGGCGAAGCGGTGCGTCACCAGCTCGCGCACGCGCACGCGGCCGTCGGCGATCAGCGCGATGGCGCGCGCGTGCGTGTACGGGTTGATGTAGGAGCCGATGACGGCCAGCTCGTTCAGGAAGATATCGTAGGGGCGGATCGGCACCTCGGCATCCTTCGGGTTCACGCCGAAGAGGAGAACGCGCCCGCCGCGCCGCGGCAGGGCCAGCGCCTGCGCCACGGTGCGCGGGCTTCCCACGCACTCGATCACCACGTCGGCCCCGATTCCCGTCTGGTCCCGAACGAGGGCGTGGAGGTCGGTCCGCAGCGGATTGACGACGACATCGGCGCCGAGCCGGCGAGCCAGGTCGGCCTTCGCTTCCGCCGGCTCGGAGACGACGACCCGGCGCGCCCCCTCCAGGCGGGCGAGCTGCAGCATCAGCAGCCCGATCGTGCCCGCGCCGAGCACCACCACGGTGTCGCCGGCCTGGATCCGCGCGCGATCCATCCCGTGAACGCAGCAGGCGAGCGGCTCGGCGAAGGCGGCCTCCGCGAACGACAGGGTCTCCGGCAGCCGGTACGCCTGCTGCGCCGGCACCCGGCAGAACTCCTGGAATCCGCCCGGGATGTTGACGCCGAGGGCCGTCAGGTTCTCGCACAGGTGGATACGGCCCCGCCGGCAGTACGGGCAGACGCCGCAGTGGATGTTCGGATCGACGGCCACGCGGTCGCCGGGGCGCACGTGCGCGACGTCGGCCCCCGCTGCGGCCACCTCGCCGGCGAATTCGTGCCCGGGGACGACGGGATACTGCGCGCGGAACCCGCCGTGGAAGATGTGTGCGTCCGTGCCGCAGACGCCGCAGGCCGCCACGCGCACGCGCACGTCCGCCGGCCCGATCTCGGGGACGTCGCGCTCCTCAACCCGTGCCGCCAGCGGCCGCTCGATCACTGCTGCTCTCATGGCACTCCCCGTTGCCGCCTACGACCCGCCCCCGGCTCCCCGCGGCGGGGGTGCCGGAGCCGACTCGGGGGCATGGAGCATCCGGCGCGCCTCCTCCAGCTTCGGACGGATCAGGCTGCGCACGTCGCGCGGACGCCTATCCGGGTCCAGCCGCCGCGCGAGGCCCACGAGTTGCTGCAGCGTCCCGGCGTTCCCCTGGCGCATCCCCAGCTCCTTCGCCAGGCGGTCCAGCTCGTTCAGCTCCGCGACCGCCACCTCGATCGGCACCATGAAGTCCGGTTTCATGCCGAGAAGCACGGTCGGCTCCGGCCCCAGGTCAAGGCGCAGACGATCATTCCCGTTCTGCCGCTTCAGTACCTTGCCGGTGACGTCGTAGACTTCCACCACCCCGAACGCGGGCGGCCGGATATGGATGCGCCGTTTCCCGTTCGGGCACCAGACGTGGATCTCATAGCCGCGCCGGGTCTGCATGCCGTAGGCGCGCAATCCCTCGCCCACGTCCAGGGAGTGCCACATCTGGTCCGGGAGAGTCGGGATCCACCAGGCGTCGGGGGCCACCGGGCGGGTCTCGACTTCGACCACCGGGTGCTGGATGCCGAACGCGCCGGTTTCGCGCGTGGGATGGGGATAGAGGAGGAAGCGAGGGCGGTAGTCGGCCGCATCCGGGCGCGCGGTCAGGGCGGTGCGGTACTCGGCCAGCCAGGCCGCAGTCTCGACCGGCGCGTCACCGGGATCCACGAACCATGCCTTCATCCCGACCTGACGGAGCAGATCCAGCGCGGCCAGAAGGCTCTCCTTCGTGCGGTAACCTTGCAGCGCCAGCGCCAGGCACCAGGGGCGCGCGATCGCCTGGCGCGCCTCGCCGGCCGCGAGGCCCGCCTGGGCCACCAGGCGCACCGCGTCGGTGCGGATGCCGATCCCGGCGAAGCCCCCGAGGGGCCGGTCGTTGACGTGGTAGCGGCGCATGCTGCCGGATCGCTGCACGACCACCGGCACGTCGGCGATCTGCTGCCGGATCGCCTGGGCGACCAGGTTCAGATGCTCCCGAAGTGACTGCTCGCGGAAGGAAAGGTGGTCGTACCAGAAGGATGACTCCGCCGGCGCGATCGTGTAGCAGCGCCGTTCCTTCTCGTCCAGCAGGTAGCCGGCCTTGCCGTCCTTGGTATCGGCCATGGCGAGCGGCACCAGGCGCGCGGCCACCTGGAAAGAGGATGGCTGCGCGCCGCGGAAGGCCCACTGCTCGCGCAGCGTCTCGATCCGGGCGTAACGGCGGTTGAGAAACGCCTCGAACTCCAGGCGGTAGCTATCGGACACCGGCACCAGGTAGCCTCCCGGGCCGTCCAGTTTGAGGGCCTGCGAGTAGGGGTGAACCAGGAAGCGCAGCCCGGGCCCGAGCTTCAGGCCGGAGAGCCCTCGCAGGGAGTCCTGGGCTGCTTCGAAGCCGCCCCATGCGTCCGGCAGCCCCGAGGCTCCGGTGAGGAAGGGGGTCATCACCACCCGCTGCTTCTCGCCCTCGGGAACGGTGAGGTCGGCAGTTGCCCGCACCCCCCGCGGCCCCTCCGTCTGCCGGGCCCAATCCACCCGCAGCAGCGCTCCCGTGTCCGCGTCCAATACCGCGACGGCGATGCGCTGGATGGCGCCGGCATAGCCCGGGATCTGGATATCAACGGCGCACTCGCCACTGGCGGCGGTGGGCTCCGAGGTGAAGGCTCCGCCACCGACGTAGTAGCCGGCGGCCGGGCCCGGCAGCGCGGCGGGGAGCGCCAGGCCGTATCGGAGTCCCTCCGCCTCCAACTGGTCAATGAGGCGCTGCCAGGGCGCGACGGCTGCGCCGACGGCGGCGCCGTCCGCCGCGACGGCGACATCCCCGATGCCCGCAGCCTTGAAGGCGCGGAGCGCTTCCCGGTCGGCATCCCGGGCGGCGGCGTCCTCGGGGTGCGCCACGGAGCGCGGGGCGAAGGTAACGCCCACCGGGAGGTAGGGCGCCCCGTCCCAGGTGAGGGCGAACGCGGCGTTGACCTCCCACGGGTGGCGGGCCCCGGTGGCGTCCCGGTAGGTGCCGCTGGCGCCCGGCGGCGCGGGGGGCAGCGGCGCCGGCTTGGGTTCGCCGCGCCGGGCGAGGGCGGGCATCGCGGCGGCCAAGAGCGCCAGAGCGACCCCGGTGGTGCGAATGAGGGCAGGATGAGTCCGCATCGGAGCGCCAGCTTCCTTTCGTGCGCGGCGGAGCGCCCTGAAAGCGCCGCGTCTTCTATCAATGGATTGTACCATACGGGGGTGGGGGAGTCAAATCGGCGAGCGGTGGAGATATTGAAGAAGATCGGCGGTCGCGCCGTCTAATCGGGACGGGAACTGGCACACAGGCCCGGGAGAGAGGAGAGCAGCCATGAGAGGGCTACTGGTTCTCGGGATCGCGGTGGCGCTGGCGATGGTCGGAGCGCCGCTTCGGGCCGCCGGGCGCGCCGCTTCGCGGCCGCCGATTGACGTCGTGTTCGTCCTGGATACCACCGGGAGCATGGGCGGGCTCATCGAGACGGCGAAGGAGAAGATCTGGGCGGTCGCCAACACGTTGGCGACCGCGAAGCCCACCCCGCGGATCCGCATGGGGCTGGTGGGCTACCGCGACCGCCGCGATGCCTACGTCACCCGGCGCACCGCGCTGACGGACGACCTCGACGCGGTCTACGAGGCGCTGATGGGCTTCCGCGCCGAGGGCGGCGGCGACGGACCCGAGAGCGTCAACCAGGCGCTGCACGAGGCCGTGACGAAGATGGCATGGAGCAGCGACCGCCGCGCCTATCGCGTCATCTTCTTGGTCGGCGACTACCCGCCGCACATGGACTACCAGGACGACGTGAAGTACCCCGAAACGTGCCGGCGGGCAGTTGAGAAGGGGATCACGATCAACACCATTCAGTGCGGCACGTACGAGGCAACGGCGCCGATCTGGAAGGAGATCGCCCGCCGCAGCGAGGGGACGTTCGCCCGGGTGGAGCAGTCGGGCGGCGCGGTGCGGGCGCCGACGCCCTACGACGAGCGGCTGGCGGCGCTGGCCCGCGAGTTGGATGGCACGCGCCTCTACTACGGCACGGCCGCCGAGCAGGCGGCGGGGGAGAAGCGCGCCCGCGCGGCCGACGAGATCGCAGCGCGCGCGCCGATGGCCGGGCAGGCGTCGCGGGCCGCCCACGTCGCCCGAGAGGCGGCAGATGTGGCAGCCGACCCCGCGCCGCCCGGCATGCCGAAGGACCTGGCCACGGAGGTGCGCGCGGCGCGCGCAGGTGGGCGACCTGAAGGCGGACGCGCTGCCCCCGGCGATGCGACGCATGTCTCCTTCCGAGCGCGCGGCCCACGTGGCGAAGATGGACGCGAAGCGGAAGCAGCTCGAGGCGGAGATCCGGGAACTGACCAGGAAGCGGCAGACGCACCTGGCAGCGGCGATGCGCAAGGCAGGCTCGAAGGGGGCGCACTCGCTCGATGCGGTGCTCTTCCGCTCGATCAAGGAGCAGGGGGGCAAGCGGGGCATGACCTTCAGCGAGCGACCGGCGCTGTGAGAGCGGCAACCCAGCCCTTCGTCCAACCAGGAGAGGGAGCCGCGCATCTGGCGTTCCGGTGGGCTGCCTTCGGCGCGCGAAGAACGAACCCCTGAATGGACCCGACGAGGATGCGAGTAACATGCGTTCCGTGGCGTTGTTCATCAGCATTGTGTTCGCCGGTGCAGAGGCCGCGTCGGCCCGGGCGCCGATCACTCCAGAGCAGGCCGCTGACGCCGTACGCCAGTTCTGCGGCGACCCCGGCCTGACGGTTGCGGTGCAGGGGGCCATACGATGGCCCGGGGAGCTTCCATGGGTACATTATACCCCGTGCGAGAAGAAAGCCCCTACTGCATTCACACGCCGCTCCTGCGTTGCTTCAAAGGGGATGATCAGCCGCTCCCCTAC
>JACQGM010000179.1 GCA_016199585.1 Armatimonadota bacterium
CGGCCCGCGGGCGGAGGCGCCGCGGCACCCGGGGGCCCCGCGCGGGGCGTCTGAGGGTATTGTAGCAGGAAGGTGGGGTGTAACGCAAGGGAACCGGGGCGGCGCGCCGCACGCGGCCCGCATCCCCGGTTCCGTCGAGGCGGGTTCGGATGGGTCAGCCCTCGCTCTGCTTGCCCTTCTCGATGAGCTCCCGAACGCGCTGGCCGCCCTTGTGGCCCAGCTCCTCGTAGCCCTCGTGGCCAAGCTCCTTCTTGCGGACGTTGCCGCCCATCCGGCCCAGTTCCTCGTAGCCCTCGTGGCCAAGCTGCTGCTTGCGCACTTCGCCGCCTCGGCGGCCCAGCTCCTCATAGCCCTCGTGGCCGAGCTGCTGCTTGCGCACCTCGCCGCCCATGCGGCCGGCCTCGCGGACGGTCATATCGCCTTCACGCTCTTGAGCCATATCTTGAAACCTCCTCACGTCTCTTGTTCCGAAGAAAGCACGCGCAGACGTCCGGCGCGGGAGCAGGTGCCTTGGGGAATCGCGCCAGGCACCTCCCCGGGGCGATAGCGCCCCGGGGGACGGGGCGCCGGGCGAGGCGATGCGCCTTCCGGGGCGCCGCTCCCAGAGCTTGCCGCACGCCCGCGGCTCCCATGGAAATCGGGAGCCGCGAAGAGGCTGAACAGCATCACCGGCGCTGCTCGGCCTGCTTGCCCTTTTCGATCAACTCGCGCACGCGGTGCCCGCCCTTCTTGCCGAGCTCGGAGTAGCCCTCACGGCCCAGCTCGCGCTTGCGGATCTCGCCGCCCTTGCGGCCGGCCTCACGCACGGTCATCTCGCCCTCTTCACGTTTCGCCATTCTCTCTCACCTCCCATGCAAACCGGCTCCGCGCGAGCGTCTCGCCCGAAGCCGTCCACCGGAAGGGGATCGTCGCGGTCCCCTTCCCCCTTCAGCGAGCTATTACCCACAGCCCACGCGCGGGAAACATCCCCTGGCGTGAGACGCCCGCCGAAACGTGCCGCGCCACCCTCCGACGGGGTGAGGCGCGGGAACGGGGAAGGCGAATGGGCGATCCGGCCCGCACGCCTTCGCGATCGCTGCCCCTCCCACGGGGCATGCTGCCTCAGACCAGGCCGCCGCCACAGCCATCCGTCGCGTCATAGGGTGGCGTTGCCGAACCGTATCCTTCAGGAGCGGGGCCGTTTCATTGCCGCCACACGGTGCGCCCCGGGGGGCAGGGGAGGGCCTGCGTTCGCCCGGACCCCTGCCCTGCGAGAGCGTTGGCCGCTGGTCCGAAGCGGCGGCGTGGGCCGTCTGCCTCGGAGCGCCGGTGTCTCACCGGCTGGAGGTGGGGTGAGGATGGTGCGCTCGCCGGGAGACCGGCCCGATTCTCGGGCGCTCCGGGCAATCTCCGGGGCGCGCCTGGTGGTTGGGGGCACTACGAGCCTCATGGTGGCGGGGCAATGAAATGGCCTTGCCTCAGGGGCGCGACCGCTTGACAAACGCGCCCGAGCGTGGTACTCTATGATGGCCGCGAAGGGGTTGGTCACATCCCCGTCCGAATTGCCACGCGCCGAGAGGCTCTGCCGCCGATTTCGCCGGGCCTGGTAGGCTGCCTACCCCGTGCCGCCGACATGGCGACGGCCGCCCCGGGCGGCTCGGAGCTGCGGAATCCCCGCGGCTGCCGAGCTTCGCTCTTACTCTCCCGGTCTTGTCCGGACAGGAGGCTGCGATGCTTAGGAACAACAAGGTACTGTACTTCACCCGCCACACCGTCTACACCATCGGGGCGCTTCCCAGCCCATTGAAGCCGTTGGAGGGGCCGAACCTTTCCGATGAGGTGCTCACGGAAATCGGCAAGCGGGCCGGGTTCGAGGTGGAGTGTACCCGCAACGGCGAGGTCTTCGACGGCGATCTTTCCCAGTACGGAGGCTTCGTCTTCTTCACGTCGGGATCCATGAAGCAGTTGATGGCCCCGGAGAGCACCCAGGGGTCGCCACCGATCTCGGAGCGAGGCGCGGAGAACTTCTACGCGGCCTTGAAGGCCGGCGCCGGGTTCGTAGCCTTTCGCAACGCCATGTCCTGCTCCGAGGAGATCCTCGGCATCTCGTACAACGGCCACGCGCCCACGCAGAATGGCCGCATGATCGTCACCTCTCCCGACTTCCCCGGCATGCGGGGCGCAGGCGAGTCCTTCATCATCCGCGACCCCTGGTACACGTTCAAGAACTACCAGAAGGATCTCCACGTGGTGTTGGTCCTGGACACCGAGCTGGCGAAGACGGCGCAGATCCGGCCGGAGCAGGCGCGCATGCACGAGAAGATGTCGCGCCCCGACTTCCCCTCCACCTGGGCGCGCCTGTACGGGAACTCGCGCGTATTCTACACCAGCATGGGGAACTTCGACGAGACGTGGAAGGACCCGATCTTCCAGAACATGGTGCAGGGCGCGATCTCCTGGACGCTGGGGACGGTGGACTTCGATCCCGTCCCGAACATTGACCAGGCGGCTCCTCATGCGAACCAAACGAGCTGGTAGAGAGGACGGGGGCGCCCATGTCACCGAAGCCAAGGAAGGTCCTCTACTTCACTCGCCACACGGTCTACACCATCGGGGCGCTCTCCGCTCCGCTGAAGCCGTTGGAGGGGCCGAGCTTCTCCGATGAGGTGATGATGGAGATCGGCCGGCGGTCGGGGTTCGAGGTCGAGTGCAGCCGCAACGGCGAGGTACTCGACGGCGACCTCTCTCAGTACGGGGCGTTCGTCTTCTTCACCTCGGGGTCTTGGAAGATGCTGATGGCTCCCGAGAGCACCCAGGGATCCCCTCCGGTTTCGCCCCGGGGCCGGGAGCGGCTCTACGAGGCGCTGGACGCCGGAGCGGGGTTTGTGGCGCTTCGGAACACCGTCTCCTGCTCGGAGGAGATTATCGGGTGCTCGTACAACGGCCACCCGCCTATCCAGGAAGGGAGGATGATCGTCACCTCCCCCCATTTCCCCGGCCTGCAGGGCGCGGGGGACTCCTTCTCCCTCCGGGATCAGTGGTACACGCACAAGCAGTACAGCAAGGACATCCACGCGATCCTGCTGCAGGATACCGAGTGGGCCAAGCAGGTGCAGGTTCCGCCGGAGCGGCGCGAGAACCAGTGGCTGATGGAGCGCCCTCCCTTCCCCTCCACCTGGGCGCGCCATCGCGGGGAGTCCCGCGTCTTCTACACCACCCTGGGGAACTACAACGAGACCTGGAGCCACCCGATTTTCCAGGGAATCCTGCAAGGGGCGGTCTGCTGGGCCCTCGGGATGGTGGATTTCGACGCCACCCCCAACATCCAAGAAGTGGCTCCCTTGGCAGACCAGACACACTGGTAGGGAGACGGGGGGCGGGCCCGGGCCCGCCCCTCACCCCAAGTCGAAGGAACAGAGGATCAGCATATGAAGAAGCTTCGCATCGGCTATATCGGAGCGGGTAACTTCACCAACCGCCGGAACTTCCCCCATCTGGCAGAGCACAACGTGGAGCTTGTCGTCATCTGCGACCTCATCGAGGAGAAGGCGCTCAAGGCCCAGCAGCAGTACGGCTTCCAGAAGGTCTACACCGACTTCGAGAAGATGTGCGACCAGGAGGACCTGGACGCCGTCTTCTGCGTGGGCCCGCACCGCGTTCACTACGCGGTGGGGATGAAGATCCTGGAGCGCGGCCTCCCGCTCTACACCCAGAAGCCCCCGGCCGCCAACGGGCAGATGGCCCAGGAGATGGCTGATCTCGCCAAGGCCAAAGGTGTGGTCTACCACGTCGGGTTCACCCTCCGCTCTTCGCCCGCGTTCCGCGACATGAAGCGGATCATTGACAGCCCCGAGTTCGGCAAGCCGACGGGCTGCATCGTCCGCTACCTCGTCCGGCCCGGCGCGGACCTGCGGGCGTCGGCGATCGACATGAACTCGCACGCGGTGGATGCCGGCCGGTTCCTGATGGGCGACATCAAGGAGCTCAAGGTCGTCGGCGTCGGCAAGCAGCCCGGGAAGCGCAACTACGTCGCCACCGCGGTCTTCGAGAACGGCGGCCTCGGCACGTTCAACTTCTTCTCCGATCTGCACAGCGCCAGCATGTGCTCCTTTGAGGTGATCGGGGAGGGCGCGTGGCCGGAGGGCCGGATGCTGATCAGCGGCAGCACGACCGGCGGGCGCTACTATGCCCCGGAGTCGCCGCGCGGCGGGCTGCCGATCGGTGAGCTGAAGGAGGGGGAGGGGACCCACCACGCCTCGGGGAGCTGGGGAGACGTGGAGAGCTTCCTCAACGCCGTCCGCGGCATCGCCCCCTCCGTCTCGCCCATCGAGAGCGCCGCGAAGACGATGCACGACGTGGACAACATCATCGCGCAACTGGAGGCCCTCGGCGGCGCCTGAGGACGCGCCTTCAGCAACGGAAGCAGGAGAGAGAGCATGAAGAAGCTGCGCATCGGCTATATCGGCGCGGGCCGGTTCACCAACCGACGGAACTACCCCCACCTGGCGGAGCACAACGTGGAACTCGTGGCGGTCTGCGACCTGGACGAGGCGAAGGCGCTTCAGGCTCAGCAGCAGTACGGCTTCCAGAAGGTCTACACCGACTTCGAGAAGATGTGCGATGAGGAGGAGTTGGACGCCGTCTTCTGCGTGGGTCCCCACCGGATGCACTACGGGGTGGGAATCAAGGTCCTGGAGCGCGGCCTCCCGGTCTACACCCAGAAGCCGCCGGCCGCCAACGGCGAGATGGCCCGGGAGATGGCGGACATGGCGAAGGCCAAGGGCGTGGTGGGGCACACCGGGTTCACCCTCCGCTTCAGCCCCGCCTTCCAGCAGGCGAAGCGGATCATCGAGAGCCCGGCCTTCGGCAAGGTCACCATGTGCCACGTGCGCTACCTGGTGCGCGGCGGAGACCTGCGGGCCGCCGCCATTGACATGAACTCGCACGCGGTGGACGCCGGCCGGTTCCTCGCGGGCGACATCAAGGAGATCCAGGTGGTCTCCACCGGCAAGCACGAGGGGCGCCGCAACTACGTGGCCGCCGTGGCCTACGAGAATGGTGCCGTGGGCACGTTCGACTTTCCCTCCGAGCTCCCCGGGAGCAACATGATGCACCTCGAGGTGGTCGGAGAGAAGGGCCACATGGTCTCCCTCACCGGCACCACCAACGGCCGCTACATGTGGCCGGAAGGCCCTCGGGGCGGCGAGGTGATCGGGCAGCTCAAGGAGGGCGAGGGCCCGCACCACGGCTCCGGGAGCTGGCTGGACGTGGAGAACTACCTCAACACCGTGCGCGGCCTGGAGGCGGACATCTCGCCCATCGCAAGTGCGGCGAAGACGATGCAGGACGTGGACAAGATCATCGCGCAACTGGAGGCGCGCGGGGGCGTCTGAGGACGTATCCAAGGACGCCCGGAGGCGCAGAGCAGGGAACGCAGAGGCGCTGAGGATTCAGAGGACGCTGAGGATCGAGGCGAGTTCTTGTATAGACCTCAGCGTTCTCTGCCTCCTCTGATGCCTCTGCGTTGGTTTCTCTCCGGTATCTCTCCTCTTCCTCGCGGTTGGTGCGCCTCGTCCAGCCCCTCGGCCGTCACCACATCCGGCCTTCCACGTCCCTGGTCCGCCCAATCGCCCGGACGAGGTGTGACGACGGGATGCCCAGGCGCCGGGCCTGGCGCGAGGTCTTGAAGAAGAAGTCGTTGCTGCCGGTAACGATCCCGCGCATCACGGTGGCGAAGTCGCCCAGACGAAACCGGGGCTCCTCGGTGGACGGGAAGCGAGAGAAGCCGGTGGAGAGCCCCTCAGCCATGGTTCGCTGCCAGAGGACCGGTTCGTTCCCCGGGCACCCGAGGGTCTCTCCATCGAGGGCCGTGAGCAGGTGTTCTGCACTCCGCGTGTGACAACTCAGCCATCGGAACTCGGATTGCGGGGGCTCGTTGGCGATGAGGAAGAGCACGGCGTTGGTGTCCACATCCGGAAAGGGCGACGCCTCCGGCGAGAATGTGACCACGCCGTCCAGGCGATAGCGGGAGCAGATCCATTGCCACAACCTTTCCGCGAATACGCCTTCGCAGATGTCGGCGAAGACGATGTAGGCCAGGCGGCCATGTGGCGCCAGACTCGCCAGGGACCGGATGAGGAAGTAGACGTGCAGGCCCGCTCGCCCATCGATGCGCAGACCGGTGGCCGCGCGCGCGTAGGCGCTCAAGGCGGCTTTCGCCTCGCCGGTGAGTCGGTGGTGGCGGATGTACGGCGGGTTCGCGGCAATGGCGAGGAATTTCCGCTCCGGCGGATCGAGCACGAAGTCCCGGATCTCGACGTTCGCCAGGTCCTCGTCCCCCAGGCCGCTCGACTGCGCCTGCTCCAGAACGGCCGGGTCCACGTCCCTCCCGAAGAGAGCGAGCGGGAAGCCGTGCTGCGCCGCATAGCGCTCGCCGCCCGGAAGAAGGCGCCGCCGCCGGTGGCCGGATCGAGCATCTCGGAGGGGCGGTCGTGGAGAACGTAGGCGACCATGAAGTCGGCGATCCAGTCGGGCGTCCAGAACTGCCCCTTGCGGCGCAGAGCCTCTCGGGCTGCGCCGGAGCGCGGCAGCACCTCGGGCCGCCCGGCGGCTCTATGGCGCGTGGGTCCGGCAGGGATCATGGCCGTTTCAGAGCGTGTACGAGAAGTCGAACACCGAGGCACCAAGACACAAAGACACAAAGGGAATGCAGGATGGATTGTGCCGGGATGGCATAGCACTTCGTGTCTTCGAGCCTTCGTGTCTTCGTGTTGAGCCTTTTCGTACACGCTTTCATTCCCCGTCGGGTTTCGCCCCGCGCAGCGACCCCGAGAGCACGGCGCACAGCGCGAAGAGGAGCGCAAACACCCCGAAGCAGACGCGGTAGCCCCCCAGGAAGCCGATGATGACCTGCGACCCGAGGATCGCCACGGCCACGCCCAGGTCGCGCCAGACGTAGAGCGCGCCGAAGGCCAGGTGGCGGCGGCTCGGCTCGATCAGGTCGCCGATCATCGCCGTGGCCGCCACGGGCACCGTGCCGGTCTGGACGCCGAGCCCCAGGGCGGCGGCGCAGAGGAGCCACGCGCTATCGGCGCTCGCGCCGGCCACCATGCCTATGGTCGCCAGCGCGAAGCCCCACACCAGCACGCCGCGGCGCCCCAGGCGGTCGGAGATGCGCCCGGAGTACCAGCTCGACACGAGGCGCCCGCCGTAGAAGCCGGAGGTGACGAGGGCGATGCGCGCCGGCTCGACGAGGGTGCTGAAGCCGCTGAGGAGCAGGCCGAAGCCGAAGCTGGAGACGAAGAGGAGCACCGCCAGCGCCTTCGTCTGCGGCGTGCGCAGGATGCCGAAGACCTTGCTGATGCGCGGCGTCTCACGGGGCACGAACTTGCGCGGCACCGCCAGGGCGACGGTGTTGGCGGCGATGCTGAGGCCGGCGGCAACCCAGAGGAGCGCGGCCCA
Organism: Armatimonadota bacterium; assembly: GCA_016199585.1. Taxonomy (GTDB): domain Bacteria; phylum Armatimonadota; class JAAZEB01; order JAAZEB01; family JAAZEB01; genus JACQGM01. The sequence goes on from JACQGM010000179.1 coordinate 7,441, forward strand.
GTCGTAGTGGGTCTTCACCCACCCGAGGAGGATCACGCCCAGCCACTGACCCAAGTGGGAGGCCGCGTAGAAGACGCCGGCGGCCGTCCCGTAGCGGGTGCGCGCGGTGGCGTCGAGCACCTGGGTGCTGCTGGCGATCCACATCGCCGAGGCGCCCCATCCCCACAGCGCCGCGGCCGCGATCAGCACCCAGAACTCGCGCGCCGTGATGGCGAAGATGACAAAGAGCGTGTAGGTGAGCTGCCCCAGGATGATCGCGCGCTTGTCCCCCAGCCAGGCGATGGTGTGCGCCGCGAAGAGACGCCACACCAGGAAGGAGAGATAGATCGTTGCCAGCACCCAGGAGCACTGGGCCGGGGAGCGCCCGGTAACGTCCTGCAGGTAGCGGATGATGTACTGCTGCACCGCGCCGGCGCCCATGAAGATCAGGAAGAAGCTGCTGGAGAGGATGGCGAGGTCGCGCGACATGACCGGCTCGGCGCCCCGTGCTCCCGCTGCCGGAAGAGATGCGGGTGTGCTCATAGGCCCACCTTACCACGGCGGGCCGCGTTTGTCAATCAACGCTCGGCGCGCCGGCCCACCCCGCACGGTTGCTGAACGTTTCGTAGCTGAGCGGAGCATCGTGGTCGAAATCGAGACCGGTCTTGCGCTCGTAGGCGGTCGGTGCCACGTAGAGGAGCGCCTCGAACTCTCTCTCCTCGGGCATCTGCGATGGGTCGGCCAACACGCGGTCGTAGAACTCGCGGCCGTTCGCCACCACGCAACACCGCACGTACAGAAACCAGTCCACCGAGAAGTGCTCTTCAGACCCGTAGGCGCCCTCACCGATCTGTCGCGCGTGGGCCTCCGTGTCCAGGGCATGGAGCTTCTCCGTCAGGATGTCCTGGAACCGTTTGATCGATTCGCTGCCCATCTGCGCCAGCGCGACGACCGCGGGCTCGATGACCGAATCGTCGTCGCCGCTCTTCTTCCAGTTGAAGAGCCGAATGATGCGCCAGAAGACCTCCTCCGACATCGTCACCGCCGCCCAGTCCGCCCTGGCGCGGGCCGGCACGTCGGCGATGGCCCTCTCAACATACCCCTCACGAAGCTTGGCGGCGACCAGCCGGTCGTGCGCGCGCTGAGCATCGTCCTCGCTCGGGTACTCCTTGCGCGCCTCCCGTGCCCTGGCGCCGATGCGCCCCCAGGTGGTCAACACCGTTGTTCCCTCCCGCTCGATGGTCCAGAACTTGTTCGAGCGGTCGTCTTGATAGCAGAACTCTCGCCTCATCGCTGCCTCCCGCTCCGCCCGGTCGGGCTCACGATCCGCGCAGCACCTCCACCAGATCGCGCAGGCCGGCGAGCATCCGCCACCTGGCGGCACTCGCGGCAGGTGCCGGTCATGGTAGCCCCCTCCGTTTCCAGGCAGAGGTGGACGCCGGCGGCCTCCGCTTGCGCCACGGCGGGGCGCAGGAACTCGATGATGCGGGGGAGGGCGTCCCCGATCTCAGGCCGGGCGGGATCGCCGGAGCGGCGCAGTGGGTTCCAGTGCCCGCCGCCTGCACCGTGGTTGGCTGCCGGCGCGCGATCTCCTGCTGCTCCGGCTCCGTGGCACCGGCGTCAGCGTCTGATTGTGAAATCCAGATACGGGATCGCGACCGAATCGCCACCGGCTCCCACGCGGTACACCCCGAAGGTCGTGCTCACCTTCTCGTTGAGCATCCGAACACCGATGGACGTGATCGGCTCACTCTGTCCCACGAGCCAGTTCTCTGTGACGAGCATCAGGCGCGATGTGAGCCGGTACTCGCCTCCCAGCATGAGCGCCGCCCGCGAGTTCGGCAGACCCACCGCCACCCCAGCGGTGACGCTCCGGTACGGTCCGCCGAGGGTCGCTGCCGCGTGCCATCCGCCGATGACGTCCCCCTGGTCGCGATCTCGCCACCAACTGGCCTGCGTGAGCAGGAGCGCCCCGGCGGCCACGGAGGTGTTGCGCTTCGAGATGATCGCGACTCGGGGAATGAGATAGATCAATTGGTTGGCGCCGATCCCGGGGACCAGTGACATGCCCCCGGCCAGGCTGAGGCGATCGGTGAATCCGTATGCGGCAGACGGCAGGAGGAGCATGGTGTCGGAGAAGTACCCCTCGCCGCGCCTCAACGTGCGTCCCGTCGGTGCGAAGAAGAGCCGGGTGCCACTCGGGTTTGGATGCCAGTACTCCCCATCCTTGACCGAAGACGCCGGGACCTCCTCGACGCGCCGAATGTCCGCGACACGGAAGACGGCTCGGCCTCCGGGGTGCTGGTCGAAGAAGACGAGCCCATCTCTCACCTCGGTGATCCGTCCGATGCCCACCATGCCGCCCCGCGACGTGAGGATCTGCAGACGGCCCTCACCGGGCGGCCTCAATTGGGTCTGGGTGGCTTCTCGCGATGGCTGCCGGTCGGCGGTCTGTCCGAGCGATGCCCGGGCCGGGCACAGCAGCACTAAAGAGAGCACGAGCTGACGTATCACGGTGCGGCTCCTTCCCGTGGCCCCGGCGCCTGCGCTGAGACGCCCGGCACGTTCCCTACTCCCCATCATCGGTAGGGAGCCGCCGCCACTGGATGGACCTTCTGCCCGAAAGGAGGGAGTGCGGCGTCCTGTTTCCCTGGGACCGGCACGCCGCGCGCGCCCCGGGCGGGACTCGCGCGGCGTGCCGCCACTCACTTCTGCTTCGCCTTCTTCTCCAGGGCGTCGAGGGTTTCCTTCATCCGCTCGTAGCGCCGCTGGCCGAACCGGTCGTCCTTGGACGCGGGCTTGGCGAAGGGGTTGTAGTCCTTCTGGAGTGCGGCCCGGGGGCGCTGCCCGCCCGGCTGGCTGCCGCCGCCCGGCCCCCCGCCGCCGGGGCGCGCGCCCGGAGGACCGCTGCCGGGTCCGCCGCCGCCCGGGCCCCCGCCGCCGGGGCGCATCCCCGGGCCGCCGCCGGGACCGCCACCGCCGGGTCCCCCGCCGCCGGGGCCGCGCCGCTCCTCCATGCGCTTGGTGATCTGACCGAGCTCGGTGAGCTGCTTGGTGTTCAGGGCGGCCTTGATGCCCTTGAGAACCGTCTTGGCATCATCCTGGGTGAACTTCGCCTTCGCCTTGTAAGGGGCGATAGCGGCGACCACCTTCTTGGCCTGCGCCGGGGTGAGCGGGCACTTGGTCCCCTCATCCATCTCCCCGATGGCCCGCAGAGTGCTGGTCACTTGCACCGTGTACTTGTGCTGCTCGCGGAACTTCTCCATCTGCTGGCGCATTCGGGCCCGCTCCGGGTTGGTGGCGCCCGGCCCCTGTGCCAGCGCCGCGCCGGCCACTCCCAGCGCCAGCACGGCAGCCACTATCCAACGAGTGTAACGCATCTCCTCCTCCTTCCGGGACACGCAACGCCCAACGCGCCGCGCTGAACGTTCAACGGGTTACTCGTAACGTAGGGCCTCAATCGGGTTGAGGCCCGCGGCCTTGTGAGCCGGGTAGATACCGAAAAAGATGCCCACCGCCCCGGAGAAGCCGAAGGCGAGGATGATGGCGTGCGGCGCGATGCTGGCCTGCCACCCGGCGGTCTGGGCCAGAAGGAGCGACCCGCCCACCCCCAGGCCGATGCCCACCAATCCGCCGGTGACGCTGAGCACCACCGCTTCGATCAGGAACTGGCTCAGGATGTCGCGCCGCCGGGCACCCAGCGCCTTGCGGATGCCGATCTCCCGCGTGCGCTCGGTCACGGAGACGAGCATGATGTTCATGATCCCGATGCCGCCGACCATGAGCGAGACGCTGGCGATGCCGGCCAGCAGCATGGTGAACGTGCGGCTGGTCTCCTCGGCTGCCTCCACCATCTCGGCCTGGGTGAAGATGCGGAAATCGTTCTCACTCCGCGCCCCGAGCTTGTGGCGGCGGCGCAGGAGCTGCTCGACGCGCCGGGTGGCCAGCTCGCTGCGGTCGAGCGCGGTCACCTGCACGTTGATGGCGCGCACGTGGTTCTCCCCGAAGAGGCGGCGCATGGCGGTGGTGTAGGGCACGAAGATCGCGTCGTCGGGATTGCTCCACCCCGAAGCGCCTTTCTCGGCGGTGACGCCCAGCACCCGGAAGCCGTTGCCGGTGATCCGGATCACCTTCCCGACCGGGTTCCGGATCCCGAAGAGGTTCTCGGCCGTGACCGGGCCGACGACGCACACCCGGCGCATCCCCTTCACTTCGTCGTCGTTGAAGAAGCGCCCGCGCTGGATCTTGTAGTTGCGCACCTCCGGGTAAGACGCCGCGCAGCCGGTGATGCTGACGTTCGTGTTCTCGTTCCCGAACTTCACCTGCGCCGAGTTGCGCGTCTCGGGAGTGACATTCTTGATCGGCGTGCCCAGCTTCTCGATCGCCTCGGCATCCTCCGGTGTCAGTACCTGGCTGCTGCCGAAGCCGCCCCGGGCGCCGCCCGCGCCCCGTGCCTGCCCGGATTGGATGGTGAGCGTGTTGGTTCCGAACGACTGAATGCGCTCCATCGTCTGTTCACGGGCGCCCTGGGCAATGGCGATCATGGCGATGACGGCGGCCACGCCGATGATCACGCCGAGCATCGTCAGCGCCGAGCGCAGCTTGTTGGCGGCCAGGCCCGTCAGGGCCACGCGGATGCTCTCCCAAACGCTCATGACTCATCCTCGACCGGCAAGGTCTTCAGCACGTCCTCGGCATTCTGAGGATCGGGCACGCGCTCGTCGCTCAGGAGGTGTCCGTCTCGGAAGCGCACGATGCGATGGCAGTGCGCGGCGATGTCCGGCTCGTGCGTGACGATGACGACCGTCTTCCCCTCGCGGTTGAGGCGCTGGAAGATGGCCATGATCTCCTCGCCGGTGCGCGTGTCCAGGTTCCCCGTCGGCTCGTCGCCCAGAACGATGACGGGATCGTTGACTAACGAGCGGGCGATGGCGACACGCTGCTGCTGGCCGCC
>JACQGM010000166.1 GCA_016199585.1 Armatimonadota bacterium
ATCATCACCTGGACGATCAAGTCGCTGGTGCTGCGCAACGGCGGCCTGCGCGGCTACTACCGCGTGGCGCCTTGCTTCTGGGGGCTGCTGCTGGGCGAGTTCCTCGTCGGCAGCCTGATCAACCTCTACGGCGTGCTCACCGGCACGCCCACTTACGTCTTCTGGCCGTACTGAACCCGCCGCCGCGAGGGAGCTGCCGCGCGCGAGTGCGGGGTTGGAAAGCATGGTGCGATGATGTGGAATGTGGACTTTTCAGGGAAGACCGCCCTGGTGGTGGGCGGATCGAGAGGGATCGGAGCGTCGGCGTGCCGGATGCTGGCCGACGCCGGGGCCGCCGTCGCCGTCGCCGACATCCTCGCGGCGGACGACCTCTGCGCCGAGATCCGGGCCGCCGGGGGGCAAGCGATCTCCGTGACCGGCGACATCACCGACCCGGCCCGGGTGGACGCGCTCTTCAGTCGCGTCGAGACCGAGTTGGGGGCGCCGGAGCTGCTGGCGGTGACGGCCGGCATTACGTCGCGCTACAGCTTCACCGATCTGACGCTCGCGGAGTGGCACCGGGTGATGGAGGTGAACCTCACCGGATCCTTCCTCGTCGTCCAGCGCGCCGTGCCGGCGATGCTGCGCGCGGGGAAGGGAAGCATCGTCCTCGTCGGGTCGCAGGTTTCCATCGTCGGCGGGGGAGGGGGCGCTCACTACGCTTCGTCCAAAGCGGGCCTGGAGGGCCTGGTGCATCACCTGTCGCGGGAGCTGCTGCCGAAGGGGATCCGCGTCAACGCCGTCCTCCCCTCCACCATTGACACGGATCTCTTCCGCGAGCGCTACCCCGATCCCGCCGAGCGCGCGGCGGTGGCCGCCCAGATACCGGCGCAGCGCCTGGGCACCCCCGAGGACGGAGCGAACGCCATCGTGTTCCTCCTCTCCGACCGCGCCTCTTACGTCTGCGGGCACAGCCTGCTGGTGGATGGCGGCCGGACCTACTACCGGTAGGGCGGGAGTGTGTGGATGCGGAAGACAGTGCTGGCGTTTGGCGAGGTGCTGTGGGACCTGCTCCCTTCCGGGGCGGTGCTCGGCGGGGCGCCGTTCAACTTCGCTTACCGGATACACGCGCTGGGCGACCGCGGGGTCATCGTCAGCCGCCTCGGCCGCGACGACCTCGGCCGGCAAGCCTGGGCCCGGGTGGTGGGGCTCGGGGTAGAGACGGCGCACATCCAGTGGGACGATACCCATCCCACCGGCACGGTCCACGTCTCCTTCGACGCGCAGCGCAACCCCGACTATCTGATCGTGCCCGGCGTGGCCTACGACCACATCGAGACGACCGGGGCGCTGGATACCCTCGCGGCCGCGGCCGATTGCGTCTGCTTCGGAACCCTCGCCCAGCGCGCCCCCACCTCGCGCCGCACCCTGGGGGAGCTGTTGAGCGCAGCCCCGCACGCGGTGAAAGTGCTGGACATCAACCTGCGCAAGGAGTGCTACACCACCGAGAGCATCACGGCGTCGCTGGAGCGAGCGGACGTGCTGAAGCTGAACGAGGATGAGGCGGGTCATCTCGCGCGCCTCTTCGCCATGCCGGAGGACTCGCTCCCGGACTTCGGGGCGCGCGCCGTGGCGCGCTGGGGTCTCTCCTGCTGCGTGGTGACGCTCGGCAGCCGGGGCGCCCTGGCGGTGAGCGGCGACGGCGCGGCGGTCTACGTGCCGGGCTACCGGGTGGCGCTGGTGGACTCGTGCGGCTCGGGCGATGCCTTCACGGCCGGCTTCGTCCACCGCCTGCTGCGCGGCCAAGACCTGCGCGAGTGCTGCGAACTGGGGAACGCCCTGGGAGCCCTCGTGGCCACGCAACCGGGCGCCACCGCGCCGATCGCGCCGGACGACATCGCGCGCCTTCTCGCCGCCGGCGCGCCGCGGGTCGTGGAGGAGAGCCTGGCGGAGCTGATGTAGCCGGCGCACGCCCGCCGGCATGTCGTCCGGCCCGCGGCACGGGCGCTCGACGAGGAGAGCCGTCCGCCACGGGGCGCCCGACGGAGACGATGGAGGAACCAGATCCGTGCAGCGATACAACAAGCTCGTGGTAGGGGCGACGCCGCTGCGCCACGCCCGCAAGCTCGGGGAGACGCTCGGCTTGCCGAGGCTCTCCCTCAAGCTCGAGGGGTGCAACCCGACGCACACGCACAAGGACCGGGCGGCCGCCCGCCTCGTCACGGACGCGGCGGAGCGCGGGGCCGTCACGGTGACGACCGGCACGTGCGGGAACTACGGCGTCTCGCTGTCGTGGTGCGCGAAGCAGGTGGGGTTGCGCTGCGTGGTGTGCGTGCCGGAGCCCTTCACCGGCCGCTGCATCGGCACGATGGAGGAGAACGGCGCGGAGGTGATCCGCGTCGGTGATACCTACGAAGCGGCCGTCGCCGCCAGCTCGGGCCTGGCTCGCGCCCGTGGCTTCTACGATGCCAACCCGACCGGTGACGCCGGGCGACTGGCGCAAGAGGCATACTCCCTGATCGCGAGCGAGATGTGCGAGGCGCTGGGAGGCGTTCCCGACAGCGTGTGGGTCTCGGTGGGAAACGGCACCACGCTGGCCGGGGTCTACGATGGGTTCGTGAGGATTGGAACGCTCCCGGCCCTGTGCGGCGTCGGGAGCGACGGCAACACGGCCGCCATCGCCAGCGCCCTCAGCGGGAAGGTGGTGCAACTCGACCCGGAAGCCCTGGTAGTCACGCACACCAACGAGCCCCTGGTGAACTGGGACTCGTTCCAGGCGGCGGAGGTCGTGGCGGCGATACGGGCGTCACGAGGCATCGCCTGCGGCGTGTCGGACGAGGAGATGGTCCGCTGCAGCGAGATGCTCTCCCGCCTGGAGGACGTTCGGAGCCTGCCGGCAGCGGCGGCGGCGCTGGCGGGGATGATCCGCTTCTCGCACTCTCTCGACGCCTCGGGACGGCACGTCGTTCTCCTGACGGGATGAGCGGCCCCCAGTCCGGGGCCAGGGCAGGCCCAGAGCCGGTCCCCCGCCCACGCGAACATATCCCGCGGGCGGGCAGTCCCAATCCCAACACGAGAGGGAGGGATTGCCATGCCAGCGTCAGGGAACGTCAGGGCCGGCAAGCACGCGGCAGGCGCCTCGCACGCCGCGCGCCGGCAGCAGGCCAGGCTTCCCTTCGGCCGCGTGAAGCCGAAGGACCTCTCCATCCTCGCGCGCCAGTTCAGCACCCTGGTGGATGCCGGGGTTTCGATGGCGCGCTGCCTCACTGTTCTGGCGGAGCAAACCGAAAGCGCCCGCCTGCGTGCCGTCGTCCAGGATCTCCGGCGGGAGATCGAGGGCGGCGCCACGCTCTCCACGGCGATGGGCCGGCACCCGGGGGTCTTCCCCACGCTGGCTACCGGACTGGTTCGCGCGGGCGAGGTGGGCGGAGCCCTGGAACAAACCCTGGATCGCCTGGCCGCCTTCCTGGAGAAGGACCTGGAGCTGCGCCGCAAGGTACACTCGGCGATGGCCTACCCCGCGCTCGTCATGCTGACGGCCTTCGGCATCGTGCTCTTCCTGGTCACCTTCATCCTTCCGAAGTTCGCCATCCTCTTCAAGGACCTGGGCCTGACGAAGATGCCGGGCATGACCCAGGCCCTGATGGACGCGAGCCACTTCCTCACCCGGGGTTTCCCGGCGCGCCAGGCGCTGCTCCTGGCGGCGGCGGCCGGGATCCTCCTCGGCGGAAAGGCGCTGCTCCGCACGCGCTGCGGGCGGCGGCTCTACGACCGGGCGAAGCTGCACGTGCCGGTGTTCGGCAAGCTCTCTCGCCGCATCGCCATCGCCCGGTTCGCCAGGACGTTCGGGACCCTGCTGGTCTCCGGGGTACCGGTCCTCCAGGCGATGGAGGCCGTGGCGGGCGCGGTGGACAACACCGTCTTCGCCGAAGCGATCCTGAAGGCCCGCACCGCCATCAGCGAGGGCGAGTCGATCGGGCCGCCCCTGCGCCGCAGCGGCGTCTTCCCGCCGATGGTGGTGCACATGGTCACCATCGGGGAGGAGACCGGCGCCCTCGACGGCATGCTGGCGAAGGTCGCCGACTTCTACGAGCAGGAGGTGGATGCCGCCCTGCAATCGCTCACCGCCGCGCTCGAGCCGGTGATGATCGTCAGCCTCGGCGGCGTGGTGGGGTTCATCGTCATCGCCATGCTGCTGCCCCTGGTGGATGCCATCACCCACCTGACCGACGCGGGCGGGCAGTAGCAGATTTCGCGACTGAGAGCGTGTACGAGAAGGGGAGAGACTGCGGAGAGAACCCAACGCAGAGACACCAGAGGAGGGGGAGAGCGATAGAGTCGTTGCGCAATAGGCTGCCCAG
>JACQGM010000171.1 GCA_016199585.1 Armatimonadota bacterium
CCTACAACGCCGAGACGCGCCAGATCACCTGGAACGTCGGCACGCTGGCCCCCGGCGGCGGCAGCGCCACGCTCACCTTCCAGGCCGCCGTCGCCTCCGTGGTGCCGGACGGCGCCAGCCAGATCCTCAACACGGCGCAGCTCATCTCCGGGCAGACCCCGGATGCCCCGGTCTCCGATACCACCGGCACGACCATCACCGCCGAGCCCAACCTCGGCTTGAGCAAGAGCGTGGACCGAACCGAGGCGAGTGCCGGCGACGTGCTCACCTACACGCTCACGGCGACCAACACCGGCTCGGGTACGGCCACCGACGTGGTAGTGACCGACACTCTCCCCGCCCTCCTCACTCCGGTGATGGAGAGCCCGGGCGCCGGCACGTCCTACAACGCCGAGACGCGCCAGATCACCTGGAACGTCGGCACGCTGGCCCGCCTGGACGGCACGGCCACGCTCACCTTCCAGGCGCGCGTCGCGTCCGTGGTTCCGGAAGGCGCCAACGACCTGTCCAACAGCGCGCAGCTCACCTCGGCGCAGACGCCCGACGCCCCCGTGTCCTCGAATACCGTCGGCACGCGCGTCGTGGGAGCGGGCAGCCTCGCGATCACGAACGACGCCGACCGCCAGGTTGTGGCACCGGGAGGGTCGGTCACCTTCACGATCACCTTCCAGAACACGGGGAGCGCGCTCGTCAGCGACGCGGTGGTGACCAGCAGCCTGCCCGAGGGCATGGTACTCGCAGACGGCAGCCGCAGCGCGTCCTGGCGCGTGGATATCCTGGCGCCGGGCCAGGTGGAGACACGCACCATCCAGGCGAACGTGAGCGCCGATGGGTTCGGGCCGGGCGCCTGGAAGCTCACTCACCGCGCCGCCGTCACCTCGCCCTCCACCGGGACGGCAGAGGCGACGGCGGATGTGACCGTTCAGGTGGATGCCAATCCGAGCCTGAGCCTGGCCAAGACGGTGGATCGCACCGAGGCGAAGGCCGGCGAGGTGCTGACCTACACCCTGGTCGCCACGAACAGCGGCGACGGCACGGCCACCGGCGTGGTGGTCATCGACACGCTGCCGGAGCTGCTCACGCCGGTGATGGAGAGCCTGGGCGCCAACGCCACGTACAACGCCGAGACGCGCCAGATCACCTGGAACGTCGGCACGCTGGCTCCCGGCGGCGGCAGCACCACGCTCACCTTCCGGGCCGCCGTCGCCTCCGTGGTGCCGGACGGCACCAGCGAGATGGTGAACAGCGCCCGGATCACCTCCGCTCAGACGGCCGACGTGCCGGTGACGACCACCGTGGGTACTACTCTGGTGGCCGAGCCCAACCTGGGCCTGAGCAAGCGCGTGGACCGCAGCGAGGCGAAGGCAGGCGACGAGCTGACGTACACTCTCGTCGTCGCCAACACCGGCTCCGGCACGGCCACCGGCGTGGTGGTCACCGACACCCTCCCCGCCCTCCTCACACCGGTGATGGAGAGCCTGGGCGCCGGCGCCACGTACAACGCCGAGACGCGCCAGATCACCTGGAACGTCGGCGCGCTGGCCCGCCTGGATGGCACGGCCACGCTCACCTTCCGGGCGCGTATCGCGTCCGTGGTGCCCGAAGGCGCCAACGACCTGATCAACACCGCACGCGTCACCTCCGGGCAGATGGCCGGCGCGGTCGTCGCCGCCTCGCCGGTGGGCACGCGCGTGATGGGCGTTCCGCAGCTCGAGATCGCCAAGCGGGCCGACCGCCAGGGCGTGGCGCCCGGCGAGAGCGTGACCTTCACGATCACCTTCCGCAACACCGGCAGCGCCGCTGCACGTGACGTGGTCGTCACCGACAACCTGCCGGCCGGCATGGTACTCGCCGACGGCAGCCGCAGCATCACCTGGCGCGTGGATGCGCTCGCGCCAGGCCAGGAGGAAGTCCGCACTCTCGGCGTGCGCGTGGAGGCCGCCGGCACCGAGCCGGGCGTGCGCACGCTCACCAACCACGTCACCATCGCCTCCGCCAGCACGGGGACGGTCGAGGTGGCGGCGGACGCACCCGTCGAGGTCGTGACGCCCTATCTGCGCATCACGAAGCGGGCGATCCGCACCGACGCGCAGATGGGCGACGTGGTGCCCTTCGAGATCACCGTCGAGAACCTGAGCCCCGCGAACCCGGCCACCCAACTGGAGGTCTGGGACATCCTGCCGCAGGGGCTGGTCTACCGCCCGGGTACGGCCCGCGTCAACGGGGCCCCGGCGGCTGAGCCGAGCGTCAACGGGCGCGCCTATACCTGGCGCCTGCCCGATCTGGACCCGCAGACCACTCTGCGGCTCACCTTCCACTGCCTGGTCAGCGCCGACGCGAGCGGCGCGGAGCTGGTGAATCAGGCCGGGGCCTCGGCGACGACGCCCGGCGGCCTGCGCTTCACCGCCGGCCCCGCCACCGCCGCCGTCCGGCTGCAGGCCGGGTTCTTCTCGAGCACCGGCACGCTCATCGGCCGCGTCTACGCCGACAAGAACGGCAACGGCACGGCGGACAGGGACGAGCCGGGCCTCGCCAACGTGGCTGTGTTCACCGAGACCGGGGTGATGGCGATCACCGACAGCGATGGCCGCTTCACCATCCCGGACATGATGCCGGGTGAGCACATCATCCGGGTGGATAGCTCCACCCTACCTGCCGGCTACCGGCTGAAGTCCACGGACAACGCCAGCGCCGGCAGCCCCAAGTCGCAGTTCTTCCGCCTCCAGCCCGGAGGGATGGCGAAGGCGAACTTCGCCGCCGATGGCGACGGGCCGACCAACGGCACCGCCCGCCCCGGCACGCCCTTGCTCCGGCCGGCGGACCATTCCAGGAGATAAGCCAAACACGCACATGTCGGATTGCGGATTTCAGATTGCAGGTGGCAGATTGAGCGGGCGTAACCCTGGTGTTCCCCGATCCCCAATCTGCAATCTGAAATCCGCACTCCTACGGGAGCAACCATGACGAGAGTTCAGCGAAGGAAGGTTCTGACCCGCGTGCAGCGCGCCACCGCAGGCGTGATGGCGGTCAGCCTCTCGCTCTTCTCCCCTGCCGGCGGCCTGGCCGCCGGGGCGGAGGAGACGGCGGCACCCGCGACGGGCTCTGTTCTTCAGAAGAACGAAGAGGTGACCATCGAGCGACCAGCCGAGGGCGCCGCGACGCCCCTGCACCATCTGACCATCGGTGGCCGCGCCCCCGACGGGGCATCATTGGAGCTGAGGATCAACGGCGAGGCCGTTGGCCTGGGCATCGCCGGCTCTGTTCTTCAGAAGAACGAAGTCGGCCCGAGCGAGCGCGTGCAACCGGGCACCTACGAGTTCGTCAACGTGCCGGTGCAAGCCGGCCCGCAGGAGATCGAGGTGATCGCCCGCACCGTTGACGGAGCAGGCGCGAGCAGCGAGATCGCCCGGGCCAGCGCCCGGCTTCACGTTCAGGGACCGCCGGCGGCCATCACCATCGAGGGCCCCGAGCGCGCCCCGGCCGACGGCCGCAGCCTCTCCGTCTACCTGATCAGGGTGACGGACGCCTGGGGGCAGCCCGCAGCCGACGGCACCTTCGTCACCCTGGGCGGCGAAGCCGGGTCGCTTGAGACCCCGGACGCCGACCCGAACACCGCGGGGCTTCAGGTCCGCCCCGAGGGCGGTGTGGCGCACGTCGCCCTGAAATCGCCCGGGAGAACCGGCGCCGGCGCCCTGCGCGCCCTGACGGGCAGCCTCTCCGCCGAGCGGGTGATCGGCTTCTACACCCCCGAAAGCCCGCTGATGGTGGTCGGCCAGTTCTCCGGCGCCCTCGGCGGCGCGGCGCCCCTGCTCTCGCAGCCCTACGGCGGCGGCTTAGCCGGTGGCATCAACGACCCCCGGGTGTCGCTCTTCGCTCGCGGCTCCACCCGCGATGGCTATCACTTCAGCGGCGCGTTCGACAGCGGCCGCTCGCTCCAGAGCCGCCTCTTCAACGAGGTGGACATCGAGCGCGACTACCCGCTCTTCGGCGACACGAGCTCGGTCTTCTATGAGGCGCAGTCACGCGACCGCTTCTACCTTCAGGTGGAGAAGGGGGAGAACCGCTACCGCTACGGCGACTTCAACACCGAGGTGGGGTCGACATATCATCACAATATGAGCTTGGGCGCCTACCAGCGGTCGCTGACCGGCCTGAGCCTGCGCCAGCAGACACCGGTGGGGCCGGTGACGCTCTTCGGGGCGCGCACCTCCCAGTCGGTGGAGCGCGCCGAGGTGCGCGCCAACGGCACCTCGGGCTATTACTTCGTGGCCCGGCCACCGCTGGTGCCCGGCAGCGAAAGCGTCAGCATCGAGATCCGCGACCGCGACCGCCCGCAGGTGGTGATCCACCGCGAGACGCGGATGCGCTACGTGGACTATGAGATTGACTACGAGGCGGGCAGCCTCTTCTTCAAGCAGCCCGTTCCGGGGATTGACGCCTACCAGAACCCGGTCTACATCGTGGCCGTCTATGAGAGCCGCGCCCCCGGCGTCCGCCGGCTCATCTCCGGCGCCCGCGCCGACATGACTTCGGGCGACTTCACCTTCGGCTCGACGCTGGTACGCGAGGACCGCTCCGCATCCGACTACACCCTGGGCAGCCTGGATGCCTCGGTGAAGCTGCCGGGCAACACGCTCGTCACCGCCGAGGTGGCGTCCACGAGTTCGGCGGAGTCCGGCGGCGCCTGGCGCCTGGAGGCATCCTCCGCGCCCAACGGCAAGCTGCGGCTGCGCGGCTACCTGCGCAACACCAGCCGCAGCTTCGACAACCCCTCCACCCCGCTCTACGAGGTGGGCTCCAGCCGGCAAGGGTTGGACATGAGCTACCAGACGGGGCCGAAGTCGGCCGCGCTCTTCGAGTTCTACCGCCAGAACAGCGGCGGCTACTCGCTGATGGCGGCCAACACCCGCTACCGCCACGAGTTCTCGAAGGCGAAGACCGAGTTCGAGCTGCTCCACCAGCAGTACGGCAGCGGCGGCATCTACTCCTACAGCGGCGACTCAACGCTCCTTTCCGGGCGTGTTCTCTACCCGCTGGCCCGGAAGCTGGACGCCGTGCTGCAGCGCGAGCAGGCGCTCAGCGGCGAGAACCCCCTGCGGCCGACCGGCACCAGCCTCGGCCTCGACTACCAGGTGACGCCGCTGATGAAGCTGCACGCCCGCGAGAAGCTGACCGACGAGGGCCGCAACATCGCCAGCTTCGGCTGGACGATGTCGCCCGGCGCGTGGCTGAAGGGCACCTCGCTCACCGCCACCTACGACATCAACTCGATCAACAACGGCGGCCAGAACCAGGCGAGCGTCGGCTTGAACACCATGCTCGGCCTGGCGAGGCATGTCACCGGCAACGTCAGCTACGAGCGCGTGCAGGCGTTCGGGGAGGGCATCTCCTACGGCTCGGCCTCGGTCGGCGTGGAGTACCGCCCCAAGTTCCCCTTCATGGGGTCGGTGAAGCTGGAGCGGCGCGCCTCGGGCGGCGACGCCCAGATCAGCGCCAGCGTGGCGGCCCTCGGGCACCTCTTCCGCGACGACGTGAACGTGCTCTTCCGCCACACCTACTATGACGACGGCGGCCTGAACAGCGGCCTCATCGGTCTTCCCGGCGTGCCGCTGGGGCGCACCACCTTCGGCGTGGCTTACCGGCCCAAGGATGACCGCCTCAACCTGCTCGCGCGCTACCAGGTGCGCGGCGATACCGGCGCCTCGGAGACCGGCCTGACCCTGGTCCGCGGTTGGTCGCGCCTGGGCGCCCTCGAAGGCATCCTGCAGACGAGCCAGCGCACCCAGGTGAGCGCCAAGTACGCCTTCCGCCAGGCGACGGCCGCCCTCGATGGCGTGCAGACGAAGTCGTTCACCGACCTCTTCCTGGGCCGGTTCACTCGCCACCTCGACCCGCGCTGGAACGTCAGCGGGGAGTTCCGCATTCTGCGCCAGCACGAGACGGACACCGTCTCGGCGGGCTACGGCCTGGAGATCGGCTACCAGCCGCGACGCGACCTGATGCTCGGCTTCGGCTACAACCTGGCCGGCCAGAACGACGCGCTCTCGGAGGGCCACCGGTGGGCACAGGGACCGTACATGCGCTTTGGCCTCAAGTTCGACGAGGATACGTTTGGAGGGCTGCGATGAGACGATTGCTGCGGCCGGCGCGGGGCGGAGCCCGCGCCCTACTGATGCCTTTATTGCTGGTACTCGCGGCGTGGGCCGCGAGCAGCTCGCGCGCGATGGCCCAGGCGCCGGTGCCCTGGCCGACCGACCCGGGCTTCTTCAAGCCGATCCTGGCCGCCGACACGCTGCAGCCGGTGATGGACCCGAACGGCGACATCTCGCCGGACAACACCGACGTGTCGTCCAACGGTCATTACAAGAACCGAACGGTGGGGAACATGCCGTCGGTCTACGTGGGTCACGATGGGACCTACCTCTACTTCCGGTGGTTCCTGTCCGGGAACCCACTGTCGAAGATGAGTGGGACGGACGCCTATCAGATCGACAGCCGCACATCCTGGGTGATCCTGTTGGATGTCAACGCGGACGATGCTCAGGACTGGGCGCTCACGGTCTCCAAGACCAACATGGTGCGGGTGCTCGCGGGGATCGCCGGCACCTCGGTGCGCGATGCGCCGCTGGCGCCGATCAAGAAGCTGGGCGCAGACCCCAACTGGGTCTACGAGGACGGCACCGACGGTGTCGGCTACGTGCGTGTCGTCGATCTCGCCCTGCCCACGCAGGAGCCGGACCCCACCGGCCCGCACTGGCAGCACTACCTGGACGTGCGCGTGCCGATCAACTGGATCCCGGGCATGACGCCCACGACCGTCTTCCGGCCTTACATGGGCACATCCACGACGGACGCCCACATCGGTAAAGACTTGATGTTCGACACCACGTCCATGAGCTTCGACGACGTGGCCCCGACGGACCCGAGCGGCAACCCCGGCGCCCTCTACGATGCGCGCGACCCGGCGCCCGCCTCGGACGCCGGCGCGTGGACCGCCGGCGAGACCGTGCAGCTCACCGGCTACGGCTGGCCCAAAGGCGCCACGCTGGGGGTCACCATCCAGGACCCGGGCGGCGCCGCCGTCTGGACCGGGAGCGTGCCCACCGACGCGGCGGGGAGCGTGCCCGCCACCGATACCTGGGCGATGCCGGCCGGTGCCGCCGCGGGCGTCTACCGCGTGCTGGCGGGCATCGGCAGCGGCCCGCAGGTGCAGCACGACACCTTCACCGTGGCGAAGCTGCTGCTGCCGTCGCTCTCGATGACGAAAACGGCGCCCGCCTCGGCGGACGCCGGCGGCCCGTTGGACTACACCCTGACGGTGAGCAACAGCGGCGACGGGGCCGCCACCAACGTGGTCATCGAGGACCCGATCCCGAGCGGCACCACCTTCCGTGTGGGTAGCGTGAACGCATTCGGCTTCACCGTCGAGTACCAGGTGGGCGGCGTCTACTCGGCGGCCGCTCCCGCCACCCAGGACGAGGCGGACGGCGTGACCGCCCTCCGCTTCACGGTGGCCAATCTGAGCGCGGGCGCTTCGGCGACGGCCACGTTCGGCGTGACCCTCTCGCCGACGCTGGCAGCGGACTCGACCGTAACCAACGTGGCGACCATCAACTACGAGGGCCAGGCCGGCCCGATGCCGCCGCAGAGCCCGGAGGCGGTGACGACCATCGCCGCCCCGTCGCTGAGCACGAGCAAGACGGCCGAGCTGCGCGATGGCACCGGCGCGGTGCCGAACCCGCCGCGCACAACGGCGACCACCGGCGACATCCTGGTCTACACGGTCACGGTGACGAATACGAGCGCGGCTTCCGCGCACAACGTCGTCGTCGTGGATCGCCTTCCCGCCGGCACGGCGCTGCGCGTGGGAAGCGTCAACGCCACGCTGCCCGCCGGCCTCACCGCCGCGGTGGCCTACTCCAACGACGGCGGCGCCACCTGGATCTACACGCCCGTCGCCAACCCGCAGGGCGTGGACGCGAGTGCCAACGCGGTCCGCTGGATGCTCTCCGGGCCGCTGCCCTCCGGGGCGCCGAACAACACCGCCACGTTCTCACTGGAGGTGGTGGTACAGCCCGGCATCGCCGGCAGCGCCATCGTCAATAACGCGACCGCCGACTACACCGACGGCGCCGGCACCGACATGACCGATGCGGCAGGCACCGTCTCGACTCCCCTGAGCGCCGCCGGCGTCTCCATCGAGCCGCCGCGCTCGGCGCAGGCGAAGCCCGGCACCAGCGTCACCTTCGCCCACACCGTGGGCAACCTGGGTGTGGTGCCGGACACGGTCAACCTGACAGCCACCGCCCCGGCCGGCTGGGACGTCGCCCTCTACCGTGACGTGAACGGCGACGGACAACTCGACGCGGGCGACACCGCCCTGCTCGACACGAACGCCGACGGCGTGCCGGACACCGGCGCGCTCGGCCCGGGCGCGAGCCTGCCGATCCTGGCCGTGGTTCAGGTGCCGGCGGGCGCCGGCAGCGGCGGCAATCAGATCACCGTCACGGCGCAGTCGGAACTGGACGGCACGAAGAGCGCCTCCGTGGCCGATAGCCTCACGGTGTTCCTTGGGCCGGTGCTCCAGGTGAGCAAGTACATCGGCGCGCCGGGGGTCACCGCGTCCACGGCACGGCCGGGTGAGACGATCACCTACGGCCTTGCGGTAAGGAACGACGGCGATGGGGAGGCGACCGCCGTGGTCGTCAGAGATAACCTGTCGGCCCATCTCAGCTACGTCGCCGGTAGCGTGCGCCTCAACGGGGCGCCCGTCGCCCCGGACGCCTACGACGCGGCGTCGCAGACGCTGACGGTGCCGGTGGGCACGGTAGCCCCCGGCGCCACCGCGACGGTGACATTCCAAGCCACGGTGCGTTGAGGAAGTGACAGGGAGTGACTGGAGTGACTGGAGTGCCTAGAGTGCCTAGAGTGATCGGTAATCCGGGTCGCGTGCGTGTAGCGCCCGAAGGCTGGCGACGGCCGGATAGCTCTAGTCACTTTAGTCACTCTAGTCGCTTCCCCGGTGGGAGGAGGAGATGATGGAGAGCAAGCGCATCCTTGTGGTTGACGATACGAAGGAGGATCTCGAGCTGCTGGCGGCGATGGTGGACGCGCTCGGGCACGCCCCGGAGTTGGCGACGGACGGCATCGAGGCGCTCGCCAAGGTGAGGCTGGACATAGACCTCGTGCTCCTGGACGTGGCGATGCCGGGGATGGATGGCTTCGCGGTCGCCCGCCGCATCCGCGAGGACCCGGAGCACGGCGACACGCCGATCATCATGGTCACCGGCATGACCGCGCGGGATGAGCGCCTCCGCGCCGTGGAAGCGGGCGCCAACGACTTCATCGCCAAGCCGTTTGACCTGACCGAGGTGCGGGTGCGCACCACGCCGCTGCTGAAGCGCAAGGAGATCCAGGACGCGATGAAGCGGCACCAGGAGACGCTGGGGAACACGGTGCGCCGCCGCACGGAGGACCTCCGGCGGGCACTGCAAGAGATGACCGAGGCCCAGCGCCGCGCCCACGAAGCGCACCTGAGCACCATCCGCCGCCTCGCCCTGGCGGCCGAGTACCGGGACAACGAAACAGGGGCGCACATCGAGCGGATGAGCGAGTACTCGGCCATCCTCGCCCGGCGGCTGCGCCTGCCCCCCGGCGAGGTGGACATCATCCGTGCCGCCAGCGCCATGCACGACGTGGGGAAGATCGGCATTCCCGACCGCATCCTGCTGAAGCAGGGCCCGCTCAATGACGAGGAATGGGAGGCGATGCGGACGCACACCCTCATCGGCGCCGGCATCCTCGGCGGGTCCGCCTCGGAGCTGCTGCAGGCAGGGGAGGTGATCGCCCTCTCGCACCATGAGCGCTGGGACGGCACCGGCTATCCCAACGGCCTGAAGGGCGAGAGCATCCCCCTCTGGGGGCGCATCTGCGCCGTCGCCGATGTCTTCGATGCCCTGACCAGCGCCCGGCCCTACAAGGATGCGTTCTCCAACGAGGCCGCCGTAGCGATCTTGAGGGATGGACGCGGGTCCCAGTTCGAGCCGCGATTGGTGGACCTCTTCGTCGAGGACCTCGGCGAGATCGTCGCCGTGCAGCAGCGGTTTCACGACGACCTCCCTCCGGAGGCGCGCGACGACCGTCTGCCGCGCATCTCGCTGCTGCGCTGAGCCGCGGCACGGAACGGGAGGGGTTGACATGCGGAGGCTGGTGCAGCAGGGGGGCGACGAGCCGGACGCGCTGCGCGACGACCTGGCGCAGATGCTCGTCCACGACATGCGCTCCTTCCTCATGGGGGTCACCGGCTATCTGACTCTCCTCCAGGCGCGCGCCGGCGACAAGCTGGATCCGGTGGAGCAGGGCTACATCGAGCGGGCGCTGAGGGGCGCCGGCGGCCTGGCTGAAATGGCCGACGCCTTGCTGGATCTCGGCCGCCTGGAGGCCGGGTTCTTGCCCTTGCGCCCCGTGCCCTGCGACATCACGCACCTCGTTCGGGAGGTCGTCGAGCGCCTCGGATCGCTGGCGGACTCCATCCGCATCGCCTGCCGGATGCCCGCCGAGGCGGTGATGACGACCTGCGACCCGGACGCCATCCGCCGGGTGATCGCGAACCTCCTCTCGAACGCGCTGCACTTCTCGCCCGAGGGCGGCGAGGTGCGGGTCTCCCTCGAGGTGGAGGGCGACCGCGTCCGCATCGCGGTGAGTGACGACGGCCCCGGCGTGGCCCCCGAGCACCGCCGTGCCATCTTCGAGAAGTACGCGCGGATCGAGGGGACGCCGCGCCGCCACCGGACCTCCACCGGCCTGGGGCTGGCGTTCTGCAAGCTGGCCGTCGAGGCGCACGGCGGCGCCATCGGCGTGGAGAGCGAGCCGGGCCGCGGGAGCACGTTCTGGTTTCTGCTGCCGCGGTAAAGGGTGCCCCTGGCGAGTGCCGCCCTTGCCGCGCGGCCCCGCCCTTGCTGGCGCATCCGGCAAGCGCGGCGCGCCCTTGCGGAGCGGGGGCCGAGCCTGCGGCCCTTGGAAAGACGCCAGACCCGTCTCCGCCCCTTCGCACGCCCGACCTACCTACTGCCGCCACCGGCGGAGGAAGTAGCGCGCGAAGGCGGCCAGACCCGCGAACCGGCACCCGGGATCCACGTAGTGCTCGAGAACGTAGAAGGCGAAGTAGTAGAAGCGAGCGAAGGACCACACCGCGACGGCCAGCAGGAAGGCGACCCTTAGCGACGGGTGCTCCAGGAGGAGCGCCACGGCCGTCAGGATGCCGGCAGGCAGGAACAGGAACCCCTTGGCGATGATCAGCTTCGGGTTGGTGAGGTCGCCCGTTTCTGTCTCCTGGTGCGTGTTCCGGGAAGTCGTTCGCTGCCCGCGCGGGACTGTCCTGCCGGCCCTCGCCTGATTCTCAGGCGCTCCGGGCAATAGCCCGGTGGTGCTGGTGGGCCTGTTTCCCAGGCGCTCCGGGCAATGGCTCGGCAGTGCTGGCGGACATGACATCGGAGCGCCGGTGGAACCGGCGGGGGCGGGGACGGGAGAGGAGAGGGGGCGTGCGCCAGCCTGATTCTCAGGCGCTCCGGGCAGCAGCCCGGGCTCCGCCGCCGTGCTTCCGAGCCTCCCCGCGCCGCGCACGGCCATCAAGGGCCGGGATGCACCACGAGCACTGCGGCGGTGCCGCGCTTCGTCGGGTCGGCCGCGCTCGTCGCCACCACGTGGAACGTCGTGGGCAGCACCACGTAGGGCGCGGTATAGAGACCGCTCTCGCTGATGCTCCCGCCCGCTGCGCCCTCCTCGATGCTCCAGGCGACCCCAGAGGGAGCGGCCTCAGGCGCTTCATGGAACCTCCAGTTCGACGGGCACCGAATGACCCGGGCCGGCGCAGCCAGCGCGCACACCTGAAGCGGTCTAACGTAGCAAGCGTAGTGATCCGGCCGCGGCCGGGAGACGGCGCGCGGGGGACACCCTGGCTCGAAGGCGTTGCCACGGGCACTGCCCGGAGCGCCTGAGAATCAGGCTGGTGGCACTCGTAGATCCGCGTGCCTCTGCCTGATTCTCAGGCGCTCCGGGCAAGAGCCTGGCGGCGCTGGTGGGCCGGAGGGTGCCAAGGGACCGCCGCAGTGCCCTCGGACACGACCCGCGCGGGTTACACCCACGGCGGCCAGCCGCCTTGCCAGCGCGCGGAGTGCAACCTTACCCGCCGCGCCACGTCTATGGTAACGGTGGGCGCCGGTTCGGCGCAAGCCGTGGCGCCCCGGGTGTGACGAGGGATGGTTCGATGGACAGGCGATGGCGGTAGGATGCCGCCCTTGGTGCGTCGAACTAGGGGAGCATGCGCGATGAGCCAGGATACCTCGGCCGCCATGACGATGGGCGGCGCCGGGGCCTTACTCTTGAACCGGGGAGGCACTGAGGTGCGCCCGCGCCTGCCTATCGCGGGTACCGGGGTCGGCCTCGATGCCGCGGCCGGCGCCGTCGTGCCAGACGACGCGCTGGTTGCGCGGGCTCGCGCCGGGGAGCAGGATGCCTTCGAGACCCTGGTTCGGCGCTATCAGGACCGCGTCTACACCATCATTCACGGCTTCGTGCGCGACCCGGAAGACGCGCTCGACCTGACTCAAGATACCTTTGTGAAGGCGTATCAGGCGCTGGGCAGGTTCCGCGGCGGCGCCAGTTTCTACACCTGGGTGTACCGCATCGCGGTCAATAATTGCAAGGATGCCCTCCGCAGGCGGGCCTCCCGCCCGTGGCTGTCGCTGGAGGACGAGCACTTCCAGGAGCTGGGATTCGAGCCCGCCGCCGATCCGGGCAACGACCCGGCCGAGGTGGTGGAGGCGGACGAGATGCGCGTCGTGGTCCGCCGGGCGGTGGCGATGCTGCCGGAGAAGCTGCGCGCGGCGATCACCCTGCACGACCTGGAAGGCATCCCGCAGCAGGAAGTGGCGCGGATCCTGGGGTGCCCCCTGGGAACCGTCAAGTCGCACGTGTTCCGGGGGCGGGCCCGGTTGCGCAAGCTGTTGCGGCGATACGTGGAGGGCAGCGAGTGAGAAGCGCCCGGCATTCGTGTGCCGGGCGGGATGGGACGAGCAGCCATGACGTGCGAGAAGGTACAAGAGCGGCTCTCCGCTCATCTGGATAGGGCACTGGGATGGCTGGCGCGGCGCCATGTCGAGGCGCACCTGAGCGCATGTGCGGTGTGCCGGCGCGAGCGCGACGCCCTGGCGCGCACGATTGCCCTGGTGCGCGAGCACGCGCGAGAGGAAGTGCCGCGCGATGTCACCGCCGCGGTGATGGCCCGCATCTCGGCGCAGCGCGTGCGGCCGGCGCGCGGGCCCCTCGCCCGGCCGGCCATTCTGGTTCCGGCAGCCCTGGCGATGGTGATCGCGGTGTCGCTGCAGGTCTCCAACAGGGAGCCTGCGCCTCCTTCCGCTCAGGCCGTCCTGCCAGCGGCCTACGTGCGTGAGTACGCGGGCTTCCAGGCGAGCCAGGAGGTGGGCGGGGGCAACGGCGTGTTCCTGGTGGTGAGCGAGTTCCCGGGGGAGATGCAGTAGACGATGCAACCGTGGCGCAGGCTTCTCAGGGTGACACTGGCGTTCTGGATCCTGGCCGGGCCGACTCAACGCGCCGCGGCCGCAGAGGCGCCCGACGGGAAGCCTTGGGACACGCCTCGCGTCCTGCGGATGATGCAGGCGGGCCGGCGGACGGTCTACGCCGGTGTCCAGCGCATCGAGATGAGCCACGGGCCGCGGACCACGGAGACAACCGCCCGCGTCGCCCAGCTCGAGGGATGGACCCGCACCGAGTTCCTCTCCCCGGATCGGATGCGCGGCATGGTGGTCCTCGAGCGCGGCGGCCAGCGCCTGGTGCGCTTGTCGGGCAGAAGAAAGTGGAGCCAGCGCCCCGGCAGCGAGCCGTCCCGCTCGCGCCTGCTGGCGAGGAACTACCGGCTGACGGAAACCGGCCGGGCACAGGTGGCCGGCCGCCCGGTCGTCGTCGTGGACATCCAGCACCGTCAGCTCCGCAAGACGGCCCGCAGGCTCTGGATGGACGTTGAGACCGGCGTGGCGCTGCGCACCGAGTTGCGCGACTGGACCGGCAAGGTGGTCGGCACCACCGAGCTGGGGGAGATAGACTACACTCCCCAACTGGAGAAGAGCGCCTTCGTTGTGCCGCCCGGTGACATCGTGCGTCACCCGCCCGTGGAGCCGCCACCGGGCGCGGAGACAATACCCCTCCATCCCGCGTTCCTGCCCCCGGGCTACGTCCCCGCCGGTCCGCATCGCTGGGTGCGCATGGATCGCGGCACGGCCGCTCACCTCCGCTTCACCGACGGTCTCAAGGCGATCTCCCTCTTCGTGCGCCGGCTGAACCCCGACGAGAAACCCCTCCCGGAAAGGGACCCGCAGCGCGAGGGGCGCCGGCCTTCGTTCTCCGGCGTCGTGCGCGTGACGAAGGGCGACTGCCGCATCACCGCCATGGGCGATGCCCCCCCCGGAATCCTGGCGCAGATCGCTGAATCGCTGGAGTAGGAACCCGCGAGTGCCGGCGCCGCGTTCATCTTCGCTGCCAACTTCATCTACCAGTACCTCTGTCGCGGCATGGACGTGGCGCAGGCCGTGGGCCGGTCCCAACGCGAAGACGATGATACCCGGCTGTACACGCTGTTCCGGCGGGAGGGGACCGGTGCTGCGTAGCCACCAGCCGGGCGCGGAGGCCCTTGCCTGACTATCACTCCAGGGCTGCCAGCACCCCATCCTCGGCGCTGCGAACCGCGGCCAGCGACAGGGCCAGCGTCCGCACCGCATCGGGATAGGCGCACCGAATGCCGGCCGGGTCGCCGCTGCGCGCGGCGTTGACGAACGCTTCATCCTGCGCCATGATCGGATCGATCCCTGGCCGGAGCGCCTCTTCGCCCGCCGCCGTCTTCACCGTGAGGACGACATTCGCCATGCCGCTGGCGACGGACATCAGCTCCAGCACCGCCTCCTCCGTGTGCAGCACGAACCCGCACCGGTAGCGCACCGGCAGGGCGCACGCGCACGTGATCACCGCGGGCACGGGACCGGGGAAACGGAGGCTGAGCGCCGTGGCGGCGGCGACGCGGCGGCCCGGCACCGGCGGCGCGAGCACGGCGTGTGCCGCCTCCGGCTCGCCCAAGAGATAGCGGGCCAGGTCCACCATGTGCGTCGCCTGCTCCACGAGCTGGCCGCCGGAGAGGGCCGGGTCGTTCCACCAGGCGGATGAGGGCGCCTTCGACAGCCAGAACCCTTCGGCGAGAAGTGCCCGCGCTCCCGCCAGGTGCCGGCGCATCCGCTCCACGAGGTCGAGGTAGCGCCACTGGTAGCCGACAGCGGTGATCAGCTTGCGGGCGATCACCTCTCGCTCGATGGCCCGAGCGGTCTCCAGGTCCAGCGCCACCGGCTTCTCCACCAGGAACGGGAGGTTGCGCGCCGCCACCTGCCGCTCCGCCTCTCCGTGCGCGCCGGGGATCAGGCAGATCACGACGGCGTCGGGGCGCGTCTCGTCCAGCATCGCCTCGATGTTGTCGAAGGCCTTCCCGCCAAAGTCGCGGGCGGCCGCGGCAGCCGGCGCCAGGGACCGGTTGGCGATCCCGACAATCGCCACGCCCGGCATCTGCCGGAGGCACGCCAGGTGGTTGCGCGCGTACTGGGTGGCACCGATCAAGGCAACCTTCATGTCGGGGTCCTTCCGCTGCGGCGCTACCCGCCCGGCAGCGCCAGCAGCTTCTCCATCTTCGATTGCCAGGGCGCCTTCTCGCCCGGCTGATACTCTTCCGCCGGGCGGTCCGCAGCCAGGCGGGAGCGCCCCTCGGCGAGCGACGGGACCCATCCCAGCGCCACCGCCTGCACCAGCGCGTTGCCCTCCGTGGTCGCATCCGCCGAGCCGGTGCGGACCAGCACGCCGCTGGCGTCGGCCAGCCCCTGGCAGACCATCTGGTTGCGCGCCGCGCCGCCGATCAGCACGATCTCATCCGCCGCGAAGCCGGCGACATCCTGCAGCTTGCGGCAGGTTTCGGCGGTACGCAAGACCATGCCCTCGTAGACGGCGCGCACCAGAGCGCCGCGCCCCTCCGGCTCCGCCTGTCCCGTCCGGCGGCAGAAGGCCCGGATGGTGCCGGCCATGTCGGGGGTGTCGAAGAAGACCGGGGCGTCAATGTTCAGCACGGTGGGGCTGTCGCCGGCCGCCGCTGCCAGGTCTCCGAGAGCATCCCAGCTCGGCTCGCTGCCATCCTCGCGGCCCCAGCCCCGGCGCAGCTCCTGCGCCAGCCAGCTCCCCATGTTGGAGCCGAGAAGAATGATGCCGTCGTAGCCTTCGATGTTGCCCAGCTCCGCGCGCCGTGCGGCGTCCGTCCTCACCGGCTGCGGCACGATCAGGCCGGGCAGGAACCAGGTGCCGGTGCTGACGACGATGCCGCGCCGGTCGGCGCGCACGGGCGCGGCCGCGAACGCGCTGGCCGTGTCGTGCGCGCACGGCACGATCACCTCGAAGCGCGGGAGGCCGACTTCCTGCGCGATCGCTGCGTAACACGGCCCGAGGCGGGTGCCGGGCGGCACGAGCTCCGGCAGCTTCTCGAGCGGCAGCGCCAGCCGCTGGAAGAGCGCCGCGTTGTAGCCGGGCGCCCCTGCCTGCTTGAGGAGGGACGTGCTGGCCCACGTGCCATCGAGGACACGCCAGCCGCCGAGCAGGTAGTTCACCAGGCTGCAGACGGGCATGTAGGTGGCGGCGGCTTTGACCACGTCCGGCTGGTGCCGGGTGAACCAGTAGATCTGGTTCACCGGTGAGAAGGGCCGCAGAATCGTGCCTGCGGCGCGGAACGACTTCTCGGCGTTCAGTTCAGCGGCGATCTCGGCCTGCGCCTGCTGCCATCGCTCGTCGCGGCCCGCCCCGACTGGCCCCAGCAGGTCGCCCTCCGCCGTGATCCAGGCGCCATCGCAGCCCCAGGTGTCCACGCCGAGGCTCTGCAGCTCCAGGTCCGGCCGCGCGGCGATCCGGCGCAGCCCGTCCATGAGCCCGCGCATGATCGCGTCCCAGTCCCAGTGCAGTCGACGGAGCGGCGCGCCGCCGCCCACCGGCTGGTGCCAGGTGGTCTGGATGGCGTGCGTGAACCGATGTGCCTCCGCGATGCGCAGGCGGCGCTCGCCATCGGCCCAACAGACCGAGAGACGACCGCCCGAAGCGCCCAGATCGAATACGCCGATGGCGGGTGTACGCTGCATGATGGAATCAGCCTCCTACCCTCACAACGATAGTTCGAGCCGCGCGCGCGCCCGGCGACCGAGGTCGCGGGCAACAAAGGCACGAAGTCCGCCTTCGCGGACTACAAGACCGAGCCGGCGCAGGCCGTCTTCGTCCCCTCCTCGCCCGCGACCTCGGTCGCCGGGAGCCGCCTGCACGGACTACAAGGACGAGTCGGCGCAGGCCGACTTCGTGCCGTCGTTGCCCGCGACTTCCAGTCGCCGGGCGCCCCCCCCTGCCCTCTACTCCAGATTGGCGTGGAAGCGCCACAGCGCCTTCGGCTCGAGATTCCGGCGCCGGGCCAGGGTCAGACACACGGCGTCGCCCAGCAGGTACAACGCCTGCTCGAACAGGCTGCTCATGATCTGCTGCGAGGCGATCTCGCCGCGCAGGCTCAACTTGGTCTGCACCGGGACGCGGACGAACACGCTCGTCAGGGGAGCGAGCGTGCTCTCTGGGTTCGAGCCGATGTGCGCGATGCGCGCCCCGTGCCGGTGCGCCACCCGGGCGATAGCGACCGGAACCACCGACTCCCCGGAGCCCGAGCCGACGACCAGCAGGTCCCTCTCCGTGATCGCCGGCTCCGTGATGTCGCCGACCACGTGCGCCCGGATGCCGAGGTGGCAGAGCCGCTTGGCGAAGGCCTGCACCGAGAGCATCACGCGCCCGACGCCGATCACGAACACCTGGTCGACGCTCGTCAGCGCCTCGATCAGCGCCTCGACCTGCGCGGGGTCCACCGCTGCCAGGGCGGAGCGCACTTCGCTCAGGATGAGCTCGCAGCTTTCCTGAAAATCGCCCACGCGCTCCCCTCTCCTCAGTCTTTCACCCAGGTGCGCCAGTACGCGACGCTCGCCGCAAGATCCCCCAGGTAGGCGTGCTCCTGCGGGTGGAACGCCGCGGCGCGCAGCTCGAATGCCAGCAGCACCGTGTCGGCGCCGCTGTCGTGGATCGCCTGCACCACTTCGTCGCCGCGAATCACGCCCCTGGCGTTCTGTTCCGGGGTGAAGGGCCAGTGCCGGCTGGCGGCCATGTCGGTCTGCTGGCAGTCAATCACGTCGCAGACCCGGCCATAGCGGCGGATCCAGGCGAGGTGATCCGCCTCCTCGGGCGTGCCGGCCAGGTTGCGGTGCCCCAGATCCAGGCAGACCCGCAGCGGGATGTCGAAGCGCCGCCCCTGTTCCAGCACGTAGTCGTTTTCGGCGAACGTCGCGCACGTTTCCCGCGGCACCGAGGTCATCTCGTAGGCCAGCGCGGAGAGTCCGTGCTCCTTGCCGATGGCGGCGAGCCGTCCATAGGCAGCGAGCGCGTCCTCGATGATCGCCTGCCGCTGCGCCGGGTCACTGTGGATCGCCACCGTCTGGATGGCGAAGCAGGTGCCGAAGCTCCCGCCGCCGAGGTAGCCGACGAGGCGGATGGCGCGGGCGAACCACCGCTCGGCCTCGCGCCGGACGGCGGGTTCGGGGTGGCCCAGGTAGTGCTGGTGGCCGTGGTGTCCCCCGAAGCCGGCGACGATCGTGATCCCGTGGGCGCGGCAGGCCGCCAAGGTCCGATCCGCCAGGCTTCGTTGGAGCTCCCAGGGCCAGTACGGGTCGATCAGGTCCACGTTGAACATGACGTGGCGGATCCCGAGCTGACGGCAAATCGCCGTCCACGCTTCCGGCTCATCGTAGCGGTTGGTGAAGCAGTTGCAGTTGAAACCGAGATGGATCATCGCCATGGAACGGGTGCTCTCAGGGTGCGATGACGAACTTGATGCCCCGGCGCGACTCCGCCGCCTGGAAGGCGGCGTGGGCATCGGCCAGCGGGAAAGCGCCCGTCACCAGCTTGTCGGGGTCAATCGCCCGCTCCGCCAGCAAGCGCAGCGCCTCACGGTTGTCCTCCGGCAGCGAAGAAGACGCTCCGGCGATGAAGAACTCCTTGTAGTGCAGCGTGTTCGCGTCGAGTGTGACCGTGCGCGCGTCACGGGGGAGGCCACCGAAGAAGTTGACCCGTCCGCGCGGCCCGACCAACCGGCACGCCGCCTCCTGCGCTTCCCGGGCCGGCGCGCACACGAAAACGACGTCCGCGCCCTCGCCGCCGGTCTCCTCCGCAACCGCCCGGTCCAGGTCCTCTTCGAGGGATGGAACCACCCGGTCGATCCCCGCGAAGCGCCCCTGCGCCGTATCGAGACGGGCGCGGGTGCGCTGCGTCATCATCACCCGCGCCGCCCCCCGGCGTTTGGCCAGCAGCGCGTGGAGAATGCCGGCCGGCCCCGCGCCGATGATCAACACGCGGTCGCCCTCCCTCACCGGCGAGTTGCGCTGGGCGTTCAGGCAGCAGGCGAGGATCTCCGACATCGCGGCCTGCTGGAACGTCAGCGACGCCGGGATCGGGTTGACGAACCCCAGGCGGAGGATGTTCTCGGGCACGGCCAGGTACTCGGCGAACCCGCCGTTCACCTTGTAGCCCAGCGACGGAAAAGGCTGCGTGCAGACGTTGGGCTGGCCCTGCCGGCACATGCGGCACGCGCCGCACCCGTGCCCCGGCGCCACGCACACGCGGTCGCCCTCGCGCACGGCAGTCACGCCCGGGGCCACGGCATCCACCACCCCGGCGATTTCGTGGCCGGGAATGACGGGGTACTGCGCGCGGTGGTCCCCCTTGCGGTAGATGCGCAGGTCCGTTCCGCACACCCCGCACGCGCCAACCCTCACGCGAATCGATCCCGCAGGGACTTCGGGCAGGGCGACATCCTCGATCCGGAGGTCGCCCATCGCGTGAACGATAGCAGCTCTCACGTTCTGTTCATCACTTCCCGGGCGGCACGCCGCCAGCCGCCCCCTCACAGGCGGATCAGCACCTTGCAGGAGTACTCCTGCCCCGAGGCGATGCGCCGGATCATGGAGGGCGCCTCCTCGAGCGCGATCTCGTGGGTCACGAGCGGGGCGAGGCGGAAGCCGGGGTCGGCCAGGGCCTGGCGCAGCCGCTCGCGGTCCTCCCGCAGGTCGTAGCCCCAGCAGCCGCGCAGATCGATCTCCTTGCGCATGAACGCCTCCACGCACGCCAGCGGCAGGGTCGTCTCCCGGACGCTGCGGCCGATCTGCACCACGGTGCCGCGCCGCCGCACGGCTTCGAGGGCGCCGGTGAGCGCCGCGTTCGCGCCGGCCGCCTCGAAGACGGCGTCGAACGCGGCGGCGGGCGGGCGCTCCCGCGTGAGGTCCAGCGCCTCACAGAACCCGGCCTGAGCAGCCACCCGCAGGCTGGCGTCGCGGACGTCGGCCATCACCACGCGCCGTGCCCCCATCGCCCGCAGCCACATCCCCACGAGCAGGCCGATGCCGCCGCAGCCGAAGACGAGCGCCGCGCCGCCTGGCCGCCAGTCGGCGCGCCGCACCGCGTGCAGCGCCACCGCCAGTGGCTCGACCAGCGCGCCGAAGCGCGGATCCACGCCCGCGGGCAGCGCCAGGAGGTTCGCCTCCGGGACGGCGCAGTACTCGGCGAAGCCGCCGTCGTTGCGGGAGCCCGGGAACTGATACCGGCCGCAGTGGAACGGGGCGATCCGGCAGCCGTCGCACGCCCCACAGGGGATCAGGGGCAGCACCGCCACCGGCGTGCCCGCCGCCACCTGCCCCGCCCCCGCCGGTCCTTCAACCACCCCCGTGAACTCGTGCCCGAGGATCATCGGGTGCCGATAGGACCCGGTTGAGAGGAAGCGCGGCAAGTCGGACCCGCAGATGCCTGCGTAGCGGACGCGCACCCGCCGCCAGCCCGCCGGGGGCGCCGGGTCGGGCCACTCGGCCTCAACACGGAACTCCCCGGGGCCGTGGAGAACCAACGCTCGCATTCCGCCTCACACTCCCGGTTCTCGGTGGAGAACCGCTCGCGCTCATCCTACCACGTCCGGGCGGGAACGTCAACCGCCTGGATGGAATGGTAGTGTTCCGAATTGTGGGGGTGCTTGGTCGCGCCTGCAAGCCTAACCCCCCCGACCCCCCTTCCCGTCGCGGGAAGGGGGGAGCCAGTCTCGCAAGCGCCGCTTCTC
>JACQGM010000170.1 GCA_016199585.1 Armatimonadota bacterium
GGTGTGGGAGTGTGGGGGTGGGCTGGTCCGCCGAGGACGAGGGCGAGAGCGAGGACGACGACGAGGGCGAGGATGAAGACGACGAGGATGAGCCGGGCTTCCGTCTCCCGTCTCCCGTCCTCCGAAGGAGCGATGTGATGAGCAACGACATGCCGATGATTCAGCTTGGCCGGCACCGCGTGAGCCGGCTCATCGTCGGGGCCAATCCCGTGTTGGGCATCTCCTACATGGGGGCGATGATGGGCCAGTTCATGGCCGACTACTACACCCTCGACAACATCCAGCGGCTGCTGACGCGCTGCCTGGAGGTAGGGATCAACACCTGGCAGACCTCGCCGCACGAGAAGATCGAGGCGAGCCTGAACCGCCTGCGTGAGAGCGGGCGCGACATTCAGTGGATCTGCCTGGCCGGCACCGCCCACGCCGAAGACCCCAAGGCGCTCCACGAGGCGATCCTGCGCCACCGCCCGATCGCCGTCCTCTACCACGGCGGCCTGGCCGACCGCCTCTTCCGCGAGGGGAAGATCGAGGAGGTCCACGACTTCATCAAGCGCGTGCAGGACCTGGGCTACCTGGCCGGCACCTCCGCCCACAACCCGGACCTGCTCCGCTACGCGGAGGAGAAGGGCTGGAATGCCGACCTGTACATGGCGTGTTTCCATCGCCTCACGCGCACGCCGGAGGAGCTGCAGGAGGCCGTCGGCAAGGAAGTTCCCCTCTGGGGCACCTTCCTCCCCGGAGACCCGGCGCGCATGTTGGAGGTAATCCGCCAGGTGAAGCGGCCCTGCCTGGTGTTCAAGATCCTGAGTGGGGGCCGGCAGGCGGAGCGACCGGAACGGACCGCCGCCGCCTTCGAGTATGCCTTCCGCAACATCCGGCCGGGCGATGGGGCGATCGTGGGCATGTTCCCGCGCTTCCGCGACGAGCCGGCAGAGAACGCGGAGCTGGTGAGGCGCTTCTCCGCGCTGAGTGAGTGACGGAGAGCGGGCATCCGGATGGCGCCCCTTCGGGGTCGGGACCTGGTCGCAGGCGCCCCGCGGAAGTGGGCGTCGGTTGACAGACACGCCCGGCCCGAGTAGAATGACGGCACACCGCCTGCCGAATGGAGGGCTGACACTCATGTTCCAGACCGTCGAGAAGCCGCGCGTCGCCGCCCTCGGCCTGACGCTCGAGCTCTACCGAGATGCTTTCCCCGGATACATGGAGCGCCTTCAGGCGCAGTTCGACCGCTTCCTGGGCGAGATGGACGGACTGGCCGTGATGGAGCGCCGGCGGCTCTGCTGCCGGCACGAGGAGATCGCCGCGGAGATCGCGAGTGCCGAGGCGGCTTCCCTCGACGCGCTCCTGATCGTGCCGCTCTCCTACACGGCAAGCATGACCTCCGCCCTGTCGTTCTCGCGCACCGCCCTCCCGGTGATCATCTGGAACACCCAGGAAGCGCTCACCGTGGACGCATCCTACAGCCACGACGACCTCGTGATGAACCACGTGACCCAGGGCACCCAGGACGTGACCAATGTGTTGGTGCGCGCCGGCAAGCGCTTTGGGATGGAGTCGGCGCACTACCAGGACAAGGCCGCGCTCGCGCGTCTGGGGGAATGGCTCCGGGCCGCCCGTGCGGCGCGCTTCGCCCGCGGGGCGCGCGCCGGCCTGTTGGGTCAGCCGTTCCAGGACATGGGCGACTTCGGCGTGGACGAGACGCTGATGGCCGTCCGGTGGGGGCCCTCGGTGATCCGTCTCAGCCCGTCGCGGCTCGTGGCGCTGCTGCGGGAGGTGGAAGAAGGCGCGGTGTCGGAGATCGTGGCGCAGGATCAAGAGCGCTTCGATATCAGCCCCGAGGTGACGGAGGAGATCCACCGTATCTCGTGCCGCCTGGAACTGGCCTTGCGCGCGCTCGTGCGCGAGAACCGCCTGGATGCGCTGAGCATGAACTTCCGGGAGCTGATGTCCGACGACCGGCTCCCCACGCTCCCCTTCTTCGGCCTGAATAAGCTGCTGGGCGAGGGGCTCGGATACGCGGGTGAGGGGAACGCCGTCACCGCGGCGCACATGGCGCAGGTGCGCCAGCTCTGCGGCATCGCCAACTTCACCGAGATCTACAC
Organism: Armatimonadota bacterium; assembly: GCA_016199585.1. GTDB lineage: Bacteria > Armatimonadota > JAAZEB01 > JAAZEB01 > JAAZEB01 > JACQGM01. Next base: position 2,103 of record JACQGM010000170.1, read on the forward strand.
GGTGGACTTCGTCCGCAACCGGGGGGTCATGACCCACATGCAGGAGTGCAACCCCGCACTCGCCCGACGGGACCGCAAGATCCGTCTCGTCCGCAAGGAGTTCTGGGCGCCGGGCGTGTCGCCCTACGTCGGCATGCACTTCACCCTGGAACCGGGGCCGGTCACCCTCTCCACGGTCACCACGGACGCGGGAGGGGAGTTCTACTACCTCACCTACGAGACGCGCATCCCCGACATGGAGCCGTTCGCGTCGTTCGACATCCCCCACTGGCTGATCGAGCTGAACGAGCCGATCGGCGACTTCCTGACCCGCTACAGCCTGGCAGGGGGGACTCACCACCTGGTGTCCACGCCGGGGCACCACGCCAGCGGGCTGCGGAAGCTGGCATGCCTGCAAGGCTTCGAGTGCCGCGGCATCTGAGAGCGTGTGCGAGAGTGACCGAGGTGTAGAGAGGGGAACGCAGAGGCGCTGAGGGTCCAGAGGGCGCTGAGGTCCAGACCCGTAGGGGAAGATAAGGATCGGTCTCCTGTTCGTAGTGGCTGGCTCTAGGACCCGTCAGAGAACAACCGTTGTAGACCACCGGGCGCATGAACGCACCCGTCTGGGGGGCCGGCGGCCAACCGTCCTTCGGACGGGAAGGCACCCCGCGCCCGCGAGGGCGCTTGGCGGCGCCGCGCCGCCCCGCAGACGGGTATGTCCATATGCCCGGCCGCTGGCTGGGTAGAGTCCTCTCCGAGGATTCTCCGCTTCTCATGCACTCTCCGGGGTGGCCTCCCGAGCACGGCCTCTGCGCCGGAGGGCGGCTCGCCGCGACGCGCCGACAGCAGTCTGAACGCATGACAGTGGCTGCCCTGCTCCGCTGCGGGAGCCGCCGCCGCGCACCAGAGGGATCGGGCAGAAAGGAGCCCTACATGCCGAGATGGTCGGACCTCGATGTCGCCCGGGTCGCCGCCGACCTCGAGCGTCACTTCGCCGTGCCCCCGGACGAGTTCCGCCCCGTGCCGTGGCTCTGCTATACGGGCGACTGCACCGAGCCGGAGGTCGTCTTCGCCCTGGACCAGATGCGCGCGCAGGGGATCCGGTCGTTCTTCCTCTTCCCGATCTACGGCCTGGAAGTGCCCTATCTGTCGGAGGAGTGGTTCGAGGTGGTGCGGAAGACGGTTGAGCACTGCGCCGACCGAGGGATGACGGTCTGGATCTACGATGACTACAACTGGCCGAACGGGAGCTGCGCCGGTCTGCTGCTGGTCGCTCACCAGGAGCACAACGTCAGCGGTTTCCGCCCGCAGTGGTCGCCCGGGGCAGTCGCCCCCGGGGAGTCGATCCGCCTTCCCATCCACGGGAAGGTGTGCCGCGCCCTGGCGGTGACGGACGGGGGGGAGCGACACCCGGTCTCCGTGACGGTCGAGGCGTCCCCGGACGGCGGCGGCGCTCAGCGCACGACCGCCGTCTGGCGGAACGTCCTCGCCGGCCCGGCGCGGCTGCTGATCATCGCCAGTCAGCCGAACACGAATCACAACGTCGCCAACAAGGGCAGCCTCTGGCTGAAGGAGAGCACCGGCAGGGGTTACACGGATCTTCTGAACCCGGCCGCCTCCGAGGCGTTCGTTCGCATGACCCACGAAGCCTACTACGAGCGCCTGGCGCCCCACTTCGGCAAGACGGTCGTCGGGTTCTTCGACGACGAGCCGGGGCTCTACGGCGTGACCGACAACGCCGACCTGCGCCGGGCCTTCCAGGAGCGGTACGGACGCGCCCTCGAGGAGTGCCTGGAGGACCTCTTCCTCCCCGGCGGCGAGGACCGCTACCGGGTCCGCGCCGCGTTCTGGGGGGCGGCGGGCGACCTCCTGGCCCGGCACATGGAACGCATAGATGTCTGGTGTCGCGACCACGGGGTGGACAGCACGGGCCACTTCCTGGGTGAGGAGTCGCCCGCCAACGAGGTGGCCCACCAGGGATCCTCCTGGCCGGTGCGCAGCCAGATGTCGGTGCCGGGCCTGGATCTGCTCGCCTGCCAGACGAGCTACGAGGTAGTTCCCGGCCGCCGGTTCGTCGAGTTCCAGCAGCGCCAGGAGCCGGCGGGGCTGATCCTGACGGTGAAAACCGCTGCAGCGACGGCCCGCTACCGCGGGGTGCCGCGGGTGATGGTCGAGGCCTATGGCGTGATGCCCTACTGGGTGGCCCCGGTGGACCTGACGGCCTCCACCCACTGGCTCGCCGGCCTCGGCGCCAACCTGATGAACGATAACCTGCTCACGCTCTCCTTCGAGGGGTTCCGCAAGCGGGCGCTGGCTGGGCGGCACTTCACCACGCCGTGGTGGGAGTGCTACCGCGACTTCGCCGAGTTCGCCGGCCGCTGCTCGCTGATGGCGACAGTGGGTGCGACACCAGCCTCCATCGGCCTTCTCTACCCGATCTTGACGTCTCAGTGCCTGCGAGCGGCAGCGCCGCCGCGAGAGGGGCCGGCAGCCGCTTCGGACGACCAGAAGATGCTGGCCCATAGCGTGCGCGTCTGTCAGCAGGCGGCCGAGGCGCTGGTGCGGACACACCACGACTGGGAGATCGCCTTCGAGGCGCTGCTGGAAACCGCCGAGGTGAGGGATGGCAGACTGCAGATCGCCGACGCGGCGTTCTCCGTCATCATTGTCCCCGCGGCGCACGTTCTCTCTGAAGCGGTGTTCACTCGGTTGGAGGCCTTCGCCGGCTCCGGCGGGCTCCTCGTGTTCCTCGGCGCACACCCCTCGATCAGCATCGAGGATGGCTTCCGCGTTCAGGAGCGGATGAGTGCGCTTGCCGCCCTGCCGAACGTCCACACGCTCCCGGCGGAGCCGGACGTGACCTGGGCACAACTGGCGCACCGCCTGGAGCCCCTCCTCGAGGCGCGCGTCCGGCCCCCGCTGACGCTTGTGGGCCTCGGTCAGGAGGACATCCTCACCGCGCACCGCCAGTGCGGGCGGATCGAGTTCTTTCACCTCACCAACATGAGCAGCCGGCCAACGTCGATCCGGGCGACACTCCCCGGATCCGGTCCTCTGGAGATGTGGCACCCGGATGACGGTCGCCGCCGCGCGCTCCCGAGCCGGCCGGAGGGTGATGGCCGCAGCGTGTCCCTGGAGTTCGCGCCCTGGGAGGGCTTCTACCTCGTCTCCGGGGCCAGGGGTCCCGCCCCCAGCGAGGCTCCCGAGCCGCGCGTCTTCAGCGCCGGTGCCCGACAGGTCCCCAGCGGGGGGGTCTCCGGCGTCTGGGAGATGGAGTGCTTCCCGCGATGGCAGTGGGAAGCCGAGCGCCGGGGACCGAACACCCTCCCGCTGCCCACCTGGGTCCGCCTGGATCCGCACGACCAGGGCAGAGAGGAGGAGTGGTGCCGCCAGGCCCCCGCGGAGCCCTGGATCCCGGCGACGGAGGACCGCCTCCCGTTCCGGCTGAACCCCGAGGAGTGCCCGACCCTGTGGCTGAAGTGCGCCTTCCAGGCCGAGCACGTGCCCGCCGACCTGTCGGTGGGGGTGGACAACCGGGACGTCGCCGAAGCCTACCTGAACGGGGAGCGGCTGGCCGACCCGGAGTCTTGCACCGTGTGGGACGCCGCCAACCGCCGCTTCCACATCGCCGACCGGGCGCGGCCAGGCGAGAACGTGCTCGCCTTTCGGACGCCGGTGAGCCCGTACCTCCACCCGGACGTGGTGCTGGCGTTCTTCGGGACGAACCTCATCGAGCCGATCGTCCTGAGTGGCGACTTTGACGCCGACGTGGATGCTCGGAACAACGCGCGCATCCGGCCGCCGCAGCCCTGGCTGCGGCTCGGGCCCTGGAACACCCAGGGGTTGAGCGGCTATGCCGGCACGGTCACTTACCGCCAGTCCATCGTCCTGGAGGAGGTGACCCGCGAGGCATGGCTCGATCTGGGTGAGGTCCAGGTGGCCGCGACGGTGCGCGTCAACGGTCGGGAGGTGGGCCGGCGGTGCTGGCCTCCCTATCAGCTCCGCATTGACCCCTTCCTCCGCGAAGGCGAGAACCACGTCGAGGTGAGCGTCACGAGCAGCCTGGGAGGGCTGCTGAAGACGATCGGTTGGGACTCTTTCATCGGCAAGGTGTGCGCCGAGCCATGGTCGGGGTGGGTCGGGCCCGCCTGCATCTGGATGCGCGGCCGCCGTCGTCCGCGTTAGCGAGGAAGGATGCGTAGCCAGGGGAGGGGGTTCGCCGAGGGGGCGGCTCCCCACCCCTGGCGCACCACGAGGGCGCCGTGCTGTGCCGCGGAGCAACGGGCTGTGCCCACCCGGCCGGGTGCGAGCGCCGGAAGGAGACATGATGTTCAGAACTCCTCTCACTGTCGTTCCGATCGGAATCCTCTCCCTCTCACTGGCAGCCTCGCTGGGCAGCGCCCCCGCGTCGGCGGAGCCGAGTACCCTCTACAAGCCGAAGGACATCCAGAACGCCCGCGAGAACATCGAGCGCTATCCCTGGGCGCAGCGGATCGTGGGAGGTTGGAAGCACATCGTGCAGTTCTCCATGACAAGGGACCGGGAGGCACTGCGGGCGTTTATCCCGGAGTTCACCCCCACCACCCGCTACAATCAGACCTGCCCGGCGTGTGTCGGCAAGCAGTCGCGAATGGGAGAGGGGCGGTTCAGTTGGAGCTCCGACGCGCCGGATCAACTCACATGCACCCAGTGCAACACCATCTTCCCCAGCGAGGAGTACCCGGAAACCGGCAGGCTGGAGCTGCCGCACAGGGGCCAGACGATCACCTACTACCAAACGCCGGAAGAGCGCGCCCTGCCGGCGACCGCGACCGCCGAAGAGCGGGGCAGGCACGCGCTTCGGCTGAACACCGCTGGCCCCCCGATGATGACCAGCTTCAGCGGCTTGATCCGGCGGGCGAGGGCATCCTCGGCAGTGGCGCAGGTGCTGCCGCTGGCCAAGCTCTACACTCTCACCGGCGAGATCGCCTACGCCGAGCGCGCCCTGTGGATCATGGAGCGGTTCGTCGAGGTCTATCCCGACTACCTCTGGCGGTCCTACCGGAACTACTTCGCAGACCTGCCGCCGGCGGAGGTATCCGCCAACATGGGCGCACACGGCGGCGGGGGAGGCCGCTTCCCGGTGGGCGTCATCCGCCATGCCTACGTGGCAGACCCCGTTGCGCTGGACAACGGCTTCTTCGGAGCCGGGCGGCTCCAGGATCATGCCAACGACTACGGCTGGCTGCTGGACATGACGGTCGCCTACGACCTGATCCGCGATGCGCGCTACCCCGACGGCCGCCCGCTCCTGGATGAGGAGATGAAGCTGCGGATCGTTCAGGAGTTCCTCGTGCCCGCGTGTGAGGATTGGGAGCACTGGCGCGCCGTCCACAATAAGGGGATGGGTTACTTCGCCCTGAGCGCCGCCGTCGGCACGCTGCTGGAGCAGCCGGAGCGAGTCCGGCACGCCCTGAACGGCTTCAACCGGATGCTTGCAGAGCGCTACCACGCCGACGGCTTCTACACCGATACGCCTCACTACGGGCTGTTCAACTTCAGCCAACTCCGGCCCTTGCCCGACATCCTCCTGGGTTACAGCGACCCGCCCGACTACCAGCCGCAGGAGGGGCCGCGCCTCGAGAACCTGGATCCCTACCGAATGGGGCGCTACCAGCGGGTGGTGGAGGCCCCCCTGCGAATGCTCGCCCCGGGCAACCGTCTGCCGGTCATCGCGGACACCGCCTACGATTCCCCACTGCGCGCGGACTACGCCGAGCTCCTGGCCGCGCGCTTCGGCGGCCGCTACGCCGCCCTCTTCGAGGCGCTCCGGGGCGCCAGGCTCTCCGAAGCGGGGACCGAATACTCCCTCTGGTACCGCGACCCCGACCTTCAGGCTCCCGAGGGCGCAGCCGAGCTGCCCCTGCGCTCGGAGTGGTTCCCCGGCTACCACGTCGGCGTCCTGCGCGCCGGGCGGGCGGAGGACACCGCCCTCTACCTCACCGGCCACCAGTTCCAGTGGACCATTCGCACCGGGCACGCCCACCCGGACATCCTCGCCCTCGCCTACTACGCCTTCGGCCAGGAACTCGCCTCCGACCGCGGCTACTTCGGCGGCGCCATGGCCCCGGACCGCCCGCTCACCGGGCAGTACTGGACGAAGAGCACCGCCTCACACAACATCGTCCTGGTGGATGACAAGTGCCAGCCGACGGAGGCGCCCGCCGGCTGCCACCTGGAACTCTTCGGCGTGGCGCCAGTGGCCGAGGTGCTGCAAGGAGCGGGCGGCGCGGACACGCGTCCAACAGCCGCAGCCTTCCCCGTGCCGCGGACGGTCGAGGTGATCCAGGCCGCCGGCTTCAACGCCTACCCCCAGTGCGAAGAGTACCGGCGCACCAGCAGCCTCATCCGCGCGCCGGACGGACAGACCTACGTGGTCGACTTCTTCCGCGTCAAGGGCGGGCATCCTTCGCTACCACACAGAGGGTTTCGTCTTCGACAGCATCATTCGCCGGCATAGTCACCTGCTGCGCCGCAC
>JACQGM010000180.1 GCA_016199585.1 Armatimonadota bacterium
CCACATCGCTCTCTTCCGTCGGCTCCCCATAGGCGTAGGAGCCGAACAGGATCACCTTCCGCGGCCGGAACTGCTCCACGATGCGGCGCACGATCTCCCGGATCTCGGGCATCCCGACCAGTGTTCGAGCAGTCGCCATCCTCGGTCCCTCCGCCTGGATCATTCCCGCGAGTCCATTGCCCTCACCCATCCCTCCCCCGGCGCCAGTGTGCGCGGTGGGCGAGCGATGCCGGTTTCCACGCAGAGCATACCCTGCCATCCGTCGTCGCCGAAGTCGGGCATCCGCTGCGCCTTGGCGCGTCTCGTGCCCCGCTTTCGCGCTGCCTGATCCTCACCCGCGCGTGGGTCCAGCCGCCGCTGCATCTGCGGTGGGCCTACGAACGCCGTCTCGGATGGGGCTTCATCCAGGCGCAGACGGCGGACAACTATCATAGCAATATCGTCGCGCAGGTATCCCTCGCTGTGCCGTACCGCCGCCTGGTACATCGTCTCGATGATCATGGCGGGTTCCTGATCGTGGCATTCGGCAAGCAGGCCCACAACCCTCTCCATCCCCAACAACTCCTTACAACGCCGTGGATGCGCCTCCGGCAACCCATCGGTGTACAGGAGCAGCACGTCGCCTCTGGAAAGATCCGCTCCATGCGCCCGATAGGAACCCACCATGATGCCGATGATCGCCGGACCGTCCGACAGCAACGGCTTGACCCGCCCTGCGGCGTCCTGCCAGACGAGCGCGGGGTCGTGCCCGGCACTGGCATACCGCAAGTGGCCGGTCTCCAGATCCAGGATCCCGAAGAAGACTGTCACCAACTGCTCCGGCTCCTCCAAAACAGTGACAACCCGACGAGCGCCTTCGAGAACCTTGCCTGGATCACGCCGCCCATTGAGGGCCAGGGCGATGAGCGAGTGCTGCACCCGCGCAGCCACGACCGCCGCTTCCAAGCCTTTGCCACCCACATCACCGATGACGATGGCGATCCGGTGCTCATCAATAGCCAGGAAATTGTAGAAGTCGCCCCCAACAGCAGCCTCGGACAAAGCGGGCCGGTAGGTGTGCGCCACCGCGTAGCCAGGCAAGATGATGCGGCCACGCGGCAGCAGGGCACTCTGGAACCGGGCAGCGATCCGCGCCTCTCGCCCGTACTCCTCCTCCGCCAACCGCCGCTCTTCGCGAACCTCCGCTTCCACGCGCCTGCGCTCTGTTACGTCCACCAGCGTCGTCATGATGGCCCACACACTGCCGTCTCGTCTCTTCACCGCAACGGCGGTCACGTCAATCAGCCGCTGCCGCCCGTCATCCATGATGCTGATCTCATCCTTGGAGAAGGCTGCTCCGGTGTCCACCACATCCCGCCATGCCGGTAGCAGTTTGGCGATCAGACCCCCCGTCGGTTGATCCCGGGGGAGTTCGCCCACCAGCGCGACTGAACCGGACGGGAATCCCGCCAGCGACAAGAACTGCTGATTGGCCACCATGATCCGAAGAGATGGCGCAGCCACGACGCACATCGCCACGGGTGCCTGATTCACCAGTTGGGCCAACTGATCCTGACTGATGGCTGACGTCTCCATTGGTGAAGCCATGCTAGCAACCCCTCCAACCCCTGACGCGGGTTCACCAGGGAGTCTGACGACACTGCCCTGTCCAGATCGTGACCCCGGCAGAGTGGTGATGCCGCCAACTCCTCGGTGATCTCCGTCTCCTTCAGTCTGCCTTGACCCCACGGAACGGTGAAGCCGCTCGTGACCGGGGGAGAGGCTTCTCCGTGCCGGTCCTATCGTTCGGCGTCACCCTCTCTGAATGGTGAATGTGGTCTCGCCCACCCACTCCTCCCCCGGCGCCAGCGCGTGCGGCGGCCGGGCGATGCCGGTCTCCACGCAGAGCATCCCCTCCCACTCGTCGTCGCCGAAGTCGGGCATCCGCTGCGCCTTGGCGATCCAGGGATTCCAGACGGTGACATCCGGCATGTTGCGCTTTTCGATCCGGAGGGTGCGCCCGCGGTCCTCGTCCTCGATGCGCAGGGCGTCCGGGGCCTGCGCGTAGACGCGATCCGTCTCCTGGTCGAAGCGGATGACGGCGCGCGGCTCCACCTCGCGCGCCCGCTCGCGGAGGCTGTCGATGTAGGTGACTCCTTCCAGGCCGTAGAGCGCCGTGCGGCGGATGTCGCCGACGGCGAAGTAGGTGTGCAGCATCGCCTGGAAGTCGAAGGGCTGGGGGTCGGTGTTGGCGACGCGGTAGGTGAGGGCCAGGGAGGCGCGATCCAGCGCCACGTCGAGCGCGAGGCGGAAGCGCTGCGGCCAGATCGCGAGCGTAGCCTGGTCCTCAGCGAGCTGGAAGCGGACGGCCACGACTCCCGTGTCGCGGCGCTCGGTCCCCGCCAGCTCCCACTCGCGGATGCGAGCGAAGCCGTGCTGGGGCAGCGGCCCGGCGCCGAACTGGGGGAAGATGACGGGGATGCCGCCGCGGATCGGGCGGTCGGCCTCGAACCACGATTGCCGGCTGACGAAGAAGAGATCCTCGCCGGCAGCGTTCCGCCAGGCGGTGACGTGAGCGCCGTGGAGGTGGACCTCGGCGGAGGACCCCGAGGCGTGGGTGAGGGATACCTTCGACATGCCGTTGATGCCGGCAGCGAAGTCCACCGCGCCGGGGACGGCGCATCGGGCACGCAAATCATCCATCATCTCATCTCCTCTGGTGCTATGTTCCGCCAGCGGCGGGGCATCTCCTGCCGCGTCCCGGGTGCGCCGCCGGCCGATTGGCACGCGATGAGCAGGCTGGTGCGGGAAGGAGAGGAGGAGAGCGTGATGGCAGCGTACAACGTGGTGCGGTTCCGGGTGAAGCCGGGCCGCGAGCAGGAGTTCATCGAGGCGCACCGCCAGGCGGAGCGCGATTTCCCCGGCTTCCGGCGCGGCGTCGTGGTGGACACCGGCGACCGGACCTACTGCTTCATCGGGGAGTGGGACGGCTTCGACAGCATCGTGGCCGCCCGCCCGAAGATGATTTACCTCCTGGACCAGTTCCGCGACACCCTGGAGGACCTGGGCGGCGGGCTCGGCGTCACCGACGCGGTCTCGGGCGAGGCGGTAGTGGAGCTGAAGCCGGGGCCGTAGGGGGCCGCGAGGGGTGAGTGGTCACCGTCGGGCTGGGTAGGCCAGCTTCAGGCTGCCGCCGTACTCACCCACGGTGACCGCCCCCGGGGCCGGGCTGCCAGCAGCGGCGCTTCCAGCCACGCCCCGCGCCAGGAAAGGGCCAACTCACTGCGATTGTCGGCCGTTCCCCCCGCTCCCTCAATCTGCCCGGTCGGTACAGATGGCCCCGAGAAGGCCCGTCTGCCTTGGAGAAGCTCATTCAGCCGGTCACACTTGTAGTTGTAGTGCCTCTTATCCATCGTCCCCACGTACGCCAGCCGCGGCAGACTCAGCAGCGGCGACAGATCGCCGTCCTGCACGTCCGTCTGGACGAATGAAAAGAAGTCGAGACTGTCCATGCCCCTGGTCCACTTCAGGTCTGGCATCGGCGCGCACGATGAGAGCTGCAGCCGCCGAAGGTGGCCCAACGAGGCGATCGGCAGGTAGGAGGGCACTCTCCTGGCATTCCCGAGGCCGAGCTCGCGGATCCCGGAGTGGCCGGCGGCCAGTGCGTCCAGGGCCTGGAGCTGCGGCGCATAGGAAACGTGGAGATAACGGAGGTCCGCCAGCGTCTCGACCCCGGACAGAGACGCGATGTTGGTCTGGGTCAACTCCAGCCACTCCAGACGAGTGGCGCCTGCAAGGTCGGCCAGATCCAGGGAGCGAGGCCTGAAGTGCCACGCCCTGATCTGTCGCAGCTCACGGCTGCGGTGGATGTTGCGGTTGTCGGGGCGCCAATCACCCACGAAGACCTCCAGGAGCGGGAAGCGGGCGAAGTCAATCCCGGCGCCCGGGGATTCCAGCCGCAGACCGCGGAGGTTGGTCAGCCCGTCCAGTTGGCGCGTATCAACCCGCTCCTGGTTCACCACCTCTAGGTAGAGGAGACGGGGAAAGCCCTTGAGGAAGCTCAGGTCGGCGATCCCCGAAACCCGGAGACCGCTGTACTTGCCGAGTTCCCCGGCTCGGCGGAATTCCGCCAGCGCTTCTTCCTTGTTTGCCGGAGTGACCGGCAGGAGGAAGCTGCAATGGGCGGCCCGGAACGATCTCTGGGTCAGCCACGAGGCGCAGACCTCTATCCCATCCAGTCGTACGTCACCCATACACGCTCGCTAACAGGGAGTCTGGAGCTGCTGCCCAACGGGCCGCTCTTCCGAAGGTGGTACAGCGGGACGGCACCCACGCGCGATCATCGGTGCGCCAGGTCGCTTTGCCAATGCGCAGACACCTTCAGAGTGGCCGGGCGTCGTGCAACACAAGGCCTCTACCGGGGGGCGCGGTGCCTCACGCGGCGGCCGGACGAAGGCACCACAGAGACGCGGCGAGCCTTGATTCGGCGAGAGAAGATGAGGTGCGAGTACCCTCTGACACTCCTCTCCGCACCCTCTGCGTCTCTGCGGTGATCCCCTTCGATATCCACTAGCCCGCCAGGGCCACCAGCCGCTTCAGGTTGTCGCCGCCGACCCGAATCCCAACGAGGGGATCCTCCATGCCCTCGAACTCGATGGAGAGGACGCCGTCGAAGCCGGCGCGCTTCAGGGCGCGGATGCACGGCACCAGCGGCACGTCGCCGTGGCCGATGATCGCCCCGCGGAGGTAGTTGCCGCCGCGGCTGGCGCTCCAGCCTTCGCCCGGCGCGGGGAGGTTGCCGGAGCGAGTGTGGAAGTCCTTGGCGTGGGCGTGGAAGGCGTAACGGGCCAGGCGCCCGACCGCCTCGCACGGGTCCTCGTCCACGCAGAGGAAGTTGCCGATGTCCACCAGGACGCCGAAGTTGGGGTGCGCGACGGTGTTGATCAACTTCTCCACGCGCTCGCTGTCCTGGCAGAAGTAGCCGTGGTTCTCCACCATCGTCTTGATGCCCCTGGCGGCGGCGTATTCGGTCACGGCCCGGCAGCCCTCCGCCAGGCGCGCCACGGCGGCGTCGAAGCCCGAGGGTGCCGGGTGGCCGGCGGGGTAGCCGCGGGTGGCGTCATGGCGCATGCCGGGGACACCGAGGATCTCGGCCACGTCCACCTCACGCTTCACGCGCTCGATCTCCGCCGCCAGGTCGCCGCCGGAGCCCCAGAGGAAGTCGGCGCCGATGGTGTAGTTGGTGATCGGAAGGCCGACGCGGTCGGCTTCCTTGCGCAGCTCCTCGGCGAACCCGGGCAGGGCCTTGCCCCCGGGAACGGCGATGGTGCTGAACTCGATGACCTCGAACCCCATCTCCTTGGCGGCGGCGATGACCGCGATCTGATCCATGGCGCCGGCGCGAACCAACCGGCTGAAGCTGTAGGAACTGACACCGATCTTCACGGCAGTTCTCCCTATCCGAGGCGCTGGAACATGAGCCCTCTCAACCGATGCCCCGATGCTCCTTCAGTTCGACGCGCGAGACGCCGTTTCATGCCGCGCGCCCGGGTTCGGACGGCGCCTCCTCAACTGCCGGCGCGCCACCGGATCTGCGGGCGAGGATCCGGGCCTCCATCCGCGCGATGAACTCCTGCCAGCCCGGGTGGTCGCTCCCTTTCCAGATAACGGCGCGAAACTCGTCGGCCCGGGCTGCCGACCACCCGAGGCGCTCCAGCGCGTAGAGGGAGTAGAAGGCGGTGACGCGGAAGTTGGCGGCGCAGTGGATGAGGGTCTTGCCCGCCGGCAGATCGCTCATGACGCGCGCGAAGGCCGCGAAGTCGGCTTCCGTCGGGTTCCGCCAATCCACCGGGATGTGGTGATACGTCATGCCGAGCGAGCGCACCAGCTCCGCCTCGCCGGCCAGGGCGCGGGCGGAGTCGGCGGTGTCCAGGTTGATGACGGTCGAGAAGCCCTCTTCCGCCAGCGACCGGATCTGCTCCGCCGTCGGCTGCCCGCCGGTGATGAGCGCGTCGTTGACTTTGACGTAGTTGTAGATGTCCGTGGATGCCATCAGCCGTGCCCCTTTCACTTCCCTCGAAGCTGGAAGAGCGATACCTGGTCGTCCGGCGCCAGGCCCACCATGTAGCGCATCGCGCGGGCCGCGAAGGCGACTTCGTAGGTGTAGATCCGGTCATCGCCCTTCTCCACTCGCTCGACCAGGACCGGCGCCTGCGACGGCCCGAGCGCGCGGATCTGCTCCTGGAGCGCCCGCGCCCCGCCCGGGAAGAAGCCGGCGCGCAGGTGACCGAACTCGGCCGGGTCGAGCCTTCCCGCGCGGGCGTCTTCCAGGAGGCGGGAGAGGCGCGCGGTGACCTCGGGCTCGCGGTCCGCTATCGGCTCCAGGGTGAGGGCCAGCTTCGGGTTCATGATCGCCGCGATGCCGTCGGCGAAGCGCGCCGGCTCCGTTTGGGAGAGGTTCGCGAGGATGATGACCGACAGGTCCTCGCCGATGAAGCGGGAGAAGTGCGTTTTGAACCCCTGCCAGGAGCCGCCGTGCTGCTGGAGCGGCTGGCCGTTGCGCTCGTCGAGGAACCAGCCGAAGCCGTAGGGATAGGGCTTGCCGCTCGTCAGTCGCGCCGGCCGCAGAGTGAGATCCCAGCTCTCCGGCTGGAGCAGGGCGCGGGCGCGCACTCCCGCATCCCAGGCGATCACGTCGCGCACCGAGAGGTGGAGCGACCCGTCCGCCGTCGCATTCAGCGAGGGCGACACCCATCCCTGGTTCTTGACCGACTCCCCGGCGAGGTGGTAGCCGGCGGCGCGGTTCGGGGTGATGTCGGCCTGGCTGATGACGCGCGCCGTGGCCATGCCGAGCGGCCTGAACACGCGCTCGGCGAGGACGTCGCCGTAGAAGGATCCCGAGACCTGGTGGACGATGATCCCCAGGAGGATGTAGCCGTTGTTGCTGTAGAGCCAGCGCGCGCCGGGCGGGAATTGGAGCGGCAGGCCGAACGCCAGCCGGGCCAGCTCCTCTTCGGAGTAATCCTGCCGCACGTTCAGGGTGCCCCCGCCGTGGTCCGCAATGCCGGAGGTGTGCGTCAGGAGGTGGCGAACGGTGATCGCGCGCCAGGTCTCCGGGGCATCCGGGAAGAACCGGGTGACCGGGTCTGAGAGCGACACCTTCCCGTCATCCACCTGCAGCATCACGGCCGCGGCGGTGAGCTGTTTCCCCAGGGAGCCGGACTGGAAAAGCGTGGCCGGGCCGACGGGGACCTGGTGCTCCAGGTTCGCCAGCCCGTACCCCTGGGCCTTGAGCACGGCCCCGCCCTTGACGATCCCGACCGCGAGACCCGGCACGCGCTGGCGCTTCATCTCCTCGCAGACGAACTCGTCTACGCGAGCACCGAGGGCGAGCCGGCCCGCGGCGGGCTGCGCCGATGGGTGAGTGTTCCGGTGGAAGTCCATCGTGTGTTCCTCGGTGTCAGGTTCTCGGTGGGGGTAGGGGGATCCTTTGGGGGTTGGGTGGTTGGG
>JACQGM010000174.1 GCA_016199585.1 Armatimonadota bacterium
CCCTCGCGGGTGCGCTCGCCCACGCCGGCGAACACCGAGAAGCCGCCGTGCTCCGTGGCGATGTTGCGGATCAGCTCCTGCACCAGCACCGTCTTGCCCACGCCCGCGCCGCCGAAGAGGCCGATCTTGCCGCCCTTCAGGTAGGGGCAGAGGAGGTCCACGACCTTGATGCCGGTCTCCAGGATCTCCATCTCGGTGCTCTGCTCCTCGAAGGAGGGCGCCGGCCGGTGGATCGGGTAGTAGTCGTTGCCCGTCACCGGCCCCATCTGGTCAATCGTCTGGCCCAGCAGGTTGAAGACGCGGCCCAGGGTGTTGCGCCCCACGGGCACGGTGATCGGCTTGCCGGTATCCACCGCCGCGGCGCCGCGCACCAGGCCGTCCGTGGAAGACATGGCGACGCAGCGGATCGTATCGTTGCCCAGGTCCTGCGCCACCTCGGCGATGAGGGGCGTCTCGGAGTCGGGCATCTTCACCTCGACGGCGTTGAGAATCTCCGGCAGGCTCTCGGGCGGGAAGCGGATATCCAGCACGGGACCGATGATCTGCACCACCTGCCCGGCGCCGCCGTCGGCCGTCACATCTGACATCGAAGGCTATCCTTTCAGCGCGTCGGCGCCGCCCACGATCTCGGCGATCTCACGGGTGATCGCGGCCTGGCGCGCGCGGTTGAACGACAAGGTCAAGCGGTCGATCATCTCCCCGGCGTTGTCCGAGGCGCTGCGCATCGCCGCCATCCGCGCTCCGTGCTCGCTGGCCACCGATTCCAGCAGCGCCTGGAAGACCTGCACGTCCAGGTAGCGCGGCAGCAGACTCGCCAGCAGCCGCTCCGGCTCCGGCTCGAAGAGGTACTCGTCGGATGCCCGGGCCGCTCCGGCATCCGCGGCGTCCGGGGTCTGCAGCGGCAGGAGCTGCTGCACCGTCGGCTGCAGGCGCAGAGCCGAGTAGAACCGGGTGTAGACCAGGTAGACGACGTCCACCTCGCCGCTCTCGAAGAGGCGGCGCACCTCGGCGGTGATCCCGCGCGCGTCGGCCAGGGAGACATCGCGCGTGGGGAGCGGGAAGGTGGCGCCCACCATGTAGCCCTGGCGCCGGAACGCCCCGGGTCCCTTGCGCCCGACCGGCAGCACCACCCGCTCCAGGTCGGCGTGCGCGCGCAGAAGCTCGGCGGCGCGGCGCATCACGTTGGTGTTGTAGCTGCCGCACAGCCCCCGGTCGGCGGTGACCACCACGGCGGCCATGCGCCGGGGCTCGCGCACCTCCAGCAGCGGGTGCTGAAGATCCCCCGCGGCGCGCGACAGATTGCCCATCACCTCGGCCATCTTCTCGGCATAGGGGCGCGCCGCGGCGACGCGGTTCTGGGCCCGCTTCAGTCGCGCCGCCGCCACCATCTCCATGGCGCTGGTGATCTTCTGGATGTTCCCGACAACCCGGATTCGCCTCCGGATGTCGCGCGTAGTCGCCATTAGGATCCCTCAATACGTCATTCTATGCGCTCGTGCTCTCCCGCACCTACGGCGTCCGCACCCGTCGCTCGGCCGGCGCTCTCCACCATGCGGGCTACGGCAACAACGATCTCCGCGACCTGAGAGCTCTTATCCTTGTCAAGGCTCTCATCCACAAGCAGCTTGATTCCGAGCCCACCCCCTGCCGCCACAAAGCCGCCGAGATCCATCAGTTGCTGGCGATAGCGCGCGACGATACCATCTCCGTCCCTCGAGTTGCGCGCGATCTCGGGAAATGCCGTATAGATGCTCTGCCGATACACCGACGACGGGGGGTATCCATACAGGAGCGCGACATGGCTGCCCTCGACATCCGCGTTGACGGAAAAACCCTTGGCACCCCAATGCAGCGGCAGGCGCTCCCGGTCTGCCACCGACAGCAGGTGCCCGAAGAAGAACCTGCCGGCGTCATCGAGCGAAGCGATGAACTCGCCCCTGGTCGTCCTCGTAGTAGCGCCCGTCGCAGTCCCTCGCTGCGGGGCATACCCGACCACACGAGGTACCAGGGTCATCAGGTCCTTTCCAGCGTACTGGCGGATCTCCACGGCCAGTACGTCCACGGAATCAAGGTGGTTGTTGAGGAACTCAACGACGCGCTGCAGCTCCCCGGGAATGATGTCAGCAACGAACACTAGACGCAACCTACCGGCTTTCAGATTGGTGCGCGTCAGCTCCCAGAACCTCTCCGGCTCTCCCCCGTCACCGAGGAACGCCTGGAGCGCATCCTCTGGCTGTCGGCCGTCTGCAGCGCATCCCGCCTCGAATCTGGCGCGAAGCTCTTCCATCGGCCAATAGGCCAGCGCGTTCGCGGCATAATCGAGCATCTGCCCCACCACCTCGCGGCGAATGCGCGTGTCGCTGGACCTCTTCACTTCAACGATGGTAGGCACGCCGTCCTGATCGAGGAAGAGATGATCTACGGCCCATCGGCCCGGCCCGGTCTCTTCGCCAGGAACAGGTAACTCGTTACCCACGAGCAACCATCGCCTCGGGGCGCTCGCGTTGATCTGGTCGCCCGCCAGGAGGTCCGGGTACTGAGCCAGGAGCTTCTGCAGGACGCGTTCGGAATCGTAGGGCTGCTCCCTCATTTCGATCAGCCCGCCCCCCTCCCGAACCGCGAAGATGACTCCGGCCACAGTGCTCACGCCCTTCCCGATCGAAGGCTACTCCCCTTGTGCATCAGCCCCCTTTGATGACGGGGATGATACCACTTCCCCGGCTAACCTCGCGTGTCAATGACATGAGATGCGTTTACTTGAAGCTTGCTCTAAACTCCCGCACCGCCTGCTCCATCTCGCGGCGGGTCTCGCCGCTGATCTCGCCCTCACGGGTGATCTGGTGGATCACGTCGTGGTAGCGGTCACGGACGAAGGTGAGCAGCCCCTCCTCGAAGCGGCGCACCTGTTCCAATGGCAGATCGTCGGTGTAGCCGTTGGTGGCGGCCCAGATGACCACCACCTGCTCGGCGACCGGCATCGGCTGGTACTGCGGTTGCTTCAGGATCTCCACCAAGTGCGCGCCGCGGTTGAGCTGCTGCTGGGTGGCCTTGTCCAGGTCCGAAGCGAACTGGGTGAAGGCCTCCAACTCGCGGAAGCGCGCCAGGTCGAGGCGCAGGCCGCCGGCGACCGCCTTCATCGCCTTGGTCTGCGCTTTGCCGCCGACGCGCGAGACGGAGATCCCGACGTGAACGGCGGGGCGCACGCCGGCGTAGAAGAGGTCGCTCACCAGGTAGATCTGGCCGTCGGTGATCGAGATGACGTTCGTCGGGATGTAGGCCGACACATCGCCGGCCTGAGTCTCGATGACCGGCAGCGCGGTGAGCGAGCCGCCTCCCAGATCCTTACTCAGCTTGGCCGCGCGCTCCAGCAGGCGCGAGTGGAGGTTGAAGACATCGCCCGGGTAGGCCTCCCGGCCCGGCGGACGACGCAGCAGCAGCGACACCTGGCGGTATGCCTGGGCGTGCTTGGAGAGGTCGTCGTAGACCAGCAGCGCGTGCCGACCGCTGTCGCGGTAGAACTCGCCCATCGAGCAGCCCGCGTAGGGCGCGATGAACTGCATCGGCGCCGGGTCGCTCGCCGTGGCGCTCACCACGGTGGTGTACTCCATGGCGCCGTAGTCTTCCAGCGTCTTCACCACCGAGGCGACCGTGGACTGCTTCTGGCCGATGGCCACGTAGATGCAGAAGACGTCCTGGCCTTTCTGGTTGATGATCGTGTCAATCGCCAGGGCGGTCTTGCCGGTCTGGCGGTCGCCGATGATCAACTCGCGCTGGCCGCGGCCGATCGGGATCATCGAGTCGATCGCCTTCAAGCCGGTCTGGAGCGGCTCCACCACCGGCTGGCGCTCCACCACGCCGGGGGCGCGCGTCTCGATGTGCCGGCGCTGGCTGGTGACGATCGGTCCCTTGCCGTCAATCGGGACGCCGATGGCGTTCACCACCCGGCCGGTGAGTCGCTCGCCGACCGGCACGTCCACGATGCGGCCGGTGCGCCGGACCAGGTTCCCCTCCTGGATGCCGCGCACGTCGCCCAGGACGATGATGCCGACGTTGTCCTCTTCCAGGTTCAGGGCGATGCCGTTGACGCCGTTCTCGAACTCCAGCATCTCGTTCGACATGCAGTCGCGCAGCCCGTAGGCGCGCGCGATCCCATCACCCACCTGGAGCACGCGGCCGACGCCGACCTCTTCCAGCGTCTTCTGGTAGGACTGAAGCTCCCGTTCCAGTACCTCGGTCACTTCCTCCGGGC
>JACQGM010000176.1 GCA_016199585.1 Armatimonadota bacterium
GGCGTCCAGGTGCAGCGCCGCGGCGGTGGAGACGGGCCCGCCCACGTTGTGCGGGGCAACGGTGATGTAGTGGGTATCGGCGGCGGCGCACAGCTTCTTCGTCTCCGCGAGGCCGCACATGTGGGTGATGTCGGGCTGGATGATGTCGGCGGCCTGCAGGGCAAACAGCTCGCGGAACTCGAAGCGGGTGTGCAGGCGCTCGCCGGTGGCCACGGGAATCTGGATCTTCTGCGCGGCCTTCGCCAGCGCCGCCAGGTTGTCGGGGGGCACCGGCTCCTCCACCCAGGTGGGCTGGAACGGCTCCAGGTCGCGGCTGATCTCGATGGCGGTGGCGGGCGAGAAGCGGCCGTGCATCTCGATCAGGATCTCCACCTCGGAACCCACCGCGTCGCGGACGGCCTCCACCAGCGATACCGACTTCCGCTTCTCCTCGCGCTCCAGCTCGTAGAAGCCGGCGCCGAAGGGGTCGAACTTCAGGGCGCGGTAGCCCTTGGCGAGGACCCGCTTCGCCGCGGCGGCGAACTCCTCGGGGGTGCGCTCGACGGTGTACCAGCCGTTGGCGTAGGCCTTGATCCGGTCGCGCACGGCGCCGCCGAGGAGGCGGTAGACCGGCTGGCCGAGCGCCTTGCCGATGATGTCCCAGCAGGCGATCTCCACCAGGGCGATGCCGGTGGCGACGATCTCGCCGACGCGCCCGAAATCGGTGTAGAACATGCGGTGTACCAGGTCCTCGACGTTGAACGGGTCGCTGCCGAGGACGTGGCGCCGGGCGGCGCCCTGCAGGTAGCCCAGGAGGGCATCGGTGCGGTTGTTCATCCGCGCCTCGCTCCATCCCACCAGGCCATCGTCCGTCGCCACCTCGAGGAAGGTGAGGTTGCGCCAGCTCGTGCCCATCACCCGAGGAGTCACGCGCGCGATCTTCATGAGAGTTCTCCTATCGCTGATACTGCAACCGCACATCTACACGGCGCCGGCTCGTGGAGCCGGTGCCCTGCAGAAGGAGCTACCGAAGGAACCCCGATCCGAGGTCGCTCCGCCCCCGCCAGGTATCAGTTCGCCATCCGGGGGTCTTCCTCCCTGCGGGGCTACCCGGCGTGGGGGAGCGGCGGCAGGAGTGCCGCGAGCGCGCGGGGAAGATCCTTGCCCGACACACCCGTTCCGATGGGAGGGGAAGATGAAGAACCTTTTCGGGAAAGTCGGTTTGGCGATCCTGTGTGCGGTGATGCTCGTGCACGGATGTGGGGGAGGGGGCGCCTCGCCGGGCGATGGCGGAGGACCGCCCGCGGGCGCCCGCGTCTTCTACGTGGCGAAGAACGGCAGCGACGGCAGCCCGGGGAGCGCCGACCAGCCGTGGCTCACCCTGACGAGGGCCTGCCAGAGCGCCGCCGCCGGGGACACCGTCTACATCCGCGCCGGCACCTACAACGAGCGCCTGGTCCCCCGGAACTCCGGCGCTGCCGGCAGCGAGATCACTTTCGCCAACTTCGGGCAAGACGTGGTGATCCTCGATGGCACCGGTATCCCGCTGGTGGACCTGGCCGGCGTGGTGGACCTCTCCGGCCGGAGCTTCATCCGCGTCGTGGGGCTGCAAGTCAGGAACTCCCGGGAGGCCGGGATCCTCGCTGAGAATGCCCAAGACCTGGTGATCCAGGGCAACCGCACGCTCAACACCGGCTCGTCCGGGATCGGCATCTGGGGCTGCCAGCGGGTGACGGTGGACGGCAACACGGTCGAGACCGCCGGCACGAACGGGCGCCAGGAGTGCATCACCATCGCCGTCACCGACACCTTCGAGGTGAAGAACAACGTGGTGCGCGACAGCCGCAAAGAGGGGATCTGCCTGAAGGATGGCTCCCGCAACGGGACGGCCTTCCGGAACCGGGTTTCCGGCACGCTCGATAGCGTGGGCATCTACCTGGACGCCTGGGACAAGCACACC
This sequence comes from Armatimonadota bacterium, assembly GCA_016199585.1. Taxonomy (GTDB): domain Bacteria; phylum Armatimonadota; class JAAZEB01; order JAAZEB01; family JAAZEB01; genus JACQGM01. Next base: position 1,940 of record JACQGM010000176.1, read on the forward strand.
CACAACATCGAGGTGCGGCAGAACGTGGTCTGGGATACGGCCGTTCCGGGCCAGATTGACGGGGGCGGCATCTCCCTCGCCAGTGAGATGGGCGGGCTGCTGGAGAACATCCGCATCCACAACAACGTGGTGTACCACAACAAGGCGCTGGGCATCAACGTGTCCACCAACGGCGATGACCCCACCGTCACCGTCCACCCGATGAAGAACATCTCCATCGTCAACAACACGGTCTACAACAACGGCTGGGCGGAGTGGGGCGGCGGGATCGCCGTGGACAACCCGCGCGCCACGGGCGTGGTGGTGCGCAACAACCTCTGCTTCAGCAACCTGACCTTCCAGATCGTGGTCGCCGCCGCGGTGCCGCCGTCCGAGGTCACCGTGGATCACAATCTCGTTCAGCCCTTCCAGGCGAGCGAGGGGGAGGTGACCGGCGCGCAGGCCGCGCAGGGCGATCCGCGGTTCGTTGACGCCGCCGGGGCGGACTTCCACCTCAGCGCCGGCTCGCCGGCGATAGACAGAGGATCCGCCGAGGGCGCCCCGACGATTGACTTCGACGGAGTGGCGCGGCCGCAGGGCGCCGGGATTGACATCGGCGCCTTCGAGCGCAGGTAGGGACCGCGGGGCATCCAGGGCGAGAGCCCGGCGTGGGCGTCGTGGGCAGGGCGGGTCGTGTTTGGCAGGCGAGCGCACGGGGAATACTCGCTTGGAGGTCACGCCCATGTCTGCTCAGACCCGGCGAGGGATGGTGCTCTCGCCGCTGTGGCTGCAAGTATCCATCCTGACGTTCGTCGCCGGCTTCGCGGTGCTCGGCATCCTCGCCTACCTGATCTACCGCGACGAGCCACCGATCCCGGCGCGCGTGGTGGACCCCGCCGGCGCCGTTCTCTTCACCGGAGAGGACATCCTCGCGGGGAAGGCCGTGTTCCAGAAGTACGGGCTGATGGAATACGGCACCCTCTTCGGGCACGGCGCCTACCTGGGGCCGGACTTCACGGCCGATTACCTCCACCGCCAGGCGCTGCGGATGCGGGACTTCTACGCCGCGGCCCCGGGGGCAACCGGGTCGGCGGCCGAGCGCGTTGTGACCGAGCTGAAGCAGAACCGCTACGACCCAGAGAGCGGCACGCTGACGTTCTCGGAGGGGCAGGCGCGAGCGTTCCTTGATCTGGTGCCGGTCTATGCGGCCGCGCTGCGCCACCCGCAGGCCGTCGGGCCCGTGCCGGCGGTCTACATCCGCGCCGCGGAGGAGCTGCGCCAGCTCGCCACCTTCTTCGCCTGGGGAGCGTGGGCGTGCGCCGCGACGCGTCCGGGGGCGACTTACTCCTACACAAACAACTGGCCGCCGGAGCCTCTCGCGGGGAACTTCCCGACGGCCGATGCCCTCCTCTGGAGCGCGCTCAGCATCGCGGCGCTCCTCGGCGGCACCGGTCTCGTCCTCTTCTTCTTCGGCCGCTACGACTGGCTCGGGTGGCAGGCCGAGGGTGGCCCCGAGCTGCGCTTCCGCCGGCCCGAGGACGTGCCGCTCACCCCGGGCCAGCGCGCCACGCGCTGGTACTTCCTGGTCGTCGGCGTGCTCTTCCTGCTCCAGACGCTCGTCGGCGGGCTGAATGCCCACTACCGCGCCGAGCCCTCCGGCTTCTTCGGACTGGACCTGACGCCGTTCATCCCCTACATGCTCAGCCGCACCTGGCACCTCCAGCTCGCCATCTTCTTCGTGGCGGCGGCCTACCTGGCCGCGGGCATCTTCGTCACGCCGCTCATCGCCGGGCGGGAGCCGCGGGGCCAGGCGGGGCTCTCCTATGCGCTCCTGGGCGCCGTGGCCGTCGTGGTCTTCGGCAGCCTGCTGGGAGAGGCCGCCGGGATGCGCGGGAGCCTGGGCGGCGACCTCTGGTACTGGCTCGGGGCGCAGGGCTGGGAGTACCTGGACCTGGGGCGCCTCTGGCAGATCCTGCTGATCATCGGCCTCTTCTTCTGGGTGGGGATCATCTACCGCGGGCTGCGCCATCGGCTGCGCGGCGAGCACCGGGGCAACATGCCCTACCTCTTCCTCTACGCCTCGCTGGCCATCCCGGCGTTCTACGCCGTGGGCCTCCTGGCGACGCGGCACTCCTCTTTCGTGGTGACCGACTTCTGGCGCTTCTGGGTGGTCCACCTCTGGGTGGAGGACTTCCTCGAGCTCTTCACCACGGCCACGGTGGCCTACATCTTCGTGCTGCTGGGGGTCGTCAGCGAGCGCACCGGCACGCGGGTGATCTACCTGAGCATCATCCTCTACTCCATCGGCGGCGTCATCGGCACGATGCACCACCTCTACTTCAGCGGGGCGCCCTCCACGCACCTGGCCCTGGGAGCCTTCTTCTCGGCGATGGAGGTGATCCCGCTCACGCTCCTGACGCTGGAGGCCTACAGCTTCCTGCGCCTTGGCGCCCTGGAGGTGCCCGGGCGCGCCTTCCCCCACCGCTGGGCCGCCTGGTCGCTGGTGGCGGTCGGCTTCTGGAACTTCCTCGGCGCGGGGATCTTCGGGTTCATCATCAACCTGCCGATCGTCAGCTACTACGAGATCGGCACGGCGCTCACCGCCAACCACGGGCACACGGCGATGTTCGGCGTCTACGGGATGCTGGCCGTCGGGCTGACGCTCTTCTGCCTGCGCTACCTGGTGCCCCCTGAGGGCTGGAACGACCGCCTGGCGGGAATCTCGGTCTGGTCGCTCAACATCGGGCTGGCGTGGATGGCGTTTGTCAACCTCTTCCCGATCGGGGTAATGCAACTCTACGACAGCTACAACACCGGCTACTGGCACGCGCGCGAGATGGCGTTCCTGATGCGGCCGCTGGTGAACCGCCTGGAGTGGGCGCGGCTGCCGGGAGACGCGCTCTTCATCGTCGGCGGGGTGCTCCCGCTCCTCATCCTGGCGATCCGGGGCGCCTTCCAGGCGCGGCCGGCGAGCCCGGAGGCCGAGAACGTGGTCCTCTTCGAGGAGGCGGCGAGCCGCTGAACCACCGTGCCGACTGAACCAGCGGGCAGCGCGCGCCCCAGGCGGGCCGGGAGGGCGACCGCAGCGCCAACGACGCGAACAATCGCGTGACGAACATCGTCAATCCCTTGGGGGAGTGCCCGCGCCAGCGCCCCGGGTGTCCGTGATCCACCGGGAAGGGGTGCCCGTAGCTTGCGGTCGCGGACAGGTGCCCCCGCGCCGTACCTCAGGAGTGGCACAATGACCAGGTGGCTGATCCCCCCGCTGCTGACAGTGGCTGTGCTGGAGTATTACGTCTTCGTGCGTGGGTTTCTTCGCGCACTGCGCGACCTCTCCAAGCCTCAGAGCCCGGGATGGAGTGTCCTCCAGATCGTCCCACTTGTGGCGATCCTCGTGGCCGTCGTCTCGACCGTCTGCCTCTGGTTGATCCTGTCTCGGCGTGGCCTTCCCGTCCCAGGCGTGATCGTGCGTGTCCTGGCGAATCTCATTGCGGTTCCGGTCGCGTCCCAGTTCGGCGAAGTGTTCGCCGGGGTCATGTCCATGTGGCTGATAGGCGATCGCGACGTGGGCCGCGTGCTCGGGGCTCTCTGGGGCGTTGGCATCGTGCTCGCCATTGTTGGTGCCAGCCTGGCACCGATGGCCGTGATCCTGCGCTTTGCCGGTCATCCCCGGTAACGCACGGGCTGCGGCGGAAGAAGGAGACGCCTCGCCCGCGTGGCCCGGTCCGCCGACTTCCCGGGGTACTGGGGCGGTCTGGTCTTTCAGCCGCCGCGTGCGGCCCGCCGACCCGCCGACGGGTTCATTGACGTCGTTGGTGGCATCTGCTATACTCCCACGCGGTGGGTGTGGGTGAATACCGCTGAGACCTGGAGGTGAGGAGCATGCTGCGGGTAGAGGATTCCGTAGCGGCCGGCCTGTACGATTCGCCGGGGGACGTGATACGCGATGCCCTTCGTTCTCTCACGCAGATGCATCCCGAGTACCGGATCGAGATCGCGGTGGCACGCTACCGCGCGGGGGATCTGTCGGTGGCAAGGGCAGCGCAGCTCGCGGGCGTCAGCGCCCTGCAGATGATGGAGATCCTGCACACGCGTGGCGTCGTAGCAGAAGCGGGGCCGGCGGACATGGCCGATGCGCGCGAGGAGGTGGAGGCGCTGAGGAGCTATCTCGATGCCGGTCGTGGTTGACAACACGGTGCTCTCCAACCTTGCGTTCGCCGGACGTATGCCCTGCTCCAGGCGATGATCGCGCACCGCTACCGTTCCCCGGTGGCGGACCTCCGCCAGTTGGACGAAGACCCGTCGAGTACGGCGCGCTGAACTCCATCGAGGACCAGGCCGTTCCACCCCGGGGGAGCACGCGGGTGCTGGCTTCCCTGGCGCAGGCGGAGACGGACGCCTACCTGAGCACCGCCTTCGGGGAGGAGGTGGCGAGCAGCGGGAGTAGACCGGTCAGGACTCAACGGGGCGCGCCGTGGTAGAACGCTCGTGGGGAGGTATCCTGATGGCACTGACGTTGGCCACTTACCGAGGGAAGGTGTCGGACCAGAGCGACACCGTCGTGTTGGAGGAAGGGGCGGCGCTGCCCCCGGGCACCGAGGTTCTGGTGACGCCGGTGGGCCAGGTGCCTCCGCGCCGGGGTTCGCCGGCGGCGGTGCTGCGCGCGCTCCAGGCCGGGCCCGAGGTCACGGCGGAAGACGTTGAGGAACTGCTGCGGGCAATCCACGAAAGCCAGTCGGACGTGGACTGGCAGGGCCCGTTCGCGGCGCAAGAGACCGAAGACGGGGGGGAACGGCTGCCGTGACCTACCTGTGGGATACAAACACCGCCAGCGCGTCCATGGCGAGAGCCCCCGCGACGCTGGAGCGGCTCCGGCACCTTGGCGCGGCTGACGACATCGCGGTCGCCAGCATCACCCGTGGGGAGGTTCTCCACGGCATCCAGCGCCTGCCGGCCGGAAGGCGGCGCGAGGCGCTCACCACTCGGGCGGTGCAGCTCTTCGTCGGGGTGCGCTGTCTGCCGGTGGATGAAGGCGTCGCCGATGCCTACGCCCAGATCAAGACGGCGCTGGAGAAGGCCGGCACACCGATCGGCAAGGACAACGACCTCTGGATCGCGGCAGTCGCGGTGGCCTATGCGTGCGTGCTGGTTTCTGCGCAGAAGAGCTTCACTCGCGTACCCGGGCTCCGGGTGGAGGACTGGACTGCTTGACCAGCAGCTTCTACGGCTTCGATTTGCAGGGGAGCACGCGCATCCGGGCGTCTCTTGCGCAGGTGGTAACCAGCCACAAGCCCGGAACGACAGGGGCCTGCATGCGTGCGGTCTGGCGAGGGAGTACCTGAGCGTCGGTGAGGTAGGCAGGCTCCTACGATGGCGTAGCAACAAGGGTGCCTGCTGCTCTCAGTGAGGGCATCATGATGTCTGGGGGGCACTTGTATACGCCAAGGATCCGCTTGTTCGGCCGCTGTGTGGGGGCGATAGGGGCTACGCTGCTGCTAGTCTGGTTCCTACTGTACTCCGTGGAGCGCACGTTTCGTCGTTCTGTGACATCACCTTCCCTCCATGAGGTGTCGCAGTACGTTGGTGTCACGTTCCCTGTTGGCACCAGGTTGTTGCAGTCCCGGCTGGAGCACTGGCAGGACTCATGTCTGGCGGCCAAGCTCACCATGCCCGCTTCGAGCGTTGATGCGTTGCTCGGTCGGTTGCCACGGAACAGCGAAGTATCACACAAAGATAGGTGGCTGAGAGATCGCTTGGACGCGATGATTGCACCACCATGGTGGCATCCGGATGGGGCACGGACGTTCGTATCTGCACGGATCGATGATATGCCGAGTGCTATGTGTGACCTGGACCTGCTAATCGCGCTGGACGATCCAAAACGGGCGGTGGTGTACCTGTGGTGGACGGCAATGTGAGTCGTCGTTGCGAACTGGGTCACGGGATGGCCTGGCCTGAGAGGGTACGTGCGATGGGGAAGAGGGTAGTGTGCGCTGCGGTCCTCATCGTACCTGTCGCCTCTGCCTGGCACCTGTCGGTCAGCCGTGGGAGCCGAGCTGGCGCGACGCATCGAGCGCCCGACCATGCCGCGCTTCCCGCTTCCGTTGGCGTTCCCGTGCCGGTTGACGTCTCTTTCCGACTTGCAGTTCCCTTCCTGATAGCCCAAGGCCAGGCGCTTGTCATCGGTGGACCGGAAGGGGGCCCGGCGGGTGAGCCGACAGAGGCGTTCGAGCGGTTGTGGCTGGTGCGGCGAAGGATGGGTCGTCGAATACGCAACCTGAGCGATCTGCGCGGTGCCGTAGTCGTGCGGACTGGGCGAGAAGCCTTGGCCTTCTGCCGATTGCTCACGTCCCCCAGAACGTTCTATCTGTGGGAGGAGTTGGAAGGTGACGAGGATAGGACGGAGGCGAGTTCGTGGACAGCGCAAGTAGAGGTGACCAGCACAGAAGAGATCGACCGGACGTTTTGGTTCGGCGATGTCGATCTGTGGAGAATGGGGCGGTGGTACGCCCGGCATCAGTCTGGGCGCTATGGCATCCTCTCTTCGCGACGAGAGTTGAGAAGTCTCGGGATTGCGCCCGCCAAGGTCCGTGCTGTAGGTGGGCGCTGGGAGATCCGGCGCGTGCTAGTGGTGGGCAATATCGCGACGGGAGGGCCGTATCTGCAGTGGGTCGTTGAGACGGTGGCGAAGGACGGTGAATACCAGCGAAAGGTAGAGCGCATCCGCCGCCATGTGACGGGAGGCTTGAAGTTCGCTATCCCGATGCTCATGTGACGTGTCCTGGTCCATTCGGAAGTGGAGTGAGGCGTTGGGCGTCAGTGTGTGCAAGGCCGCTGTGTGGCTCTGCCGCTAAGTAGATCCGTGGAGTAAAGGGGCAGAAATACCATCAGTGTGGCGAAGCTGGTCGGCCACGCGATACCCGTGCGAATCTGCCTCCTTACTTCGCTGGTCTACTTAGTCGCGCTGGACGATCCAAAACGGGCGGTGGTGTACCTGTTGTGGATGGCGAATTGAGTCGTGCTCGCATACTGATCGCCCGGGGGATCCCCAGGGGGGGCACGAAGGTGCTGGCGCAACCACCTTCGACGCCGCCGGGCAGCAGACCACGATCCAGGGCGTGACCGGCGTGACCAGCACGACCCACGGAACCGCCGGAGAGCCCGCCGCCGCGTGCAAGGACGCGGCTCGCCCTGGCCCCCCGGCGCGCCCCCTGCGATCCCCGCCTCACCCACCCTCAGACAACAGGTTGAGCGTGGCGAAGGAGTGGTCGTTGCGGGAGCACCAGAGGTTGCTCAGGAAGACGAAGATGAAGTCCGCTTCCGGGTCAATCCAGAGGAACGTGCCGGTCGCGCCTCCGTGAAAGAAGCCGGCGTCGGGCTGGCGCGGGAAGTCCGAGAGAGGGTCCTTCACCCATCCCCGGGTGCGGCGCGTCGGGCTGCCGGTGCTCCACTGGATGTTCGGGCGGGGCTCCGTCATCAGAGCGAAGGTTCCCGGGCGCATCAGGCGTCCCGGCTGCAGCAGCGCCTGCGCCAGCCGCACCAGGTCGCCGAGGCTGGACCAGAGCCCGCCCCCGGAGAGCTCGAGGGCCACGAAGCGCGCGGCGTTCTCCGGGTCGGGGAGCGGGAAGCTGAGGTTGGGCATGGCGCGCGCGGGGTCGGGCCGGAAGCCGGTGCTCGTCATCCCGCACGGGTCGAGGACGGTCTCCTTGAGGAACGCCTCCATCCGCTGCCTGAGCCGCCGGAAGATGATCTCGTTGAGGAGTTGGTAGGTGAGCGTGGCGTAGGCCGTGCGCGTGCCGGGCGGGAAAACGAGATCTCCATCGAAGTTCACGCGGTAGCTGTCTTCCCGGCGGTAGCCCCCGCCGCACAGCTCCTTCAGCGACATCCCCGGCAGGCCGGTCGTGTGGGTGAGGATCTGCTCGGTGGTGATCCGCGCCCGCCCCGCGTCGCGGGCGAACTCGGGGATGTGGTGCGCCACGGGGTCGTCGTAGTTCAGCCGGCCCTGGTTCACCAGGCGCGCGATGCCGACCGCGGTGACCGCCTTGGTGATGGAGGCCAGGGGGAAGACGCGCTCCTCGAGGGAGGGGTCATCGCGCCCCCCCTCGCCGAAGCCCCTCACCCATCGGAGGCGCTCCCGATCCGCCACGGCGACGAGCGCCGTGGGGAGGCTCCCGTTCAGCACGTATCCGCGGGCGCACTCGGCGGCCCGCGCCAGCTTCTGCTCATCCAGTCTCATGAATCCGATCCCTTGCTGCACGGTCGAGGGGCTGCCGGCATGGCGGGACCAGGGCCGGCGGCCTGGCAGAGGACCCTTGGAGAGGCACGCCATCGGCGCGCCCGGGCTCAACCGTGGGGCCGAGCCGCTGCGGGGCGCCCCCTGCTGTCCCCGAGATTCGGCACGGGGAGCGCGTTCCCTGCTCAGGCCGGCTCTCAGCGCACCAGCACCACCGGCCGCACCGCGCGCGCCGTCGCCCCGCTCTCCGCGGTGGCCGTCACCTGCACCAGGAGGATGCCGGACGGCGCCGAGACGCCGCGCTCGTCACGGCCATCCCAGGCCACCCGGGTGCGGCCGGCGGGCGCGAGGCGGCCGGTGACCACGCGGCGGACGGTGCGCCCGGTGGGGGAGAGGATCTCCACCGCGACGCTCGCGGGGGCGCTGAGCGTGAAGGCGATGCTGCGGCCGCTCCGCGACGGAATCACTTCGACGTCCGTGATCGCCGGGGGAGCCCCGGCGCGGGCTTCCGCGGTGATCTGGAAGCGCCTCGGCTCGCCCCGCCAGGTGAAGGTATAGCCCCCCGTGGCTCGCAGCCAGCGGCGTTCGCCGGTGGCCGGGTCGGTGAGCACCAGGGAGACGCCGTCCGGCAGCCGGCGGGCGTCCGGCCAGCGCAGCGTCACCCGGCGGAGCGCCCCGTCCCCCGGGGTGGCTGCCGGGCCCGGGCGGAGCGCCAGCGTCCACTCCCGGGGCAGACTCGCCCCTGGCCGCAGGTCAACGGCGAGAGGTCCCGACGGTGTTTCGATCTCCGCCTTGAGGGCGGGCGAGTCCCCGGCCGGCGGCGGCGGTGGGGCGGCGAGGGCAATCCGGCGCCCGTCGCCCGCTACCCCCAGCACCACTTCGGCGCTCGCATCCCCCTCTTCGACCCGAACCCGCACGCTCCAGGATCCTCCCGGCGCTCGTCCCCCGGCGGCTCTCCCCGCGGCCGGCGCCACCACCAGATCGCAGGCGGCCCCGGCCTTCACCCAGTAGGCCCTCCAGGGCTCGAGCGCGCCGGCGCCTCCCAGGGCCGCCGCGGCGTCGGACACCGGCACGTATCGCCCGCGGTCGGGCGCGGAGTCCCATCCCCAGGCGCCGTCGGCGACCCAGCCGGCGGCCGCCGCCTCAGCCAGGGTGCGCTCCTCGCCGCCCCGGCGCACCCGCAGCGCCTGCGGATCCCAGGCTATCGGCGCGGCGAAGGGGACGCTCACCAGGTTCCACCCCGGCTGCAGCGGGATGGAGACGGGACCGGCGGCCGGCTGCCCAGGGAGACGCACGAGCAGAGGCGCGTCCGACTTCACCCAGATCCCCTGTCCGGCCGCGATGGGGGGCACCTCGGCGCCTTGCCGGTAGGCTCTCGCCGCCGCATCCCACGTGGCGAAGCGGGCCCCGTCGAGGCCGATCTCCGCCGGGCTCGATGGCGGGATGCTCGCCGGGATGCCGAGCAGGTGCAGGCCGGCCGGGAGGAGTACCGCCGCCGGATCCGCCGCGACGACCGCGCGCGCCGCGGCGGGTGGCCCTGCTGCAAGGGCGCCGTCGAGAGGGGTCACTTCGCACGCCAGCAGGTCTCCCGCGCGCGTCAGGCCCCCCGGGATCGCGTCCGCGCGCCCGGCGGTCGTGACCTCTCGGACCACCGACCCGCCCACGCTCCAGCGGTAGCGGTAACGGACCACCTCGTAGTCGGGATCGTCGGGAAGCGTGGTGCGCCGCACCCGGCAGAACACCGCCTCGTCCGTACGCGGCACGGCCGGGTCCAGCGCGGCAGTCACCCCCTCCGGGGGCCGGTTGGCGGCCTCCTCCGGCGAGCCGACGACGCGGAACGGCGCCCGGATGAGAGGGGTGTCGTTGACCTCGAAGAGGAGATGCCACGTGCCGGTGGCGTCGAGCGCCACCTCGTGCTGGGCCCACTGCCACCGCCAGCGCCAGTGGCTGGAGTTGCCCACCGACTGCTCGCCGGTGTCGAGGCGCACGGATCCGTCCGGGCGCAGGTAGCGCGCCCGCCAGGTGCTGTAGGGAGAGAGGTTGTGCAGGATCACCCAGAAGCCGACCCGGCGGGTGCCGCGAACGAACGTGCCGCGCGGCGGTATCTCGGCGGGGAGGCCCGGGATCTCCGCCAGGGGGGCGTCCGTGAGGCGGAAGTCGCTGAGGAAGAGGTCGCGCCGGATCGGGATCTGACGCGCCCAGTAACTCCTCCCCGGGCGCGAAGGGCCGGCGCTCGGCTCGTAGGGCTCGGAGGGGCTCCCCCGCCATGACTCGAAGTGCAGGTGCGGCCAGGAGCTGGTGCCGCTGCTCCCGGTCAGCCCGATCTGCTGGCCTGCCCTCACCTGCTGGCCCGCGACCACCGAGACGCTGCCCGCCTTGAGGTGGTAGTAGACGGTATAATGAGTGCCGCCGTGATACAGGATCACAAAGTTCGCGGGCACACTGCGCCAGACAGTGTTGCGGTCCGGCTCACCGTCGCGCAGGGCGACCACGGACCCATTCAGCGCGGCGAAGACCGGCACGCCGATCTCCTGCTCGGCGAAGCTGCGCAGCAGGGAGTCGTGCCCGGTGTGCCCGTTGTAGCTCCAATCGGTGCCCTCCCAATCCAGGATGCCGGTTCCGGGATCGAGGTCAACGAAGTGGCTGATGAACAGGTCATCCCAGACGTTGCCCGCGTGGGGGAAGAAGGGATAGGGAGCCGGCTCGCCGAGGGTGGCCTCCTGCCTCCCCGGGGCGCTGCGGTGCCGGGCGATAACCCGCGCGATGGCCGCGCGCTCCTCCGGCGTGGTGCATGCAGGGAAGCGCTCGATGGCCGCGCCTCCCGTCTGCGCGGCCGGCCGCGCAGACGGGAGGCGCGGCCATCGA
>JACQGM010000177.1 GCA_016199585.1 Armatimonadota bacterium
CGACTTCGCCGAAATACGCATACCTGTACGTGATCTCGAACGTAGGTTCATTTGGTGAGGAGATGGTCAAGGTCGGGATGACGCGTCGCCTTGACCCGATGGACCGTATCCGCGAACTCAGTGACGCATCCGTCCCCTTCAATTTCGACGTTCACGCGCTTTTCTTCTCAAAGGATGCGGTCGGTATTGAGGCTGCCATGCACGCGCGGCTCGCGGAACGGCGTGTGAACTTGGTCAATCAGCGGCGCGAGTTCTTCCGGGCAACTCCTCTTGAAGCCAAGGCGCACTTGGCTGCCTTGGCAGGCGAACTGCTGCAGTTTCAGGATGTTCCGGAACCTCTGGAGTTCTGGAGTACAGAGAGAGTCTCTCACGCGAGCCGAAACCGACCGGAGATCCACCTGCGGTCACAGTAACGGCGGACAGGAGCACGTAAGTAGGCGCGCGGGTGCCGCCGTGCTACGGCCTGCGGCCTCCGCACGCGCAGGTGGCGCCAAGAAGCCACACCCGTTCCCATTCCGAACACGGCCGTTAGGCCCCGAGGGCCGATGGTACTGCGGGGGCAACCCGCTCCTGTGAGCGGCGCCGCCCCCCTACTTCCCCGCCAGCCCCGTCGTCCCCCGCATTCGCTCGGCATCGGCTGCGGTGAAGTTGGGGTACTCCTCCAGCAGCCTCCGCCAGTTCTCCGGGGTGAGCCACTGCGCCACGCTCTGAGCGGCCTCTCGGGCGCCATCGGCCATGGCGAAGAGGTTGCCGGCGTCCACCGGGCGGATGAAGCGCCCCTGGGCGTGGAAGTGGCGCAGCGCCTCTTCGGCCAGCGCCTCGGCGCCGCCGGGGTCCACCTCCCGGCGGCGGGCAAGGCTGCCCACGGCGGCGCGGAAGTCGTCGTTGGTGGCTTCCTCCACCAAGTAGCCGGTGGCATCCTTCTCGTAGGAAGCCGGGTACTGGTGGTAGACGCGCTCCCAGAGCTCCGGGGTGAGCTGCGCGGCGACGGTCTCGCCCTCGTCCAGGGTGGCGTCCACCATGCGGAAGAGGCCGCGGGGGTCGGAGGCGCGGACGACGCGGCCATCGCGCTTGAACCAGTAGAGGAGCTTGCGGCCCAGCTCGTCGATCAGCGCCTCGCCCGTCACGCCGTTGGCGCGGGCGACATTGGCGATGATCTCCTTCCACTGGTCGTCGGTGGGGCGGTTGACGAGGACCTGGTAGAGGAGGCGGCGGGCGAAGGCGTCGTCAATCACCTGGCGGAAATTGAGGTTGGTGGAAAGGATGAGGCGCTGCTTGTAGGGAGCGCGGATGGAGGAGCCGCCGGCGAAGTGGATGATCGTCTCCTGCTGTTCCAGCGGGTAGATGAACTGGTTCAGGATCATGTTGTGGTCCTGCGCCTGGCGGCCCAGGTCATCGAAGATGAAGATGCCGTTGTTCGCCTTCAGGTGTTGGGGGGCGTGGAACTTGCCGTCGAAGGCGATCTCGAAGTGCTCCACCCGGAACTCCGTGCCCACCGTCACCAGCGGCGGCCGGCAGATCAGCCAGCGCCGATCCGGCTTGTCGGTCACCGAGGGCGCCTCGGCGAACATGGCGTCCTCGCGCTGCATCAGCTCGGCCAGCGGCTTGTGGAAGGCGGGGTCGAAGTACTGGATCACCTTGTTGTTGAACTCGAAGGCGTGGGGGAGGATGATCGGGTCGGTGAGGAGCGAATGGAGTGAATCGCTCCAGAGGGATTTGCCGTTGCCCGGGGGGCCCCACAGGAGCATCACCTGCTTGGCGTTGAACGCCTCTTTCAGCAGCCGACGCATCTCGGCGGGCGCCGGCATGTGGGCGAACGCCCGGTCGAACTCCTCCTGGCTGATGCGCCGACCGAGCTGCGCCTGCGCCAGGACGGCTTCGCGGTAGGCCTGGAAGCTGACCGGCGCCGGCCCGACGTAGGTGTCCTCACTCTCGTAGTGGTGCGTCAGCTCGCGTCCTTTGGTGGTCAGATCGAACTTCATCGCCACCGGGCTGTCCAGGCACTGGCGCTGATAGAGCGATTGCAGCTCGGTGCGGAAGCAGCCGGCGGGCAGGAGGAGGAAGGCGCTCAGCTCCTGCTCGCTGAGCGCGCCCTCCTGCTTGAGTGTCTTGAGCAGCAAGCCCTCGACGAGGCGCGAGGAGAGTCCGGCCTCCCGGCGGTCGGTGGGCTGGCCCGGCCGGATGCGACGGAAGGGCCGGGGCTCGTCGGGCGCGGCGGCCGGCGCCGGGCGCGCGGCCGCCGGCTGCGGCTGCCCCGGCTGCGGCTGCGATTGCGGCGAGGGCGGCTGGTTGCGGGTGCTGAAGAATCCCATCGGCGTGACCTCCCGGAGAGCGCGTGCGCTTCCGGCAGTAGGTTCGCGGTGGGACGGGGGGTTCCTGCCACGGATGTGCCGCACCCACCCCCTGAAGGAGATCCGCTTGCTGAACGCGAATGGCACAGCGGCGGCGACCGCTCGGCGAAGTCTCGTCCCGCTGCCAGGATGAGGCGGAATGAGAAGGGAACGGAACGGGTATGATCCGGTCGCCTCAGCGATGGCCGCCGGCAGGCTGTATTGCGCTGGGACAGGAAGGACCCCTGGGTGGGCGAATCACCACAGGCCGTGCGCGCGTGGGTACGCGAGAAGCTGATTAGGGAGGCGGGCGAGAACGGGCCGCCGGCCACGATGGCGGCGGCGGCCGAGCACATCCTGCGCCCCCTCAGCGCCCACTTGGCGAGGCTGGTCGGGGATGCGGGCTTTGAGGCGCTCCTTGCTCGCGCGGTGGCGCTGGCGCGCCGCGAGGTGCCCGCCCTCTGCGCCGACCCGGGCGGCGGCCAGGAGGGCCTGGTGCAGTGCCTGAGAGAGATGGAGGGTGAGCACGTGTGCGGCAGCGCCACCGCCGTGGTCACGGCGCTGGTGGATCTGCTGGCATCTTTCGTGGGCGTGGATCTCGCTACCAGCCTGCTGCGCGAGGCGTGGCCGGATCTACCCGAGATGGGCGACGGCGCTGAAAGAGCGGGGGACACATGAGCAATGGGGAGAAGGTGACCATCCGGAAGCTGCCGACCGGCGTTCCCGGGCTCGATGAAGTGCTCGGGGGAGGGATCCCCGAGTACTCATTCAATCTGATCGCCGGCGGCCCCGGCTCGGGGAAGACGACGTTGGCGCACCAGATCCTCTTCGCCAACGCGACCGTCGAGCGCCCCGCCCTCTACTTCACCGTGCTCGGCGAGCCGACGCTGAAGATGCTCCGCTACCAGCAGCAGTTCCGGTTCTTCGACCTCGAGAAGGTGGGCCGGTGCATCCACCTCCTGAACCTCAGCCAGGTGGTGCTGGAGCAGGACTTGAGCCAGGTGCTCGCATCCATCGCGCGCGACGTGGACGCCGCCAACCCCGCCTTCGTGGTGGTCGACTCCTTTCGCACGGTGACCCGAGCCGCGCGCCCCGGAGAGATGGAGCTGCAGAGCTTCGTCCAGCGCCTGGCGCTGCTCCTCACCTCATGGCAAGCTACGTCGTTCCTGGTCGGTGAGTACGTCGAGTCGGAGATGCGCGACAACCCGGTGCTCACCGTGGCCGACGGCATCCTCTTCCTCACCCAGGCGGTCGAGCGCAACTCCATCGTCCGCAAGCTGCAGGTGGTGAAGATGCGCGGCCAGGCGCCGGTGCCCGGGCTGCACGTCTTCCGCATCACCGACGATGGCCTGCAAGTGTTCCCCCGCCTCCACGTCCGGCTGCCGGCCGTGCGGGAGGCGAAGGAGGACCAGCGGCTCCCCACGGGCATCCCCGGCCTCGATGAGATGCTCGGGGGCGGTATCCCGCAGGGCGACGCCGTGCTGGTGGCGGGACCTTCCGGGGCGGGCAAGAGCCTGCTCACCACCCAGTTCATCGCAGAGGGGGCGAGCCGCGGCGAGCCGGGGGTGATCGCCATCTTCGAGGAACAGATCGGGGACTACCTGGCGAACGCGCGCACGCTCGGCTTCGACCTGGACGCGATGATCCGCAGCGGCGATGTGCGCATCGTCTATCTGCGCCCCCTCGACCTCTCGGTGGACGAAACGTTGTACGAGCTCCAGGAGCGGGCGGCGGCGGTGAGCGCGAAGCGGGTGGTGGTCGACTCGGTCGCCGGCTTCGAGATGGCGCTGGCGCCCACCTTCCGCGAGGACTTCCGCGAGTCGCTCTACCGGTTGGTGGGGGCGCTCACCGGGGGCGGGATGGCGGTGCTGCTGCCCACGGAGGTGACCGAGAGCTTCCTGGACTTGCGCTTCAGCCCGCACCTGGTCTCCTTCCTGGCCGACGACATCATCTTGCTCCGCTACGTCGAGATCGAGGGCCGGCTGCGGAGGGTCATCGCCGTCGTGAAGATGCGGGGCAGCCGGCACAGCCACGAGATCCGCGAGTTCGAGATCACCGGGAGCGGCCTGGTGGTGGGCGAGCCGCTGCGGGGCTACCGGGGGATCCTCAGCGGCATGCCCGTGCCCGGCGACGGGCTCACCCAAGCGCCCTTCCCCGGTCTCACCGACCGGGAGATGCTGGTGCTGCGCGCAGTCACCGATGCGGAAGAGCCGACCGTGCCGGAGCTGGCACGCCTCACGGCTCTCCGGCGCCCGGCGCTCACCCTGGCCCTGGACCGGCTGGTGGCGCTCAGCTACGCCGTCCGGGTGAAGGAAGGGGACCACCTGGTCTATCGGCGAGCGTGACGGGCCAGGGAAATACCATGGCTGAGGACGAACGGGACGGGGAGTCGCGCCTGGCGGATCAGCTTCGGCAGGTGAACGAGCGTCTCCTCATCGCCGGGATCGAGGCGAAGGAACAAGCCGAGCGTGAGGAGGCCGCCCGCCGGGAGGTGGAGCGCCTCAACGCCGACCTGCGGGCAGCGAACGAGCGCCTGCGTGAGGAAGACCGACGCAAGGACGAGTTCCTCGCCATGCTGGCCCATGAGCTCCGCAATCCCCTCGGCGCCATCCTCGGCGCCTCGCAGCTCCTCGCGCACCATCATGCCAACCCGGAGCGCCTCGCCCGCGCGCGTGACGTGATTGACCGCCAGGCCCGGCACATGGCGCGGCTCCTCGACGACCTCCTCGATGTGTCGCGTGTGGCCCGCGGCCGTGTCCAATTGAAGAAGGAGCGACTGAACATCGCCGACGTGGCCGAAGGAGCCGCCCAGGCCGCCGAGCCGCTGATCCAGAGCAAGCGGCACGCGCTGCACTTCTCCGTGCCCCCGGAGGCGATGTGGGTGGAGGGAGATCCAGACCGGCTCCAGCAGGTCATCGGCAATCTGTTGAGCAACGCGGCGCGCTACACCGACGTCGGCGGCCGCATCTGGCTCACGATCACTCGCGAGGGATCCGACGCGGTCATCCGCGTGCGCGACACCGGCATCGGCATCCACCCGGAGCTGCTCCCGCGCGTCTTCGACCTGTTCGTGCAGGCAGAGCGCTCCCCGGACCGCCGCCAGGGCGGGCTGGGCCTCGGATTGACGCTCGCCCGCCGGCTCACGGAGATGCACGGCGGCTGCATCGAGGCGCACAGCGGCGGGCTGGAGGAAGGGAGCGAGTTCACCGTGCGCCTCCCTGCCCTCGCGGCCCCCGGCCAGCCCGCGCGGGCGCGCGCGCCGGCCGCCCCCGCCGTCCGGCGCCGTATCCTGCTGGTGGACGATAACGCGGACATGGCGGGGATGCTCGCGGGGCTGCTGGAGCTGGAGGGACACGCGGTGAGGGTGGCGCTCAGCGGCCCGGCGGCCCTGGAGCTGGCCGCAGCCTCTCCGCCCGACGTAGTGCTCCTCGACATCGGGCTGCCGGGCATGGATGGCTACGAGGTCGCCCGCCGCCTGCGCGCGCTGGACGGCGTCGCCCACGCCCGGCTGGTCGCCCTCACCGGCTACGGGAAGGAGCAGGACCGCCTGCGCTCCCGGGAGGCCGGCTTCGACGCCCACCTCACCAAGCCGGTGGACCTGGACGCTCTGCGCCGGGCGGTGGCGGGGGAGTAGACCGCGCGGGCCGTTCAGGGTCTCGGGCCGCACCGTCGCCACCGCGTCCCGACCGGCGTCGGTGCAGGCCGGCGTGCGCCGCCGCGTGCCGCAGCAGGTGGCGGATTACGGCACAAGCGAGGGATTGACAAGCCTCCCGACGCTTGGTATAATGGCTGCAAACGTTTCCGACGAATCGTTCCCGGGAGGGAGGTCCGGTGAAGACCGGGCGAGCATCACGAGGCGTCCTCCCCTGACTGCCTCACCCACGGTAGGGAGGTGCTGCGAGTGGCCGTTACCCTCAAAGACGTGGCCCGCGAGGCCGGCGTCGCCATCTCCACGGCGTCGCGAGCACTGAGCGGCGCCGCCGACCCGATCACGAGCACGGGGACGCGCGAGCGCGTCCGCGAGGTGGCCCGGCGTCTGAAGTACCGCTACAACCTGCACGCCCGATGCCTCCGGACGGGGCGGAGCGAGACGGTGGGGATCCTTGCGTGCGACCTGGGGCAGCGCATCGGTCTCGCGAAGCTGCTCGCGGTCGAGGCAGCCGTCCGCGAGAAGGGCTACCGCACCCTCCTGCGGTACCGACATCAGGCCGGACTCAAGGGTAGGCAGCTCGGGTTCGCTCAGGAATTCGCCAGCAGCGAGGTGGAGGGGGCGATCGTCATCAACGTCGACGCCGAGCACTCCGGGCCGTTGGGCGCGCTGATCCAGAGGGGGATCCCCGTTGTCAGCCTGGAGCCGCTGGAGGGCGTGCCGGCCGACGTGGTCACCGTGGACCGGATGGCGGGTGCCTACCTGCTCACGAAGCACCTCCTGGATCTGGGGCACCGACGGATCGGCCTGCTGTGCAGTAGTCTCACGACTCCCGGATTGGCCGAACGCCATTGGGGTTACCAGCAGGCCCTGGCAGAGTGCGGTTGCTCCTTTGACGAAGCGGTGTTCGCTCGTCTCCCGAGCAACGTGGCCCTCGGCACCTGCGTTCGTGGCTATGAGGCTGCCCGCGAGCTCCTGGCGCGCCGACCATTGCCCACGGCCGTGTTCTGCAGCAACGACGAGGTGGCCTTCGGGGCGATGAAGGCACTGGCAGAGGCCGGCCTGCGCGTTCCCGAGGACATGGCGGTGGTGGGATTTGACGATATAGAGATGGCCGCGTTCGCCCCCGTGCCGCTGACGACCGTGCGCCAGCCGGTAGGGGAGCAGGCGACGCAGGCGGTGGCGCTCCTCTTCGAGCGGATCGCCAACCCGGATGATGAGCGGCCCCCACGCGCGATCCGCCTGAAGCCACGCCTCGTGGTGCGCGCTTCTTCCGGCGGGCCTGTTGTGGTGAGCGATGGAAGGGAGGACTGAGCACTGAAACCAGCCGTACACCCGCCCTGAGACCAGGGCACTGTTCGTGGAGAAGGAAGAGTGAGGACCTCGATGCGCAGAAAGGATCGCAGAGCAAATGGTTTTACCTTGATCGAATTGCTCGTCGTGATAGCTATCATAGCTATCCTGGCGGCGATTCTCTTTCCCGTGTTCTCCCGCGCGCGAGCAAGGGCGCGGGCGGCAAGCTGCCTGAGCAACCAGAAGCAGTGGGGGCTTGCCATCCTCCAGTACAAGCAGGACTACGACGAGAAGTTCGTGCCCGAGTACAACCTCGGGTTCCCCTCCTACGCGCCCACCGGCAGGTGGATGAGCTGGATGGAGCTTCTCTACCCGTACACCACGCAGGCGAAGACGATTGACATCAAGTCCAACGCGAACAGCCTGACCAAGTGTCCGGACGGCATCCCGGCCTCGAACACCGCATGGGCGGGTTCCTACATGACGTTGGACGGCGTCACCGGGGGATCGTACACCGGCAACGAGCTGGTGCTGCAGCGGGGCGTGGGCCTCGCCGAGGCGCAGGTCGAGGCGCCGTCCAAGCTCTATGTGGTCTGGGAAGGCCCGATCTGCTGGAACCACCCCACCTGGATCCGGCGGTGGATCACCGGCGTGGGGGCCGGCCCCGAGGCGGAGCTGTGGCTTCCGGGCATCGGCAACGCGCTGAACCTGCAAGACAAGTGCAAGGCACAGGCTCAGTGGGGGCCGGGCTGGGAGCGAGACTGCAACTCCGGCCGCCACTTCGGCGGCGTGAACATGATCTACGGCGACGGGCACGTGAAGTGGGTCGCCACGGCGACGGCTGCCGCCGAAGCGCTGAAGCCGGCAGACGCTGCCGCCGGACGGCCATACGCCGGCGGCGCGTTCGACTACCGCAACCCGTAAGGGATCGCCGGCTGCGAGCGTCCCTGGCGTTTTCGGCGCCAGGCGGCGCGCGCGGATCGCAATCTCGCCGGAGGGCTGCCCCGGGCGCCCTCCGGCGCCTCGCTGCCCGGAACCCAGCTCGCGCAGGCGCGCACGAAGCGCCCGACGCACGCCATCGGTCATCGTAGGGGCTGTCGCTCCGTCTCGGCCCGGTCGCAGACAGAGC
>JACQGM010000178.1 GCA_016199585.1 Armatimonadota bacterium
CCGCCGAGGCGATCGCGCGCGCCGCCGACAGCTCGCGCACCACCCACGGCTCGCCCGAATGCGTCTCCGCCTGCCGCTACCTGGCGGCGCTGATCGTCGGCGCGGTGCGGGGCGCCTCCAAAGAGGAGCTGCTGGGAGACCACTTCGAGCCCGCTCCGGGCATCTGGCGCGAGGCGCCGCTGGCGCCCGGCATCGCCGCCATCGCCTCGGGGTCGTTCAAGCGGCGCCGGCCCCCGGAGATCACCGGCTCCGGGTACGTGGTTGCCACCCTCGAGGCCGCCCTCTGGGCGTTCCACGCCACCGATTCCTTCCGCGAGGGTGCCCTGCGCGTGGTGAACCTGGGCGACGACGCGGACACCACCGGCGCCGTCTACGGCCAGCTCGCCGGCGCCTTCTACGGCGAGGCGGGCATCCCCGCCGAGTGGCGCGCGAAGCTCTGGTGGCGGGAGCGGATCGAGGGGTTCGCGCAGGGGCTGCACGCGCTGGCAGTCCGGTGAGGAGTGAAGGGTGAGGCGTGAAGAGTGAGGCGTAAGGTGTGGGGATCACTCATCACGCATCTTGCGCCCCGGGCCTCGCGCGGGGAGGGCGCTCAGTCCAGGTTCAGGTCGGCCCAACGGCACGCCCGCGTCACCTCGGCCGGGCTCGCCTTCGTCTGGTCCACGATGACGGCGCGCAGCCGCTCCCAGACCACCTCGGCGGCACGGGCGCTCTCGTCTTCGGCAGACCTGGCGGGCACGCTGGACGGCAGGCCGCTGCCGGCGATGTAGCCCACCAGCCCGCGCACTGTGGCGCAGGGCTCGGGGATGCCGTGCCTCGTCTGCGCCAGCGCCGCGCCCACCGCCGAGAGCAGGGCGACCCATACGGCGCAACCCGCAGCACCCAGAACCAGGGACACGCCGAAACCCACGGTGAGCAGAAGGGCCAGCGCCCACAGCAGGAGCTGGTCTACTCCGTAGGGACGCCGGAGATCCGGCAGCGGCGTGCCCACGGCCGCGGCCAGATCCTGCCAGTGCCCTGGCCGCCGCTGGCGGGGCAGCAGGTCTTCCAGCCGGCTGTCGAGGCGAACATCGGCGCGGGGCACCCCCACGATTGCCATCAGGCCGCGGCGCATGCGGTGGAACGCCACCAGGTTTGGGCAGGGCTCCTCTCGCGCCGGGAATGCGGGCTGCGGGAAGTAGCGCCAGCTCACGTGCCGCGCCAGGTCGCCCACGGTGGCCCAGTTCCGTGGGAGACACCGTGCCTGCGGTTCGGCAAGACAGGAACCCACGAGGAGCAGCAGCCAGATCAGCCAGATTCCGCCGGGCACCAGGGGCAGAAGGGGATGCGGCCACACCCCGCGGACGGCTCCGCACACCAGCAGCGACGCCAGCGCAAGGAGAAGGCCCCAACCCGCGAGGGCATCCACCCACTCGGGCAGCCGCAGTGGCGGCAGCGTGGTTTCAAGCGCCTGCGCCAGTTGGCGCCATGTCTCACGCCGACCGTCGGATGGGAGAAGGCTCTCCAGCGGGGTGGAGGGACGGATGGTCTCCCGAGGCACGCCGGCGATCTCCACCAGGGCGCGGCGCACGCAGTGAAACCCCCGGCTGGTCGGGCACACCTCGGGATCGGCCGCGACGCTGGCCAGTTCGAGCTTCCGCAGGACTAGGTGGTAGAGGTGGCCGACGGTCTTCGCCTCCACCAGCTCCTCATCGGGGAGTTCGATGGCGAACTCCTCCTCGACGGCCATCACGAGTTCCACAATCGCGAGACCCACGGGAACCTCCTGCGCACGCCAGGGCGGCCCGCTCGGGGACCTGCTTCCACGCGGCGGGGGCAGTCTCCTTCCCCACGGGCTCCCGGCGGTTGGAAACCGCGGGCAACGACGGCACGAAGTCGCCCTGCGGCGACTCTTCCGTGGTCCGCGCCGGCGGACCTGGCGCCGTGGCAGCCCGCGACCTCGGTCGCCGGGGCGTGTGGGGCACGGGCCGACCACAGTGTTGTTCCCCATGCACGACCATCGCGCCGGTAGGGAAGTCGCCTGCCGCTGTCGAACTCCATCCCCGGAAGAACGCGGGTCGGCGGGCGGGCGGAGACGCGAGCCTCCGGCCGCAGCCGCGCGACCGGTAATCGAGTCAGAGGCGCGGTGGGGGCGCCCCACCGGCGCGGGAGCACTACTCATGGCTGAACTGGAAGCACTGGCACTGAATGGCGGGCCGAAGGTGAAGGCGACGCCTTACGGCACCGGCAGCAAGCACGATGCCGACGCGGAGGCCGAGGCGCTGCGCGCCCGGCTGCACGCCGGCCCGATGCCCCTGGCGATGGGGCCGGCGATCCTCGACCTGCGCGCGCGGCTGCGCGAGTTGTTCGGGGTGCGCTGCGCCGTGCCGACCTCCTCGGGCACGGCGGCCGTCCACGCCGGTCTCGCGGCGCTCGGCGTGGTGCCGGGCGACGAGGTGATCACCACGCCACTGACGGACCACGGCACGATGATCGGCATCATGCAGCTCAACGCCATCCCCGTCTGCGCGGACGTCAACCCGCACACGATGATGATTGACGCGGAGACGATCGCGCCGCACATCACCCCGCGCACCCGGGTGCTGCTGCCGGTCCACCTCTTCGGCTGCCCGACCGACATGGACGGCATCGCGCGCCTGGCCGGGCAGCACGGGCTGAAGGTGCTGGAAGACTGCGCCCAGAGCTGGATGGCGGAGTGGAACGGGCGCCTGGTGGGCACCCTCGGGCACGCGGGCATCTTCTCGATCAACGAATCGAAGCACATCAGCGCCGGCGAGGGGGGCGTCGTCCTCACCGACGATGAGGCGGTGGGACGCTACACCGACCTCTTCGTGGATAAGTGCTACGACCGCACCGGCCAGGGAGCGGCGGGACCGGCGATGCCGGCGCTCAACTACCGCATGAGCGAGGTGAACGCCGTGCTGGCGATTGAGCAGCTCAAGCGGGTGCGCTCCATCGCCGCGCGGCGCTATGAGCTGGGCGAGATGCTGGCCGAGGGGATCGAGGGCCTTGCCGGCATCCGCCTGGTGCGCCCGCCCGCGCCGAGCAAAGCGAGCTACTGGCACGGGGTCCTTCTGATCGAGCCGGAGCACGCGGGCGTGGATGCCGCCGGGTTCGCGCGCGCGCTGGCCGCCGAGGGCATCAGCGCCGGGGCGCCGGTCTCCCGCAACATCCTGGCCTGGCCCCTCTTCCAGAAGCTGGACGCGGACCCGCGCGCCTTCCCCACCTACATCCCACCCGGCCTGGAGAAGGGACGCTTCGACCCGGAGAGTTGCCCGAACGCCAACGCGATGGCCGTGCGCTCCGTGCGTGTCCGCTTGGACCAGTTCTCCACCGACGCGGACATCCAGGAGACGATCCGCGCCATCCGCAAGGTAGCCGCCTGGTACGCGGCCAAAGGCGCCTGATGCTGCCGTAGGGCGCGGGCTCCGCCCCGCGCCGGATGATACCCACCTGCCGCAGGGCGTGGGCTCCGCCCCGCGCCGGGGACCACGGACCCGGCGCGGGGCGGAGCCCACGCCCTACCTCAGGGCTTCTCGGGATCGGCCAGGTGCAGGTCGGAAGCGAGCTCGTGGTACAGGTCCGGGCGCCGGCGCCCGGCATGGACGATCCGCCAGTCCCACCCGGCCCTGGAGGCGAGGCCCGTGTCGAACGAGGTATCGGCGGAGTTCTTCTCACCCGTGAGCGTCACTTCCGCGACGTACACCCCCTCGACGTTCTCGCTCGAGGCCAGGATCTCGCCGCGGGGAGAGACGATCAGGCTCGGCCCGTCGTAGCAGCAGAGAACCATGTAGACGCCGTTGTCCCTCGCCCGCGCCATGGCGACCGCCGGGCCCAACGGCGGCGAGGTGACCCCCCAGATCGGCACGAGGATGACCTCGGCGCCCTTCAGCGAGAGGATCCGCGCGATCTCGGGCCACTGGTGATCCCAGCAGATCTCCATCCCCACTCTGCCGAACTGCGTATCGAAGACTGGGAGGGTGCGGCCCGGCGTGGCGCCTTCGTTCTCCGCCTCCCCGTGAGTGATCTGTATCTTCCGGTATGTTCCCACCAGGCTCCCGTCGGGCGCCATGAGGACCGCCGTGTTGTGGCGGAGCAGGCCGTTCCGCTCGTCCAGCCCCCCCACGATGTACATCCCGTGTTCCTTCGCCTTCGCCCCCAGCCACTCGGTGGACGGGCCCGGGATCGGGTGGACCGACGCGTCGTAGTTGCCGCCCGCCCACTCCATCGCCTCTCCCAGGCAGAGGATGTCGGCTCCCAGGGCGCCCGCCTGGTCGATCTTCTCCCCCCACATCCGCCGGTTCCGGGCGACCACGTCCGGCTCCTTCGGGTAGTCCTGCGGCCTCAGGTCCACGGTGGCGAGCTTCACCCGCCGCTCGCGCGCATCCTCCGCCGCCGCCAGCGACACATCGTCCCACCAGACCGATCCCGTCCGGGACCAGCAGAAGACGAGCTCCACCTCGGCGTACGCCGCGTTCTTGAAGGCGCGCAGCCTTCTGCGGAAACGGATCCAGCCGTCCTCCACGCCCTCGGCGGGCACATAGTCGCGGTGGATCAGCGTGCCCTCGGCGGTCATCCACACCACCTTCACGTTGACGTTGCCGATGAGGGACTCGACGTTGTCCGCTTTGCAGTAAGCCGTGAAGCGGTAGGTCCGCCCCGGCTCCACCGGCCCCGACCGCCCGAGCAGCTTCCCGTAGCAGCCGTCGTTCCCGGTGCTCGTCACCCGCACCGACCGGCCGCCCCGGCGGGTCACCTCCGGGTCGAGCCGGAAGGGGGGCATGATGTCGGCGCGCGGCGACCAGTAGGACCAGCCGCGCGGAGTGCCGTCCGCCGGGGAGGGTTCCTCAAAGCGGGGGTTCACGATCAGATTGCCATCGTCCATCTGCTGCCATCCTCAATTCCGTATCCGACCAGCGCCCTCACGCCCTGCCGACGCGCCGCTCGTCGGCCGCGTACCAGGCGCAGAACGCCGCGCCGTCCGGGCCTTCATCCAGGGGGAGATCATCCAGGTAGACCCACCCCGGCGCGGTCCGCGCCCGATGCACGGCGATCATCACGGCCGTGGTCTCCAATGTTGTCTCGAACGGGATCGGGGGTTCCTTCG
Organism: Armatimonadota bacterium; assembly: GCA_016199585.1. Lineage (GTDB taxonomy): Bacteria > Armatimonadota > JAAZEB01 > JAAZEB01 > JAAZEB01 > JACQGM01. The sequence goes on from JACQGM010000178.1 coordinate 5,105, forward strand.
TCTCCACCATCTTCAGGAATGCCCCGATGAGGCCGTTGCTCCGGCCATTGGCCACCACCGACGCGGGAGCCTTGTTCGTGGCGAAGACCCCCAGGAAGGGCGGGCGCGCCGACTGGAGCTCCAGCCGGACGACCTTGCCGTCGGTGTAGACGACTTCGAAGAGCTCCCGCGCCTCCCCACACAGCCGGACCTTCTTGATACTCCCGCCCAACACCGTGTGGCAGAGCTCCGCCGTGTGGATGCCGTAGTAGAAGAACGTGCCCGGCCCGCAGGCGAAGGCGGTCTCCACGCGCGGCCAGGCCCCGACTTCCTCCCGGAAGGCGATCACCTTATCATCGTAGCGGATGGTGGATCCCCCCATGAGCGGCGTCGAGGCCCGATAGGCGATGTCGTGGAGGGCGTAGCCGTGCGCCAGCTTGCCGAAGACCGGCTTGTCCACGAAGACCGGGATGCCGGCTTCGAGGAGCGGGCGGGACCGCTCCAGGTGCGCGTCCCAGTTGACCCCGAGCACCAGGGCCCCGTCCACGCGCCCCGCCATCTCCGCGATGCTCTCGGCCACGTCGGGGATGCCGTGCTGTTTCGCGAATCGCTCCGCGTAGCCGGCGGCATGGACGTCGCCGGAGTCATAGACGCAGGAGACCTCTGCCCCGCCCAGCTCCCGCAGCCGCCGGATGAAGGTCTCGGGATGGGACGAATCGAGGTCAACGATCCCGATTCTCATGGTGGAACTCCTTCGGAGAGGCGCGCCCGCATCACATCGGGCTGAGCTGCCGGCACTTCTCCATGACGGTCATCACTCTCCGCACGCCCTCCAGGGTGACCATCGGGGGCGCTCCCTCGCGCAGAGCGGCGTAGAAGCCGCGGTAGAGGCTGTGCCCCGGATGCGGCGCCTTCGATCCTTCCCACGTCTCCTCCTGCCACGGCAGCTCGTCATCCCGCCGGTTGAACTGCCGGTCGGCGGGAGCCACGCGCTCCAACTGCTGGGGTGTGAACTGGTGGGGATCGATGTACTTCCACGTGAGCCGGCGCTCGGTGCCCCACAGGCTGCCGAGAGTGCCGGTGATGAGCCACTTGTCCAACTCCGGCACGCAGGTGGCGAGCATCTCCACGTCGATCAGCGGGTCGCCGGGCGACTTGATGATGATCTTCACCTGGTCCTCGGCGTCCCCGAGGGCGAGGGTCCGCTCCAGGTGGCAGAAGGCGACGTGCGGCTCCTCACTGGAGACGAGTTGGAGAACCTGATCCAGCACGTGCGAGCCGTCGTTGTTCAGCCGCCCGCCCGCGAACTCCTTCACCGTCTGCCAGTCCCACCGCCGCCCGAAGAAGTTGCCGGCCAGTCGAATTTGGGTGAGCCGCCCCAGCTTGCCCGACCTCACCACCTCCTGCACCTTCTTGAAGCCGGCGGTGAAGCGCATGTGCTGGTAGACCGTGAAGAGGTTGCCGGTCTCCTTCGACGCGCGGATCATCTCGTCCAACTCGGCCAGCGAGGCGGCCACCGGCTTGTCGCAGAGGACCGCCTTGCCGGCGCGGAGCGCCTCCACCGTCTGCGAGCAGTGCAGGTGCGTCGGTGACGCGATGACGACCGCCTCGACGCTGCCGTCGGCCACCAGGTCGCTGCTCTTCGTGTAAGTCTTGCACCCGAAGCGGTCGGCGGCCTCCTTCAGCTTCTTCTCGTCAATGTCGGCGGCAGCCACGAGTTGGAACTTGTCCGGCATCCGGGCGATGTTGCCGGCGTGGCCGTGCCAGCCGATTCTCCCCAGCCCGACAATCCCCATTCGAATAGGGCCGTCCATGAATACCCTCCTGAGTGTCCGGCGCGCGATCCGGACCTTCCCGCACGGGATGGCCCGGATCCGGCTCCCGGGTACTGCGCACGCCGATAGGTGTTCGCCAATGCCTCGTCCGGCTCCTTCTCCTCGCAGGGAGGGGCACCCGGCGCCTGGCCGGGTGAAGGTTTCTGGGTCTCGCGTCGTCTAATCCTGTAACGACGGAGCCGGCGCGGGGGCGGAGCACCGCCCCCGGCCTCACAAGCCGGCGACGCCCGAGTTGAGGAGGAATGAGCCATGAGAAGAAACATCCTGCTGCTGACCTGGATCGTGACGATGGTGGGCACCTACTGCATTGTGAAGGAGGCCCAGGCTGCGGAGAACCGGAAGCGGATGCTGCAAGCCGGGATCCGATCCGGCGTTCGGCACGCTCCGAAGCCGCAGCCGATACCCGCCGCCCGCGAGGGCGCCGCGCCGCTCATCCAGGTGGCGCTGCTCCTGGACACGAGCAACAGCATGGACGGGCTGATTGACCAGGCGCGCACCCAGCTCTGGGACATCGTCAACGAGTTCGCCACCGCCAAGCAGGGCGGGAAGACCGCCGACCTGCGCGTGGCCCTCTACGAGTACGGCAACACCGGCATCCCCGCCGGCGAGGGCCACATCCGCCAGGTGCTCCCCTTCACCACCGACCTCGACCGGGTTTCCGAAGAGCTCTTCGCCCTGCGGACGAACGGCGGGGACGAATATTGCGGGCAGGTGATCCAGGCCGCCGTCTCCGGTCTCGCCTGGAGCCGGTCGCGCAAGGCGCTGAAGGCGCTCTACATCGCGGGGAACGAGCCGTTCACCCAGGGCTCGGTGGACTACCGCGAGGCGTGCCGCGACGCGGTGGCCCGGGGCATCAGCGTGAACACGATCCACTGCGGCTCCTACGACGGCGGTGTCTCGGGGATGTGGCAGCACGGCGCCCGGATCGGCGACGGCGCCTATGCGTCCATTGACCAGAACCGCGCCGTGGCCGCCATCGAGGCGCCCCAGGACCGCCGCCTCGCCGAGCTGAACGCCCGCCTGAACGCGACCTACGTCGCCTACGGCGCGGCCGGCCGCGAGGCGGAGGCACGGCAGGTTGCCCAGGATGCCCAGGCAGCGGCCCGTGGTCCGGCGATGGCTCCGGCGCGCACCGCGGCGAAGGCATCCAGCCAGTACCGCAACGACAAGTGGGATCTGGTGGATGTCCTGCGGCTGCGCGGGCGGAAGGAAGTCTACTACAACGTGTCGGACAAGCTGGAACGCGGACTGCCCCCCGCCATGGAGCCGATGGACCCCGACGAGCGCGTGGCCTATGTCGAGGGAAAGGCGAAGGAGCGCGAGGAGATCCAGGCGGAGATCAAGAAGCTGGGCGGCGAGCGTACCCGCTACGTGGCCGACGAGATGAAGCGGCGCTCCCTTTCCAACGCCGACACCCTCCAGGGCGCGCTGACGCAGTCGCTGCGCGAGCAGGCGGCGGCGAAGGGGTTCGCGCTGGGGCGGTAGGATGGCCGAGCATGGCTGGGCAGGTGGATCGCCGAGGCGGGAGGGAAGTACCTGCGCGTGGTCCTACTTGGAGACGGCGAGACGGCGCGCAACGCATTCTTCGACCGGGACTTCCAAGGGGGAGGGGCCGCATGAAGGTCAAGTGCTTTCCAGGTACGGACACGCTTCTGGTCACCTTCAGTGACAGGGAGATTGCGGAGACTCGCGACGTGAATGAGAACGTGCTCGTCGAGCTGGATGAGGTGGGCCATCTCGTCAGCATGACCATCGAGCACGCCCGGCAGCAGACGGATGTGCGCGAATTCTCATGCCAACTTGCGGCGTGAGAGGCAAGCTCGGCAACGTTGGGATGACCATTCGGTGGCTCAGGATACAGACTCGACGGCTCAGGGGGAGAGGGAAGGGCGGCGTATCCCGCACTGCGCGCCACGGTGGGCGCGGCGGCTGAGGCTGAGCCTGCTCTCGCTCTCCCTGGCGCTGTGCGCCGCGTTGGCCGCGTGCTATGCCCTCCGGCCGGATGCGTGCGCGGCGGTGACGCTCTTTCCCGTGTGGGCGTGGCTGGCGCCGGGGCTGGTGCTCGCCTGGGCGGGCTGGGGGCGGGCGCAGCGCCGCTTCGGGGCCCTGGTGCTGCTCGCCTGGCTGGGATACCTGGTCGCCTTCGCCGAGGAGCCCCGCAGCCTGGTGCGCGGGTGGCTGCGGGGCGATGCGCAGGGGGCCTCGCGCGCGGCGGCGACGATCCGGGTGGTGTCGCTCAACTGCGCCGGCGGCTCGGAAGTAGCGGCCGCAGAGGTGGCCGGCGCCTACCCGGACATCGTGCTGCTGCAAGAGTCGCCGGGCCGCGCGGCGGTCGAGGCGCTCGGTCGGCGACTCTTCGGAGCGCACGCCGCCGCGGCGTGGAGTCGGGATGAGTCCGTCCTCGCCCGCGGCGCACTCCTGGGGGCAGCGCCTTCCGGGCGGCACGGCCCGGGCACCCGGGCGCGCGTGCGCCTCGCGTCGGGCACGCAGGTGGATGTGGTGAGCGTCCGCTTCGTGCCGCCGGTGGCGCGCATGGACCTCTGGAACCCGAGCTGCTGGCGCGATCAGGCCGCCAACCGCCGGGCGCGACGGGATGAGGTGCGCTCCCTGGCCGGACGGCTCGCCGGGATCTCTCCGGAGACGCCGCTCGTCGTGGGCGGAGACTTCAACGCGCCCGCGGGCGACGCCACCTTCCGCTTGCTGCGCCCCCGCCTGCGCGACACCTTCCGGGAAGCCGGCCTCGGCTGGGGGAACACCGCGGTCAACGACTTCCCCTTCCACCGCATCGACCAGATATGGATCAGCCGCCACTTCCGAGCCGTGGCGGTCACGGCCCGGAAGACGCAGCACTCGGATCACCGGATGGTGGTGTGCGACATGGTGAGGAATGAGGGGCAATGACATTGCCCCTCATTTCATCATGCCTTCTCCAGCGCCAGCGTGATGGACGGCGCATCGCAGACTTCGGAGGGGCCGAAGTACTGGATCGGGCCGGGGAAGACGTACTCGTCGCCGATCGCCCACCGGTCGCGGCGCTCGGCGAACTCGGTGAACGGCCGGCCCCCCAGGTCCACCAGCGCCTTCTTGATGACCGGGGTGAGAACGCCCTTGCGCCGCTCCAGGTTGAGCATCATCGTCACCGGCGTGCCGCCGGCCACCCACTCGTCGGCGGGCTTCGTCATGTTCCGCACGTTGGCCGTGTAGCCGGTGAGCCGCGCGCGGACGAGCTGCGCCGCCGCGAAGCCGAGGGAGTAGGTGTAGTCGGCGTCGAAGTTGGAGGGCGCGGCGCAGCGGCCCTCGTAGCCGAAGAAGTGCGAGAGCGCGCTGAACTTCACCGCCTCGGCCTGGCCGCGCGATTGCAGCAGCCGGATCCGATCCGAGACCAGGTCAATGAGGAGGCGCTCGGTCTCCACCTGCGAGAGCGGCACGTTGCCGTGGCTGTCGCGGCGGAGGAGCACCTCCTGGATGTCCCGCGGCAGCGTGCCGTAGACGCGGGCGCTCTCCGCGGTGAGGCGGGTGTTGAGGTATTGGAGGCGCTCCGAGTGGTCCGGCAGGCCGTGGATGTACCGCTCGTCGGCGCCCAGGATGGCGCTCACCTCGTCAATGAGGACGCGGAAGTCGCTGATGAACTCCACCAGGCCCTCGGGCACGAGGACGACGCCGTAGTTCCGGCCCGCCTCGGCGCGCCTGACGACAACCTCGACGATGTAGTTCACGATCTGCTCGAGGGTGGTGCCGCGGGCCTGCGCCTCTTCGGAGATGAGGGCGATGTTCGGGTGCGTCTGGAGCGCGCACTCGAGGGTGACGTGGCTGGCGGCGCGGCCCATCAGGCGCACGAAGTGCCAGTACTTGACGGCCGAGGTGGCATCGCGGGCGATGTTGCCGATCAACTCGGAGTAGGTCTTGGCGGCGGTGTCGAAGCCGAAGGACGCCTCGATCTGCTCGTTCTTCATGTCGCCGTCAATCGTCTTCGGCACCCCGACGACGCACGTGGGGCAGCCCTCGGTCTTGAGGTACTCCGCGAGGACGGCCGCATTGGTGTTCGAGTCGTCGCCGCCGATGATCACCAGGCCGTCCAGGCCCATCTCGGCGAAGTGCTTCTTGCAGGCGGCCAGCTCTTCCGGCTTCTCGATCTTGTCGCGCCCGCTCATGATCATGTCGAAGCCGCCGGTGTTGCGGTAGGCGTCCACCAGTTCGGGTGTCAGCTCGCGGCCCTTCCCCTTGATGATTCCGGCGGGGCCCTTCAGGAAGCCGAAGAGCCGGCTCTCCGGGTGGGCGGCCTTGAGGGCGTCCAGGACGCCGGCGATCACGTTGTGCCCCCCGGGCGCCTGCCCGCCCGAGAGGACCACGCCCACCTTCAGCGGCGCCGCCTGGAGACCGTCGCCCGCCACCAGTGTCACCGCGGGCTGGCCGTAGGTGTTGGGGAAGAGACGCCGGATCTCCTCGCGGTCCGACGCCGGCTCCGTCGGGGCCCCGAACGCGACCCCGATGCTCCCGCCGCGCAGGGCTTTGGGGAGATTGGGACGGTACCCGGCGCGCGCCTGCTGGAGGGGTGATATCTGCAAACCCATCTTCGCTTCCTTCCTGCGGCCCGGGCTCTTCCTCGATCCATACCCGGCGCCTGCCAGCCCCCTCCCAAAGGCCGTGGCGCCGATCCGAGTGTCGCAGCCGGCGCCCGGAGCCTCGGAGCAGCCCACCACCCCGGCCAGATGCGGCCGCTGGCTTTCCACTCCAGGGGAATGGGAACCCGGCTGGGGGCGGGCGGGAATCCTCGGCGCGACGCCGGCGACCCGGACTCGGTGTGCTACAATGTCCAGAGTGGCCGATCCTATTCACAGGATTCGCACCCGTCCGCGACGGTTCCTTCCGTGCCGAGAGCGCGCGGGCGGTGGCGATGGTGGGGCGGCTGAGGATGGGAACACCACGCGCGGCCGGGGAGTGACCGGCGTGCGTTCTGCCGGTGCGGCGGGGACGAGCGGTCGGGGGTGTTCCCGGCTACCGGGAACACCCCCGCATCCGACGCTCTGCCGGGTTGATGGGTGCGCCGGCCCACCGCAGCGAGTGGGCTACCAGAGACTGTTCACCAGCAGCGAGGCGCTGACGGCCGGGTAGCGCATGTCTACCGCGCCCGCGTTGATCACCACCGAGTTACCGAAGGTGAACTGGCCGCCCAGGTTGAAGACGTGCGAGTTGCTGATGCCCAGCGGACTGAACTTCGTGTACTCCACGATGAGCCGCGCGCGGTTGTGCGCCTGCCAGTCCAGCCCGGCAAAGGGGCTCCCGCCGTAGATGCCGGTGCCGATTCCCGCCACTGCCCGGAGCGGATGGACGGCCTCGCCGGTGAAGAGGTCCAGAGGCGCCCAGATCGGCCCGCTGACGGTGACATAGGCGGTGCCCTGCGATGAGGTCTCGTTGGTCAGATCCACGCTGCCGACCGCCAGGCCGGGCCGGTAGCCGCGCTCCGGGAGCACCTGGAACTTGGCGTGAATCGGCGTGCCGGTGGCGCGCCGCGTGCGGTAGGTGACGCGAGAGACGCCCGCCTCGACGCGCGGCAGCACCCCCGCATTGAGGGAGTACCACTCGTTCGCGTCGGTGGTGCCCGCCCGGTCCACCCAGATGCCGCCACCGGTGCCCACGAGCTGCCCCATCGGCAGCACGCGGGCATCGGGAAGGAGCAGGGTCCCGGTGGGGCCGAGCATCGAGGGCGCGGCGCCGGCGCCGACGCTGGCGCACAAGAGCAGAGCGGCGAGAGTGAGAGACTTCGATTTGGCCATTACCTGATTCCTCCGGTGTTCAGCATTTCCCTCCTCACCCGACCCGAGGGTTGGGCGTTGCAGCGGCTCACCGAATCGCGAGGGAGCGCACGGTGACCGCGGGGCGGCGCTCCGGCGCCGCGTTCAGGCCGGCCCGGAACCAGATCAGCGCCACGCCGGCGACGAGAGCCAGGACCGCGACAAGCTTGCAGACTCCCAACGGGAACCTACATCCTCCGGGCGCGGCGCAGCCCTCGCCCGCAGCCGTGAGCAGGGCTATCGCAGTGTTACCTTGATCGCAACGACATCGGATGGGTGTCCGGCGGCGTCAATCGCCACCGCCTGGATGGTGACCGTCTCCTCCCGGCCGCGCCCCGGCACCGCCATCCTGGCTGTGGTGAACGTACCCTCGTTGTCTACCATCGCTTCATAGGCCGCTGCGACGTCCCGGTCGCTCCAGAGGCCCAGCTTGCGCACGGTGCGCACCACCTGCACGCGGACGGTGACGCCGGGCTGCGCACGCCCGCTGACGACCAACGTCCGCTCGGCCACGTCGCCATCGGTGGGAGAAGCGATGGTGGGCGCCCGCGGCGGCACGGTGACGATCGTGATCGGCTCGGAGCACTCGCGGGTGAACCGGTCGCCCGTCTCGGTGATCAGGTGCGCCACCACGCGCGCCGAGAGCGCCACGTCGCCCTTCTCCGCCGTGTAGCGGCCCTGGTAGATGCCCGGCGAGGTCTCGGAGAGAGGGATGCCCACCTTCATCGTGCCGATGTCGAAGCTCGCCGCCCCTCTGGGCTTCCCGGCCACCGTGACCGTGACCGACTGCCCCACGTCGAGGGGCCGCGCCGCGTTGTGCGCCACCGAGGTGATCGGCACCTCGGGCGCGTCCACCGTGAACTGCCACTCCGTCTCGGAGCGGTTGCCGGCCCGGTCCTGGATGCTCAGGCGGGCGGCCACCGGGCCGTTGGCGATCGGGAGCACGGGCCGATAGTGGATGAAGCGGGGCGTGAGCGTGGCGCGGGCGGTGACGTCCTCACCGGCCACCGCCAGGCGCACCTGCGCGGCGTCCACCCCGCTCCCCTCCGGGTCCTCGAAGACGGCGTAGATCACCGGATGGGCCTCTGCCACGGTGCCGTTCCGGGCGGGGGCGACGTCGCTGGCGCCGGGGGGCACCGAGTCGATGACCACCGGCACGCCCGCCTGCACCAGGGGTGACTCGCCATTCGCGCCGGCGAGTCGTCCGAAGATGGAGACGCGCTCATTGATCCCATCCGGGACCGTGTAGGCACCGATATACTTCCCGGGCGCCACCTCCGGCATCGCCAGCCCGGCGGCCAGCCTGCCCACGTCGAAGGTCGCCCTGCCGCCCGGCTCGCCTTGCAGCGTCACCCTGAGGGCGGCGCCCGTTCGCAGGGGCGCGGCCGCGTCGTGGGTGAACGATGCCACCGCGACGGGGGGCTTCGGCGCGGCGGGCACCGAGGCCTGGTCACGACCGACCGGCGCGGCGGGAGCGGGTGCCCCCGGGGCGGGAGCTTCCACCGGCGGAGCCTGGACCTCCGTCGCGGCGGGCGCTCTCGTCTCCGGTGGCGCGGCCGGCGCCGGTTGGCCGGGGGGCGCCGCGGCATCCGGCCCTGCCGCCGCCCCGGTGCCGGGGGGGGTGGCCGGGGCGGGGGGCGCCGCTGCGGCCGGCGGGGCCGTCGTGGCGGCCGTCTCGCCAACCGGTGCAGCCGGCCCGGGCGGCGGAGTCGTCACCGTCGCGGCGGGCGCGGCCTTGAGCACGTAGACGACGTTCGCCTCGCGCGAGGCGGGTCGCAGACGCGCGCGCACCGTGTCGCCCGCGCGGATCTCATCGCGGCGGCCCCCGGTGCCGTCCGGGCGCACGATGCGCGCCCCGCGGGTGAGGGTCACGGCATCCGCGCCCGCGAGCTGCAGCGAGTCGCCGGCGATGGCGGCGACCGTACCCTCCACCAGGTCGTACTCCACCACCAGGATCGTGACCTTGCCGGTGGAGTTGATCTTCACCCGCACGCGGTCGCCAGGGTAGACCTCGGAGAGGCGGCCCTCGCGGGCGGTGCCCGTTTCGCCGCCCTCGCGGCTGAGCACCACCGCCTGCGGCGCCAGTTCCAGCGAGAGCCGGTCGCCATCCGCCAGAACCGTGAGCGTCTGCGGGGCGGCGTCCACGCCCACCTGCTCCACGATACCATCCACCGTCTGGCGCAGGGCGACGGGCGCCGGCGAGGGCTCGGCCGGAGGCGTGGCGAGGCGCGTGGGCGCCGACGGCTGCGGCGCCGGCCTCGCGGTTTGCCGCGTCGCCACCGCAACGGGACCATCGAGGGACTTCAGCGGCGGCTGTTCGGGCCGCGTGGTGATGCGGATCCTGCCGCCGGACTCCTGCACCGAGGCGTTGAGCGCCTCGACGACGAAGCGCAGGGGCACCATCACCGTGCCGCGCATCATCATCGCCGGCACGTCCATCGCCACCGTGCGGCCGTTGACCGTGGCGGCGGGCCGGCCGACCGGCAGCTCGAGGCGGGTGCTTCCCCGGCTGGCATAGACCGTCTTCGTCTCCGCAGACCAACGGAGCGTGGCGCCGGTTTGCTCCAGCACGCCGCGCAGGGGGACGAGGACGCGGCCGGAAACCGATACGGGCCCGACGGTCGCGAAGCTCACCGGGCGCCCATCCACCTCGACGGAGTACTGACGGGCTGCCTGGCACGGCGGCTCCGCCAGAAGGAGCGCGACGGCGATTCCAAGGAACGCCGGAAGAGGCCGGTGGATCCGCCACCGGCGCGGGGGGCCTCCGAAAGGTAAGCTCATCTCTCCATTCTCCTCCGGCGCCGGGTGGCGCGGCGCGCGCGTCCGGCACCCACGGGATCGGTCTTCCCCGGTGAGAGGGCCGGCGGAACGCGGGCCGGCGGCAGCTCCGCGCGCGAACGCCGCCGCGGGCAGTGCCGTGGTACCTAGAGTTCGCGGCGAAGGGCGCAAACCCCTGCCCGCTGGGCGGACGATATTCCGGTACAGAAACATGCTTCCGCAGTTGCGGGAAAGTGGAGCCTGGAGGGGGCGGGCTGCCAGCGCCGACGGCGCTCCCCGCAGACCCGTCTCAGGACCACCGGAGGCGCCGGTGCGGCCCTCCGTTCCTGTCGGGCGCGCCGACCCACCGGGCGGGCGCACCTCTGGTGCCCATTATAGGAAGCGCGTGCGCAAATGTCAACCCCACGAACAGCCCCGTGGACTCTGCAGCCAAGCCGAACTCGTCGCCTCTTCGTCCGGTCGGGCCCGACACAAGGGACGGCCGGCGAGGATGCCGTGCGTCCGCCGTCAGCGCACGACGAGAAGGGATCACCCGGGAAGGTGCCGAAGCCTGTGGTACTGGACTGTGGCAACAGGGGACGTAGATGGATACCCAGGCACTCTGGCACGCAGGGCTCGATGGCGACTCGGGTACCGGCTTCTTGCAGCAGGTCGATCGCATCCGGAGTGAGTCTAGCCGGACCCTGAACCCGACTCGGAAGGCAGCCATGGGCCAGTTCTTCACGCCCGTTCCCGTCGCCCGACTGATGGCTTCCATGCTCGAGTGCAGAGCGCGCGAAGTGAGAATCCTGGATGCGGGGGCCGGAATTGGGTCTCTGACGGCAGCGTGCGTTGCCGAACTCTGCTGTCGTCCCGCGAAGCCAGCGCGCGTGTGTGTCAGTGCCTACGAGCTGGACGAGCACTTGCTCGCGCGTCTCCATCGTGTCCTGGGCATGTGCGAAGCTGAGTGCAGACGGAACGGAATCGCCTTCCGGGCGGATGTGTTTCGGGAGGACTTCATCGGCGCCGCGGCCCGCGCTGTGCAGCCAGCCCTGTTCAGCGGCGATGGCTGCGGCAGCTTCACGTGCGCCATCCTGAACCCTCCCTACCGCAAGGTACACTCGGCGTCCGCGACGCGCGCGCGGATCCGGGACCTGGGCATCGAGACCAGCAATCTCTACGCCGGTTTCGTGGCGGCCGCCGTTCGCTTGCTGCAACCGCGTGGGGAGCTTGTTGTGATCTCGCCGCGGAGCTTCTGCAACGGCCCATACTTCCGTGCCTTCCGTCGCGCTTTCCTCGCCGACATGACCATTCGCCGACTGCACCTGTTCGAGGCGCGTGACAGGGCGTTCCGCGATGATGGCGTTCTTCAGGAAAACGTCGTCATCTGCGCGGCAAAGGACGCCGCGAAGCGCCAAGCTGTTGTGGTTACCGTGGACAGAGGGGATCGCGGGGCGCCCTATGACTGCCGCACCGTGCCGTGGGAACAGGTCGTGCGGCCGGACGACCCGGACTTGTTCATACACATCCCATCCGGGGGCAGGGATGATGGTGGCGCGCTCGCCGCTCTTCTGCGAACGAGCCTTGGTGAGCTGGGCATCCAGGTGTCTACGGGACGGGTCGTGGACTTCCGCGCTAAGGAGTTCTTGCGCCGGGAGGCCGTGCCGGGCACGGTGCCCCTTATCTACCCGGCGCACTTCGTCGATGGATACGTCGCGTGGCCGCAGCCGAACATCCGGAAGCCCACCGCTATCGCGGCCGTAGAGCGTACTGTGCAGCTCCTGGTGCCGAACTCCCATTACGTGGTTGTGAAACGGTTCACCTCCAAGGAACAGGTGAAGCGCGTGGTCGCCGCTGTCCACGATCCGGAACGGATTCCACATGATCTCGTTGGCTTCGAGAACCATGTCAACTACTTCCACCGGTACGGGCGCGGGCTCGACCCGCGCGAGGCGAGGGGACTGGCGGCGTTCCTGAATACGACATGGGTGGATGCCTACTTCCGGCAGTTCAACGGGCACACGCAGGTGAACGCAGCCGACCTCCGCTACCTGGCCTACCCTACCGAGGAGCAGTTGGTGGAGATCGGCGCCAGCGTGCCAGTGCGGTTCCCGTGCCAGGAGGAGATCGACCGCTTGGTAGAGAAGGTACTGCTCTCCGATGAGTGATGAGAGCGCACCGCAGGTCAGCCCCGCCGGGCAACGCGTAGAGGAGGCCTTGGAGATTCTGGCTGCGCTCGATCTACCCCGGGGCCAAAGGAACGAACGCTCGGCGCTCGTTCTCTTGGCGCTGGCGGAACCGGGGTCAGCATGTCCGCCAGGCAGCCACCCGTATCGGCGCGGACGACTTCGGGGCCATCCTTGCCGAAGCCGGCCTGTCGGATGGGGCATAGACTCGCACCCGCCAGCAGCCATGCCGTACTCCAAGGAAGGAGCATCTCTGTGGGAGAAGCGCAGTGAGTATGCTGGATAGCCACGGTCTTCCCGCGCCGCCGGAGTACTTCCTGGAGCGCCTGCGCGACCTCCAGACCCGCCTGCGCGACCACGTCCGCGCCTGCCGCGACGCCGCCAGCCCGGAGGCGATGGCTGCCGTCGGGGAGCGGCGCGACGGGGACACGCTCTACGCCATTGATCTCCGCTCGGAGGAGGTGCTCCTGGAGTTCTGCGAGCGGTGGGGCGCCGAGGTGCCCCTGGCGCTCATCGCCGAAGGGATCCCGGGGAACGGGTGGCGGGTCTTCCCCCGGGGCGCGCGGCCCGCGGAGGCGCGCTTCTGCCTGATCGTGGACCCGATTGACGGCACGCGCGGCCTGATGTACGACAAGCGGAGCGCGTGGGTGCTCTCCGGCGTCGCCCCCAACCACGGGGCGGCCACCGCGATCCCCGACATCGCCGTCGCCGTGCAGACCGAGATCCCGACCACGCGCCAGCACCTGGCGGACGTGCTGTGGGCGGTGCGCGGGCAGGGCGCGCACGCCGAGCGCCACAACCTGGTGAGCGGCGAGACGCGCGCCTACACGCCGCGCCCCAGCCACGCACCCACGCTAGCCCACGGCTTCGCGGGGATCACCAAGTTCTTCCCCGGCGCCCGCGACCTCGTCGCCCGCCTGGAAGAGGCTCTCTTCGAGCGTGTGGTGGGCACCCCGGCGGACGGCAACCCGCTGGTGTTCGACGACCAGTACATCGCCACGGCGGGGCAGCTCTACGAGCTGACCGTGGGGCACGACCGCTTCAACGCCGACCTGCGGCCGCTGGCTCTGGCGGCGAAGTACCCCGCCGCGGGGATCCACCACCTCTGCTGCCACCCTTACGACTGCTGCACCGAGTTGATCGCGCGCGAGGCCGGCGTCATCATCACCGGCCCCGATGGCAGGCCGTTGGATGCCCGCCTCGACATCCGCGAAGACGTCGCCTGGATCGGCTACGCCAACCCCCGCATCCGCGCCCTGGTCGAGCCGGTGCTGTTGGACCTGCTGCAGCAAGGGCGGTGGGGCGGTTGACGCCCGCGTCTCGGATGCGTGTGCGTCACAGCAACACCACCCATCCCCGAGCCATTGCCCGGAGTGCCCGAGAATCGGGCGGGCGCACTCTCGAACCCGGGGGCTACCGACGCTCCCTCACCCCGCCCCCAGCCGGTTCCACCGGCGCTCCGGGCAGTTTCCCCGGCCGGTTCCACCGGCGCTCCGATGCCGGCGCGAGCGTCCCCCACTTCGGCCCACGGTACCCTCGGATTCGCAGGCACCCCCAGGCTATTGCCTCGGAGTGCCCGAGAATCGGGCGGGCGCACTCTCGAACCCGGGGGCTACCGACGCTCCCCCACCCCGCCCCCGGCCGGTTCCACCGGCGCTCCGGGCAGTTGCCCCGACCGGTGACGCCGGCGCGGATGCGAGTCACAGGCGCAGTATCCGCTCCGCGTTGCCCCACAGGATGAGGTCGCGCTGACCGGGCGTCAGGTCGGCGCCCAGCACCTTGCCGAGCTGCACCCCGTAAGAGCGCCCCGGAGCGTCCGACCCGAAGAGCACTCGCTCCGCACCGAGGTGGCGCACGGCGTATTCCACGATGCCGGTCTCCGGCTCGCCGCCGGATAGGTCCACGTGAACGTTGGGCATCGGGGCGATGTCCAGCACGCCGCGGTAGCCGGCGCCCATCAGGTGGGCCATGATGAGGTGCGTGCCCGGGTGCCGGCGGCCCGCCTCGGCGACGTCCGCCGAGGTGGATTCGTGCTCGCGCTGGCCGACGGTCTTGTTCCAGGCGTGCTGCAGTACCGGGAGGCGCAGCGCGGCGGCGCGCTCGAGGATCGGATCCACCAGGGGGTCGCTCGCCTTGCAGGAAACCAGCAGCTTGATGCCGACCACGCCGCGGTCGGAGCAGCGGTGCAGCTCGTCGAGGGCGGCGCGCTCATGGCGCGGGTTGAGATAGCAGAAGGGCAGGTAGTGCCTCGGGTAGGCGGCCGCCAGGCTCAGGGCGTGGTCGTTGCCCTGCCGCACCTGCTCGAGGCTCGGGTAGGCGAGGTTACCCGGATTGAGCAGCGAGCTGATGCACTGGCGCTCGATGCCGTGCAGCCGCGCCCGCGCCATCATCTCCTCGGCGGCTTCTCCGGCGCTGCCGTCGAAGCGCCGCACGGCACTGCCGACGTGAACGTGGATATCGTAGATCATGTTGCCTCTTCCCGGTGGAACCGCGGGGAGGAGCGCGGCACCCCCGCGGACGGGGGACAGGCGGCCACGGGCGTCCTCCCGCCCGGGGTCAGACCCGCAGCAGCCGTCGCGCGTTCTCCCGGGTGATGGCCGCCCGCTCCGCATCCGACAGCAGGCCTTCGTCCAGCTTCAGCAGGGCGGAGCGGACGTTGAAGAGGGGCGCGTGCGTGCCGAGGAGCAGGCGGTCGCTGCCGACCGCCTGGATCACCTGACGCATGCCATCCACGTACTCCACCTGAGAGAGATCCACCCAGACGTTCGCCAGTGCCCGGATCGCATCCCCCTGCCCGCGCGCCTCGGCGAAGCGGATGCCGCCGAGCACGACCTGCGCCCCCGGCGCGCTCCGCGCGGCCTCCAGCGCGGCCGCGGCCGGCACGTCCGGGATCCTGCACAGGGGGTGCTGCGCCCGCGCGTCCTGCATCCGGAGCTGGATGATGACCGGGAGACCCGCTTCCCCGGCGGCGGCGAGGCACTCCCGGGCCGCGGGGGAGTCCAGCTCGTAGAGGTGGTAGCCGGGATGGAGCTTGATCGCCCGGGCACCCAGGCTCTCACGGGCGGTCGTCAACACCGGCCGCCAGTTCGCCAGGCGCGGGTTCACCACCGCGCACAGGAGCAGCGTCCCCTCCGGCTGGAGGCGCGCGGCGAGACGCTCGTTGGCGACCCGGGGATCCTCGAAGAAGAGCGCCTCCAGGGGGGAGACGAGCGCCCGAGCGATGCCGGCGGCCTGCAGCACGTCGGCCACCTCGGAGGGCGCGGACGCCGGAAGGGCGCGGAAGGGCCACGGGCCGGCGTAGGCGTTGATGTCTATCACAGCCGCAATATCCTCTCTGCGTTGCCCCACAAGATGAGGTCGCGCTGGCCGGGCGTCAGGTCGGCGCCCAACACCTTGCCGAGCTGCACCCCGTAGGAGCGTCCGGGGGCGTCCGAGCCGAAGAGCACTCGCTCCGCGCCGAGGTGGCGCACGGCGTACTCCAGGATGCCCGCCTCCGGGTCGCCGCCGGATAGGTCCACGTGAACGTCGGGCATCGGGGCGATGTCCAATACGCCGCGGCAGCCAAGTCCCATCAGGTGCGCCGCGATGATGCACGTGCCCGGGTGCCGGCGGCCCGCCTCGGCGACATCCGCCGAGGTGGATTCGTGCTCGCGCTGGCCGACGCTCTTGTTCCAGGCGTGCTGGAGCACCGGGAGGCGCAGCGCGGCGGCGCGCTCGAGGATCGGATCCACCAGGGGGTCGCTCACCTTGCACGAGACCCAGAGCTTGATGCCGACCACGCCGCGATCCGAGCAGCGATGCAGCTCGTCGAGGGTGGCGCCCTCGTGGCGCGGATCCAGGTAACAGAAGGGCAGGTAGTGCTCGGGATGGGCGGTGGACAGCTCCAGGACGTGGTCGTTGGCCTCCCGCACCTCCGCAAGGGTCGGGTAGGCGAGGTAGCCCCGATTCCCGAGCGAGCTGATGCACTGACGCTCGATGCCGTGCAGCCGCGCCCGCGCCATCATCTCCTCGGCGGCTTCTCCGGCGCTGCCGTCGAAGCGCCTCATGGCCCGCCCCACGTGGACGTGGGTGTCGTAGATCATCTTGCGCATCCTCCCGATTCAGAGACGGGGCAAGCCCGGCGGCGTTGACGCCCTCTCAGTCAACCAGACCCTCGACCGTCGGCGCGTCCAGCTTCTCCACCACGGCGATGAGCAGGCGCAGCGCGCGGTCATAGTCCTCGCGGTGGAGGATCCCCGAGTGGCTATGGACGTAGCGCGTGGGCACGCCGATGACCACAGTCGGCACCCCCGTCTCGTGCAGGTGGATCACGGCGCCATCGGTGGCGGCGGCGGCATGGGCGGAGAACTGGAGTGGAATCTCCCTCTCACGGGCGGTCTCGATCACCAGGTCGCGCAGGCGCAGGTTCGGCACCATGCGCCGGTCCAGGAGCATGAGCGTCGGGCCGCCTCCCAGCTTGGCGGACGCTTCCTCCGGCTTGATCCCCGGCACGTCGCCGGCGATGTCACCTTCCAGGATGATGGCCGCGTCGGGGTGGACCACTGCGGCGGACGTCTGCGCGCCCCGCGTGCCGACCTCCTCCATGACGGTGGCCGCGCTGTAGAGAAGGTTGGGATGGGGGGCGCGCGCGAAGTGGCGCGCGGTGTCAATCAGCAGCGCCACGCCCACGCGGTCATCGAAGGCCTTGGCGACGTAGGTCTTGCCGGTGCCCAGGACGCGGAACTCCGCCGCGGGGACCACCGGGTCTCCGAGGCGCACGCCCAGCGTCTCCACCTCATCCTTCGAGGTGGCGCCGACGTCAATGTGCATCGCCTTCATCTCAACCACCTTGCCCCGCTCTTCGCC
>JACQGM010000175.1 GCA_016199585.1 Armatimonadota bacterium
AGGTCGGGCTTCAACCCGCACTCGCGGCAGGCCGCCGCTGCACTCCTGGTGCCGGACAGGACCTCCAACACCACCTTCGCCTTGAACTCCGGCACGAACTTCCGACGCTTGACCACTTTGCGCTCCCCACTTTGCGCTCCCCACTTTGCGCTCCCCACTTTGCGCTCCTGTCTTGGACATCATAGCATTGGTTATCCTATGTGTCCAGTTTCAGGGGCGCACCACAAATGCTTGCCGTGGTGGGGTTGCTGATCTTCGGGCATACGCTCCGCTGCTTCTACGCCGATCTCCAGTGCCGCCGAGGACTGCAGGCAGCGGCCAGGGGTGAGTTGGACGGGGCTGTATCGGCGCTACGTGCCGCGGCGAATGCCGACCCCTCTTGCGATTATTACTGGATTTCGCTCGGGGCGTTGCAGGAGGCCACCATGAGCGATGCCACCCCAAGCTATCAGGCTGCGGCGCAAGCGAATCCGATCAACGCTGCGAACCATGCCATGCTCGCCAGTGCCCTTCAGGGGCGTGGGGCAATCGATGCCGCGATACGCAAGTGGCAGGATACGGTCCAGCTTGATCCACAGTGGGCAACGGCCGACAACGCGCTCGGGGTAGCCTGCCACCAGGCGGGCAGAGACAACGAGGCCATCGCCGCTTACCAGCGCGCCATCGATCTGGATCCGTCCTACGCTGCCGTTCTCAATAATCTGGGAAACGCCTACCTGAGCCAGGGGCAACCCGCCCTGGCGGTGAGCACCTACCGTCGCGCGTTGGTGATCCGGCCTGGCTGGCCGGTGGCAGAGCAGAACCTGCAGAAGGCGCTCCACGAGGTGCGGAAGAACGGCGGCAAGGATTCGAGCAAAAAACACACACTTCGTCGTCTCAGGAGGAATGGTACCGCCAAACTGGAGAAGAAACGCTCGACGGTCTTGCTTGATAGAGAAGGGCGCCTGGCAGCGCCCCAAGGAGAACATCTCGTGCCCGACGAACGCGCAATCAACTGGCAGCCCGTAAGTGCCCTGCCGCTCATCGGCAGGTTCATCGACGAGAGCCTGAAAGCAGTCCAGAAGGCATACCAGGACCTGCTGCCCGCACGCGACCGCCCCTATGTTCTGGACGACTACACCGTCGGACGGGTCAAGGAGGTGTACACCACCCAGCGTGACGACCACTGGCTCTACGAGGAGCAGTTGGCGCGCTGGCGCCGGGAGCCGTTGAGCCCCGCCCAGCGGGAAGAGGTCGAACGGCTGGAGAAACAGGCTGCCAGCCTCCGCGAAACGCTGGACGCGACCCTGGCTCTGGCGGACGAGCTGGCGCAGGGCACCATCGAGAAGGTGTTGGCCAAGAGCGATCTGGAGGTGGGGCTGGAGGCCCTCCTCGGCAAGTACCCACCTCGACGGTAGGCTCTGGCTTCTCGCCGGGGCGTTTCAACCGCGCCCGGGGGTTGTCCCCGTCACGCACTTTCGGGATCAGTAGCACAGCGCTATTCCGCCGCGGCGCACTCCACCGCGTAGAGGGGTCGGAAGGGCTGGGTGGTCACGCGGATCGAGCGGATCCGATCAACACGGTAGGAGCGGATCTTCCGGGTGCTGCACTCCAGCGCGTAGAGGAGGTGGCGGTCTTCGCGTGACCTTCGCAGCGCATAGGGCTCAACGACCTCGATGCTGCCTTCGTGTCGAAGCTCGATACACAGGCGGTTGGCAGCGGCGAAGCGGATCGGCAGCAGCGGGGTGCCGAACTCAGAATGCCCTGGGAGAGGGGATGCGCCTCGGGCAAGGTCGTCCTCGGCACCGGCGATGCCAGGGAGAGGATGAAGGCTGCTGGAGCCATTCAGCCAGGCCAGGGCGCCGGCGAGTTCCTCCAGGAAGGGCTCGATGGGCGGGAGCACGCGAAGCTGGTGCCCGAGCATGTTCGCCCACTCTGATACCAGTTCCTGACGCAGCGGGGAGTTCTCAATCAGGGAGAGTGTCGGGAAGGGCACCCCCTTGGTGGCGCACTTCTCCATGAGGACGGAGTGGATGGTCTGCGGATCGAGGGATAGGTCCGTGCGCCAGTAGAGGTGGATGACATCGTAGAGGTCGCGGGGGCGGCAGCGTTCCCCGAGGGCGCGCAGCTTCTCCGCGAAGAGTTCCTCGAAGGCATAGCAGCGCACCTGCCCCGGATCCGGGAGCGCATCCGGGAACGGATGGGATATCGGACGCAGAACGGGCGAGCGCGCCAGCACCTCGTCACCGTTGAGATCGATCTTCACGCTTGCGGGGGAGGGCGCGTTCCGAGGGCCGCGATAGTACAGGCGGCCCTCGGCAGACATGCCCCCGGGGCGTTTCTTGAGGCGCGGGGCGCTGGCGCGCAGATCAATGCCGGAGGCTTCCGCAACGCGCTCCACCAGTCCGGCGAGGATGGGCAGGACGCGCTCCGGCGAGACGGGGCCGCCGGGGAGAACGGTAAAGTCCAGATCCTCGGAGAAGCGATAGGTCTCCAGGAAGCACTTCTTCAGGCAAGTGCCGCCTTTGAAGACCCAGGCATCCCGAAGCTCTGGTTCGGTGCCGATCCCCCAGAGGAGCCAGCCGAGCACGTAATCCTTCTCGACCACATCCTCGCGCAGCCCCCACTCGGCCACCCGGTCGCGGATCTGCTCGTGTCGGATCATCCAGAGAGCCCCTCTCCGGCGATGCGGACGTTCACCGCCAGGTTCCAGCGGCGTAGCAGGCGCCCGCGCGTGGGAACGGAAGGGTCCAGCTTGGAGTAACCGCTGCTGATGGCCTGGCGGCAGAACTCCAACAGGTCGGGTGCATCCATATCGAGCGTCTCGATGAGATACCCGAGGCGCTTGCAGATCGCCCGATTCCCCAAACGGCCGGCATACTCCCTCAGTGCCGCATCATCGCGATGGTCGCTCTCGAAGTACTCCCGGGCCACTTCCGCGACGTGCTTCATTCCCCCGCCCATGCTGGGGTCGTCCAGAATGTCGGCCAGGGTGCGCGCCGGGTCGGATACGGATACCTGGGTGTGGCCTCGCCACACCTGGCGCAGCCCGAACAGCCTGGCATCGCGGATCACGCGCACGTGGTAGGTAACCTCCTGGATCACTGGGTCACGATGGCGCACGCGCCGGGTCGTGTAGACGGCGAGATCGGCGAAGACCTGATCGGTCAGCCCCCAGTGCTCGCAGGCCGTCCAGCCCCCAAGGTAGCCGGGGGCAAAGAGAGTGGCTGCCACAATCCAGGGGTCCTCACGGCGCTCGCTGGGGTTACGGGTTTCGAGAGGCACGGGCAGGTAGAGGCCGCGGCGCACGCGGGCCAGCCAGCCGCGGGATGCCCAATACGTGAGCAATCGCCCCGCCTGCGCGTGGTCTACACCCCACAGGCGAGCGGCATCCTCCACCACGAAGGGATGGGCGAAGGCCCGGTGGAGCTGCGCCAGCCGGCGCCGGTGCTCTTCGGTAATCCCCCCGGCCGGCCCGAAATCGGTATATTCAGAGCGTAGTTCACCCATCTCCATCGCCGTATCTGCGCTCGTAGTATACCACATCTCGGGTGAGGTGTCGAGTGGCTGGGGAGTGGAGATCCGGCGCTGAGGGCCGATGGTGACAGACAGCACCGAAAGAAAGGTGCCATTCATCTCCAAAAAGCACCGTTCGCGGCTTGCAAACCAGGCGCCCGCAAACTTCCGATAATCCTATTTATGTTGACTCTCCGAAGTGAGAAGGATGCCAGCGCTGAGACAAGTGCGGGTTGTGTCCAAGATAACCCGGCATCAGTTTGCCGACCATGCGCCTATCGTGCCCTTGAGATCAGCCACTTCTTCGGGTGCTTCTCCACCGTAACAGCTCTTATCTTGGACGAAACAGCGGGCGAGTCCTTAGCGTTGTTTTTTGTTCCAAAAATGTGATGACCCCTGAGTGCGGTGCGGCGCACGGCAACGAGCTCGGAGCGCCCAGCGTATGCCAATCACACTCGGGGAGCGCACGGCGGAGCTTGGCTTTCCGACCCCTGTACAGGGGGGAGGAACTGACCTGCTCAGCAACGTATCATAGACTCTGGTGTACTGTATTGCCGTCCGGTTGGTTCCAGACCCACGGGGAACCATCAATGGGCCGGCAATCCTTGGAGAGCGGTTGATGAGGCAGATGCGTAAGGGATATGCGCTGGCGCTGCTGGCCATGCTCTTCTCGATATTGGCCGTCGAGGGGCATGGCTACTGGCGCTGCGACAATCCGGAATGCCCCATCACCTCCTGGCAAGTGGCCTTGCCCACGCGCTGCTGCTGCGATGCCCCGCAGGATCAGCGCGCTGCGCACGAGAGTCCCCACTGCGCTGGTGGCACAGCCGAATCCTCCCATCCGGGTATCTGCGGCTGTGTCCTGGTGACGCCTCCCGATTCCGCCCGCACGGCCGCCGCGCCCATCACCGCTCGCCCACAGGTTGCCGGGCCGGCTGCCACCACTGCTCCCACCACAGCCGCGCCGGCACCGGCAGTCCATCGGATGACGCGCGCACAGCAGCCCGCACCCCCACTCCCCGCCGGCGTGGTCGACACTCCCAATCGACGCGGCCCACCCCTCTCCTGATATTCCCATCGGTCAGCTTCTGAGTTGGAGATATTGGCGGCTCCTTGCCTGCCGCCAGGTCACCACCAGCTCATCGGGAATGTCAGGAGGCAGCTTTGCGAAGGATCATCGGTATCTTGCTGCTGGCGCCGGCAGCGGCGCTGGCCGCGCCACAACCGCCTGCCTTCACTGCGGATGACGCGGTGAAGCTGGCGATTCGGCAGAACCCGCGCCTCTCGGCCGCGGTGCGGGATGTCAACGCGGCCGGCCTGGGCGTGCGCTCCGCGCGCGCCCTCGTGAACCCGGATCTGGTGTTCGCGCCCGCCATCACCCGTGGTGGCTCCGATGAGGAGTTCATCGCCCAACAGCGCCTGGAGCTGAACGGCACGCGCTCTGCCCGAACGGGAGTGGCGAACGCCCAGTTGCGCCGCACGCAGGCGGAGGCGGTCGTCGCCCTCCGCGACCTCGTCTTCGAGACAAGGTCCGCTTACCACGAGCTGGCTCGCGCCCAGGAGCTGCGCTCGCTGGCGCAGGATCTCCTGAAGAGCGCCGAGGAGTTCGACCGCATCACTGGCCGCCAGGTGGAGCTGGGCACCAGGCCGGGTATCGAGCAGACCCAGACCGGGATTGAGGTCACGCGAGCGCGCCAGCAGACCGCGTTGGCGGAGAGCCGCGTGGCCACCGCACTGGCCGCCCTGAACACCCTCCTGGGGCGCGCTCCCACGGAAGCCGTCGGTCCCCTTCCCGCGCTCGCTTTCACCGCTGAACCAGTAGAGCGCGAAGCCGCCCTGCAAACGGCCCTGGCGGCGCGCGCGGAGATCACGGCTCAGGAAGCCGGGCGGGAGGCCTTCCAGCAGGAAGCGCGCCTGGCGCGCGCCGAGGGGCGGCCGGACATTGCCCCCCAGTTCCGCGCCGAGAGCGTCACACGCGGATTCCAGTCCGGGATCGGTGTGGCCATCACCCTACCCCTCCTCGACCACGGCGGCCGGCGCAACCGAATCCGCCAGGCCGAAGAGTTGGCGCGCGCCCAGGCCGACCGGGCGGAGGCCGCCCGCAGCCAGGTGCGCCAGGAAGTCGAGAGTGCCCTGGCGCGGCTGCAAGCCTTGGAAGCGGTGGCGAAGGGCTACCAGCAGGGCGTCCTGGAACAGACGCGCCGGCTGCTCGATGCCAGCCGCACCGGCTTCAGGACCGGGGCCACCAGCATCGTCGCCTTGCTGGAGGCGCAGCGCACCTACCGCTCGGTGTTGACGGAGTACACCAACGCGCTGGTGGACCACTCCATCGCGCGTGCAGAACTGGAGCGTGCCCTCGGCAGCGTGCCCGCCGACCTGCTGCCGGCTCCAACCTCCGGGGGGAGGACAACAACAAGATGAACCACCTGCGAACCCTGTACCGAAAGAGGCCTGTCGTGGCCGGACTCGCCGTTTTGGCCCTGGCGGCGGTGGTCGTCGCCGTCGCCAGGCGCTCCGGCTCAGAGCGGTCGCCTGCCGCGTCATCCCTGGCAGCCGCGGCAAGCGCTGAGCCGGCAGCAACCGGCGCCCGGACCGTGGCCGAAGGGCAAGCAGGAACCGTGGGCGACCTCACCGTGACTGAGGAGGCGATGCAGCTTGCCGAGATCCGGGTCGAGCCGGTGACGCGGCAGGTGGTGCCGGAGAAGCTGGCGGTGAGCGGCAGCATCGAAGCCGGGGGCGACCGAACCGCCAAGGTCACCCCGCGCGTGGGCGGGAAGGCCACGCGCGTGCTCGTCGTCGCGGGCGACACGGTGCGGGCCGGGCAGACCCTCGCGCTCCTGGAGAGCAGGGAGCTGGCGCAGGCGCAAGCCGCCTACCGTCAGGCTGCGGCACGGCTCAGCGTGGCCAGGAGCCACCTGGAGCGGCAGCGGAAGCTGGCGGCACTGGGTGCCTTCGGCCGCCCGAAGGTGGAGGACGCCCGGATGCAGTCGGCAGCGGCGGAGGGGGAAGCCAACACGGCCCGCGGCGAGGTGGCCGCATCACGGAATGAGGTTGCCGAGGCTCGCAGCGAGAAGGCGGCCCTGGAAGGGGAAGTCGCGAGTGCCCAGAGTGACGCGGCCAGCGCCGGAAGCGAGGTGGCCGAGGCGGAAGGAAACATTCAGGCGCTGCAGGCAGCACTGACACAGGCACAGGCGCAGGCCAAGGTCTCCAGGGCCCGCCTGGAGCGCGCCGATCTGCTGTTGAAGGAGCAGCTCGTCGCGCGGCAAGAGTGGGAGCAGATCCAGGCCGACCAGCAGCGCGCCGAAGCCGACGTAGACGCGGCGCGCGCCGGCATCACCCAGGGCAAGGCGAAGATCGAGACGATGAAGGCGCGCCTGCGGGCGGCTGAGGCGAAGGTGCGCGCCGCGCGCGGGCGGGTGCAGCAGGCCGACGCCCGGATCGAGACGGCGCTCGCGAAGCAGGCTCAGGCAGAGGCGAAGCTCGCGGCCGCCGTGAAGCGCGGTGGGATCGGCGCCCAGGCGCTGGCGCGGGAAGAGGCCGTCTACAAAGGCGGCTACGTCACCAGCAGGGAAGTCGTCGAGGCGGAATCCGCCTTACAGCAGGCGCAACTGGAACAGCAGTCGGCAGCCCAGGCGGTGCGCCTGCTGGGGAGTAGCCCCGGCGGCGGCAGCGTGCTGGCCGTCACCGCCCCCATCAGCGGGCGGGTGCAGGAGCGGAACGTCACCCTGGGTGAGACCGTGGACACCGAGCACCCCATCTTCGCGCTCGTTGACCTCGCCCAGGTGTGGGCGCAGCTCGCCGTCACTCCGCGTGACCTGCCGCGCGTGCGCGTGGGCCAGCGGGTGGAGCTGACGGCGGACACGTCCGGCGGCCGCGTCTTCGTGGGCAGCGTTTCGGCCATCGGCAGCGCGGCCGACGAGTCCACGCTCTCCGTGCGGGTGCGCGTCTCGCTGGCCAACCCCGGCGCTGCGCTGCGCCCCGGTTCCTTCGTGCGCGGGAGCCTGATCACCGACGTGCGCCGCGAGCAGATCGTGGTGCCCACGGACGCGATCCAGGAGCATACGGGCAGGAAGACGCTCTACGTTGCCCTGGACAAGCCGGGGGCCTTCGAGGTCCGCCACGTTACCCTGGGCGCGAGCGGCGAGGGCTGGCGCGAGATCACGGAGGGCCTGAAGGGTTCGGAGCGCGTCGCGGTCAGCGGCACCTTCTACCTGAAGTCCGAGGCACTCAAGAGTCAGCTCTCCGACGGCTGCTGCGCTGTGGAAACAGGGAAGGAGTAGCCGCGCCATGATGAACCGGATCGTTGACCTCTCGATCCAGCACCGGTTCCTGGTGGTGCTGTTCGCCCTCCTGCTGATTGGCGTCGGTCTCTACTCGGCGGTTCACCTGCCGATTGATGCCGTGCCCGACATCTCGCAGAAGCAGGTGATCATCAACACGCCGGCACCGGCGCTTGGCCCGGAGGAAGTGGAGCGGCAGATCACCACTCCGATTGAGGTGGCTCTCTCCGGCCTGCCCCACCTCCAGGAGATGCGTTCCGTCTCCCAGTTCGGACTGTCGCAGGTGACGGCGGTCTTCGATGACGCCACCGACATCTACTTCGCCCGCCAGATCGTGAAGGAACGCCTGGATGAGGCGAAGGAGCAGCTCCCGCCCGGTGTCGAAGCGCCGATGCTCGCCCCCATCGCCACCGGCCTGGGCGAGATCTACTACGTCTTCGTCGAGGGCGAGGGCCATTCCCTGATGGACCGGCGCACCCTCCTCGACTGGCAGGTGAAGCCCCGCCTGCGCACGGTGCCCGGCATCATCGAGGTGAACAGCTTCGGCGGCCACGTGAAGCAGTACCAGGTGCTCGCCGATCCCGAGGCGCTGCGTGCTTACGGGCTGACCCTCTCCGACCTGCGCGAGGCCCTGGAGAAGAACAACCGGAACGCCGGCGGGGCGTGGATCCCGAAGGAGAACGAGCAGCAGATCGTCCAGGGCATCGGCCTCGTGCAGAGCCTGGACGATATCCGCAGCATCGTCCTCAAGGCCGCGGGCGGCGCGCCCGTCCTCGTGCGCGATGTCGCCGACGTGCAGTTCGGCCCCGCGCTGCGCCAGGGCACCATCACCAAGGACGGCAAGGGGGAAGCGGTCGCCGCCATTGCCGTCATGCTCATGGGAGAGAACAGCCGCACCGTCACCCAGCGCGTCAAAGAGCGCGTGGCGGAGATCCAGAAGGAGATGCCGCCCGGCATCCGCCTCGTCGGCTTCATGGACCGTACCACGCTCGTGGACCACACGCTGCACACGGCCGGCGAGAACCTCTGGCACGGCGGCGTGCTGGTGATCCTGGTGCTCTTCCTCTTCCTGCTCCAGCTCCGGGCGGGGCTGATCGTCTCCAGCATCATCCCCCTGTCCATGCTCGCGGCCATCATCGGGATGCGCTACTTCGGCGTCTCGGCGAACCTGATGAGCCTGGGAGCGATCGACTTCGGCCTGATCGTGGACGCGGCGGTGATCATCGTCGAGAACAGCGTGCGCCGGCTGGCGGAGACGCGCAAGGCGCTGGGGCGGGCGCTGACACAGGAAGAGCGGCTGGGCACGATCCGCAGCGCCACCGTGGAGGTGCGCAGCGCCAGCCAGTTCGGCGAGATGATCATCATCGCCGCCTACATCCCCGTCCTCTCGCTCATCGGAGTCGAGGGCCGGATGTTCCGGCCGATGGCGTTCACCGTGATCTTCGCCCTGGTGGGGGCGCTGGTGCTGTCACTCACCCTCATCCCGGCGCTGTGCGCCTTCTTCCTGAAGGAAGGGTCGGATCGGGAGAACCCAATCGTAGAGTGGCTCCAGCACCGCTATCTGCCGCTGCTGCGAAAGGCGATCCGCCTCCGCTTCGCGACGGTAGGCGGGGCACTGGTCCTGTTCGTCTTCGCCGCTTCGCTCTTCCCCCGGTTGGGATCGGAGTTCATCCCCAAGCTGGACGAGGGGGCGATCTGCATCAACCCGGGCTACCTGCCGGGCATTTCGGTGGACACGGCGATCCAGCGGGCGACGCTGGCCGAACGCGTTCTCCTGGCGAAGTTCCCCAACGAGGTGGTCACCGCGGCCACGCGCATCGGCCGGCCCGACATCGCCACCGACCCGATGCTCCTCTCGCAGCACGACATCTTCCTGCCGCTCAAGCCGCGCAGCGAGTGGCGGGCGGCGAAGACCAAGGCAGAGCTGATCCAGAAGATGGAGATCGCCCTCGCCGGTATCCCCGGCATGAAGGTTTCCTTCACCCAGCCGATCGAGATGCGGATGACCGAGATGAGCGAGGGCGTGGGCATCCGCTCGGAGGTCGGGGCGAAGGTCTTCGGCCCGAACATGGCGCTGCTGCAGGAAAAGGCCGCCCAGGTAGCCGACGTGCTGCGGGGCATCGAGGGGGGGCGAGACGTCTCGGTGGAGGCCACCGCAGGCCTGCCCGTGCTGCAGATCCGCGTGCGGCGCGGTGAGATCGCGCGTTACGGTCTGAACGTGTCGGACGTGCAGGAGGTGATCGAGACCGCCATCGGCGGGGAGCGCGTGGGCCAGGTGATGGACGGCAGCCGGCGCTTCGACCTGGTGCTGCGCTTCGCGGCGCCTTACCGGAAGGACGCCGAGGCGGTCTCACGCCTGTTAGTGACCGGCGCTGGAGGCCAGCGGGTGCCGCTCGCTCAGCTTGCCGACATCGAGAGCATCGAGGGCCCGATCCAGATCGGGCGCGAGAGCGGCGAGCGGCGCGTGGTCGTGCAGGCCAACGTCCGCGGCCGCGACCTGGGCAGCTTCGTAGAAGAAGCGAAGCGGGAGGTGGAGCGGCGGGTGCCGATGCCGGCCGGCTACCACGTGGAGTGGGGCGGCCAGTACGAGCACTTGAAGGAGGGAGAGGCACGCCTTCTGGTCGTCGTGCCCGTCACCTTCTTCATCATCTTCCTGCTGCTCTACGTCACCTACGGACGGGTGTTCGACGCCCTGCGCGTTTTCACCGGCATCCCCTTCGCCATCAGCGGCGGCATCCTGGCGCTGTGGCTGCGGGGGATGCCCTTCTCCATCTCCGCCGGCGTGGGCTTCATCGCCCTTTCCGGCGTAGCCGTGCTGGCGGACATGGTGATGGTGCAGTACATCC
Organism: Armatimonadota bacterium; assembly: GCA_016199585.1. Classification (GTDB taxonomy): domain Bacteria; phylum Armatimonadota; class JAAZEB01; order JAAZEB01; family JAAZEB01; genus JACQGM01. The sequence continues at coordinate 10,622 of JACQGM010000175.1, forward strand.
GGCACAACCTGGAGCGGGGGCTGCCCCTCCAGGAAGCCGTGGAGGACGCGGCCGTCACCCGACTGCGCCCCGTTCTGATGACCGCGCTCGTGGCGGCCATCGGCTTCTTGCCAATGGCTCTTTCCACGGGCACCGGCGCGGAGGTGCAGAAACCGCTGGCCACCGTGGTTATCGGGGGTATCCTCACCTCCACGACGCTCACGCTGCTCGTGCTGCCCGCGCTCTACACCCTAATCCAGGGCAAGAGGACGCAGGCCCGCCTGACACCCGGCGCGACGGTCATGACTGACGGCGCGCCCACACCGCCGGGCTCCAATGGAGCCGGCCGCCCCCAGGTCGGTGCCACCGACCCCATGAAGGAGAGCCGAACATGAAGAAGACAGCAGCACTCGCCGCCGCCCTTGCCGCGGTCCTGTCCCTGGCCGTGCTGGCCGGCTGCAGTGAGAAGAAGGCCGATACCGACGCCGCCGCCCCGGCGGCGGTGGAGACCCGCACGCCTGTGACTGGCACGGCCTACCCGAAGGGGAGCATCAAGGTGGGTGACAAGGCGGAGTGCATCGTGTGCGCCGTCAACGAGAACAAGCATGGCCAGGAGGAGGCGAAGGCCGTCCTCGATTACCAGGAGAAGACCTACGCCTTCTGCAACGAAGGCGAGAAGGCAGAGTTCATCAGCAACCCGACCAAGTACGCCCAGGCGCAGTGAATGACGCCCGCAACCCCGGCGTGTGGGATCAGACCAGAGCAGCGGTGCTTCCCACACGCCGGGGCTGCGGGCATTCGTCTGCACGAATGCTTCAGAATCGCCCGCCCAGGATATCCCACCACATCTTGGCCGCGCTCCCGGCGATCAGAAGGCTGAGTGCGCCATGCAGGTCACGGCTATGGATGCGCCCGCTCAGCCAGCATCCTATCTGCGCACCGGGGAGCGCCCCGACCACCAGGGCCCCTGCCAACGGCCAGGCGATCTGCATAGTGGCGAGCTTGCCCAGCACGCCCGCCAGGGCAGACAGAAACACGATGCCCAGCGAGCTGCCTACCGTGGTGCGCAACGGTATGCGCAGCACGCGCAGCATCAGGGGCACGATGAGAAAAGCGCCGCTCTGCCCCACCATGCCGCCCAGCACCCCAACCACGGCCATGAGGGCCACGCCGAGCGGCTTGTTGAGGACGAAGTCCTCCTTCTCGTCGGCGGCCCTGGGCAGCAGCATCAAGCCCGCTGCCACCAGCGCCAGGGTGGCGAACAGCATCGCCAGCCCCCGGCTGCTCACGGCGTGTGAGAACACTCCCCCAAGAAGAGCGCCTGTGGCAACCGCTCCTCCCAGCCAACCCACGAGGAGCAGGTCCACCTTTCCCCGGCGCCGGTGGGCGACCGCCCCGGAAAGAGCGGCCGCCAGGCTCTGCACGATGGTCAGCCCGGCCACGACACGCATGTCGAGATGACCGGCACCGAGCAGCGGGGGGAGGTAGAGGAGCAGAGGTGCCATGACGATCCCCCCCCCGATGCCCAGCGTACCGGCGATCACGCCTCCCAGCACCCCCAGGAGAGCGCATACCAGGATCACGCCGGGCCTCCCGCACCTCGCACCAGGAGCCGCCCAGCCGGACCGGAAGTAACGCGCCCAATGAGAGCTGCCGCCAGCGTCCTGGCATCCTGGAGCGCCTCCAGCAGGTGGGGGGCCTGCGCCTCTGGCACTGCCACCAGCAGCCCGCCGGAGGTCTG
>JACQGM010000173.1 GCA_016199585.1 Armatimonadota bacterium
AGCCAGGACATATCCCGCTGCCCCCAGCACGCTGAGCCATAGCGGCCGGTACCAGAGCGCGAGCCACCCTTCGGGCCGGACCCTCCAGATGGTACGATCAAGGAACAGCGGCGCCGCGTATTCCACCCACTCCCACAGCTCCTTCCAGCGGGTGCGCACCTGCATCCGATAGTACCAGTTGGGCTGGAGCCCGAACACCGCCTGGCGGACCAGGATGTAGGCGACGAGCACCGCCCATAGCCCGGCCGAAGCGCGCAGCCCCGCCCGCGGGCCGTGCGGGTGGATCAGCGCCAGCCAGACCGAGCCGATGGCCGGAGCCGTCACCGCCTGCTCGTAGGACGCCATCGCCAGGGCACAGGCCGCCACGGCCAGAACCAGGAACTTCGGCTGCTGCCGTTGCGCGTACACCACCAGCAGGGCGATCATGGCGGTGCTGAAGAGCGTGCCCAGGTGCGTCGTCCGCGTTGCGATCCACGTCGATGTCGTCCCCAGGTCTCTGCGCTCGTACAGAAGGACCACGAGCGCCGCCAGCCCGATGACGAGAGGCGCCTCCCACACGAGAGTCGTGCGTGTCTTGCCGGCGCGCCGCGCGGCCATGCCCTGCCACCATAGGAAGAGCGCGACAGCGACCAGCGGTACAGCGTATTCCTCAGTCCCGGAGAGCGTTGCACGGCTGAAGCCCCAGCGCTCTGCGGAGAGGAGGGCGCAGGCGAACGCGGCCGCCAGCCCGCTGCGCGTCAGTGCCAGCATGAGCCACACCATCAGGAGATTCACCAGGTTCGCCAGCACCCAGTTCGTGAGGCGATACCCCGGCGCCCACTCTCCCCAAACTCGCCGATCCAGCGCGAGAGACACCACCGTCACGGGGCGGTAGAGGTGCGATCCGAGGGGCCAGTCGTTGACGAACCACCGCCACGACCCGAGCAGACCGCCCGTCGCATCTACGCCCGCCAGGATGATCGGCGTATCCTGGTCGTACTCCAGGGGCTGCCCGCTGCGGACATGGGCCAGGCCGGGCAAGGCGCAAAGGACCAGGACCAGGAGAAGCCCGCCGCGGCGGCGGATTCCACTCAGTGCGTGCATTGTTCGTGATTGTGCCCGTTCGGCCGTTCAGGGTCCCGCGCGGGCCGGCTCCGCCGAGGGCTCCGAGCGGTTGCCCCAACCATCATTCGTCACCAGGACACTGTCCAGGGCGACCCCCACCGCGCTCGTGGCGAACTCCAACTCCGAGGCGCCCCCTGCCAGCGCCACCGGCCCGCCACACCCCGTTGGGTGAGGCCGGCTTCCTCGGGGCGAAGCGCCCGCCCACGGGCGCTTCGCCCCATGTCTACCGGTAGAAGTCCGACCCGTACCAGTTCGTCAGGGTCGTCTTCGGGGCGCGGAAGGTGGCCTTCGCGCCGTCGGGAGCGTAGACCCGGAGCTGGTCTCCCTCCAGCATCAGTACCTCGTCCAAGCCATCGTTGTTCACGTCGTAGGCGTAGGGAGGCACGAGGGACCCGGGCAGCTTGAAGAGACGCTCCAGGTGGTGGTTGTAGACGCTGCCCCCGATGAGCATCAGCGCGTGCTCGCCGCCGAGCCAGTAGAGCGGCATCGGGGGGCCGATGTTCGGCTCCCGTATCCGCAGGAGGTTCCCTTCGCTGTCGAATAGGTTGAAGATGTTCGGGTTCCCCCAGAGGGTGCCGACGACCATCTGGCGCCCGGGGAGATCCGGGCGGAACCGCCCCGCGCAGATCCACTGGGCGTGGCCGATGCGGTGGTTGGCGAGGAGACGCCCCTCCGCGTCCAGCAGGATGAACCCCAGGTCGCTGGCGGCGATGGCGATGCGCAGCGGCGCGTCCGGTCCGGGGCCGAACTGCCCGATGATGAAGCGGTCGTTGTGCTCACCGCTCGGGTCCGGCGGGCTGCCGGTGGTAAGCGGCGACTTCGCCGCGGCAGCCGGCGGCCACGGCGGGCGCTCGTAGGTGTTGTAGTCGGGGTTGCCTCCGGGTACGGTCCAGAGCGTGGTGCCGTCCGGGTTGAGCATCGAGTAGCCACCCATCACCTCGTCCCTGCCGTCGCCGTTGATGTCTCGGGCGGCCACGGCGTGGCCGGTGTTCAGGTGGCGGTGCCAGAGGGGCTCCAGCTCGTCGGTGTAGGCCCAGAGGTTGGTGTACTCGTCCTTGAAGACGATGTCGCGCGTCGAGGGGCGCCCGCGCAGGTTGCAGACGAAGGCGCTGATGATGTAGGGCACCCCGCCCATGCCGGGACCCATGGTGCGCCGCCGCGCGAAGGTGTCGGGATGGGGTGCCCGACGCTTGATCGCCCCGGTGGCGCCTTCCAGGATCAGGATCTCGCCACCGCGCGTGCAGATGACCTCCGTGTGCCCGTCACCATCTATGTCCGCCACGTTGAGCCATAGCGGGGAAGGAGACCATCCCTCCTTCTCGTCCGCCGGCCCCAGTTCCCACAGCGGCTTCCCCTGCCAGTCGAAGACGCACACCTTGGAGGCGTCCTTGAAGGGCCCGGTCTCCCGGGGGTAGTAGGCCGCAATCTCCAGGGCGCCGTCGTCGTTCACGTCGTGGACGCCGACCATGCGGCGGGGGCTGCCCGGGAGGGTCGTCGTGTGGATCAGCTTGGGTTGCGGCACTGCTCGCGCGGCCTTGGCCTCGCTCTCCTCCGCCCGCTTCCGTGCCGCGGCCACCCGCTCGGCTTCCGCGCGCTCCGCCAGCACCTTCACGCCCGTGAAGCGCGCCGGGCCTTCGGTTCGGAGCGCGATCTGCCCGAAGGTGTAGATGGAATCCGCCACGTCAATGATGGTCTGCCCGTCCACGGCGACGCCGAGCCGCGGTCCGTCGCAGGTCACCCGGCAGCGGTAGAGCCGGTTGGCCTCGGCAACGAAGACCCCCGGATCGCTCACGGCGAGAAGCGTGTGGTCGTCCTGGTCGCGACGGTACAGCTTCACCGGCTGGCCGGCCTCGAAGCAGACGAAGTAGTTGCGCCGGTTGGTCTGGTAGCGCACGATCGGGCCGGCGGGGCCGTTGTTGACCGCCAGCTCCAGCTCCAGCGCGTAGTCGCGCCACTCAGGCTGTCCCGCCATCACCACCACGTTGTGGAGGTACTGTCGGCCCTGTTTCCCGTTCTCCATGTGGAACTGGGGCGTGGGCTGCTCCAGGAAGCGCCGCCCATCCCGCTCGATGATGCCGAGCGGCAGGTCGTGGTCACGCCGCCGGTAGTGGGGACCGCCCCAACCGTAGTGGATGGAGCGCAGTTGCCACGGCCCCGGGCGCTTTCCGTAGGCTACCGGGTAGGTGGAGAAGTCGTCGGCGAATAACGTGACCGTCTCCGTCTCGGGCGCCGCGCCGGCTCCCGGCCCCGAAGACGCGGCCAGCGCCCCGAGAGCGCCGGCGACCATTGCCATCCGGAGTACAGGCGATGACATGTTGCGGAGTCCTCCTCTTGCGGGTGTTTCCTCGCCCTGCGCCGAGCGCAGAGCCTGCCCCGTTCTTCGGCGCGGCCCGCCCCCGGTCCTGCCGAGCAATTCACCCGGGGCGGCCCCGGGGCAGCAGGGGAAGGAACAGTGAGTGCCACGGGGGGCCGGCCTCGCTGTGTGCCGGATAGCTGGTTCGGGAGACCTGTCCAGCGTGCGTTGGGCACCCGGTCGCCGGGGCACGCCCGGCGCCCCTGCACCCCACTTGGCAGAAGGCCCCGCCCCCTCTCGCGCCGAACCAACTCCCAACGTCCGTGGCGGCTGTGCCGCAGCCGACACTCGCGAGGGAGTCTGCTGTGATGGCAATCCGTAAACCCGCTCTCTACTCCGCGAAGGCGCTCCGGGGCGAGAAGACCCAGCGCGCGTTCTCCGGCACCAACGCGGTGAACATCGCCCTGCCGCTCGGGGGCATCGGCGCCGGGTGCATCTGCCTCAACGGAGTCGGCGGCCTGCAAGATTTCTCCATCCGGCACCGGCCGCAGATGACGGCCATGCCGGAAGGGCAGGTGCTGGCCGATGCCGCCTTCGCCCTTCTGCGCGTGAAGGGCAAGAAGCCGATCACGCGCCTCGTCGAGGGACCGTTCCCGCCGGAGAAGAAGTTCGGGCTCGGGATGAAGGGAGGGGGCTACCACGGCGGCGGGCACGAGGGGATGCCCCGCTTCGCGCACTCCACCTTCCGGGGCGAGTACCCCTTCGGCACCGTCAGCCTGGCCGACCCGAAGGTGCCCCTCCGGGCGCAGATCACCGGCTTCAGCCCCTTCATCCCGCTGGACGACCGCGACTCCGGTCTCCCCTGCGCCATCCTGGAGTACACCCTGGAGAACCCCACGAAGGCCCCGGTGGACTACGAGTTCTCCTTCCATCTCCTGCACCCGGCGCCGGGCCGGGCGCCCGACCGGAGCAGCAGTCGGAACACGGTCATCCCCGGCGCGGGCGTCTTCCTCTACAACGAGGACCCCTCCAACGCCGAGACCTTCGGGAGCGCGAGCCTGACCGTGGTGGGCCACCCGCCGGTCATCAAGGGGATGTGGTTCCGCGGCGAAGGCTTCGACAGCGTCTCGGTGCTCTGGCGCGAGGTCTCCGAGGGCCGCTTCACCCCCAACGACGGCTCCAACGGGGTGGACACCACCGGGCGGAACGGCGGCTCGGTCCTGGTGGCGGGCACCCTCGCGCCGGGCGCCTCAGTTACCTACCCGGTCGTCATCGCCTGGCACTTTCCGAACAGCAACCTGACGGTGGGGCATCGCGCCCCCGCGGGGGAGACCTGCGCGTGCGCGCCCGGCGAGTGCGACCCGGAGAACCCCCCACCGAAGTGGCGGCCCTACTACGCCTCCCAGTGGCAGGATGCGCGCGCGGTGGCCGAGCACGTTCACGCGAACTACGATTCCCTGCGCGCGCGCACCCGCGCCTTCCACGAGGCGCTCTTCTCCTCCACCCTCCCGTCCTACGTCCTGGATGCCATCTCCGCCAACCTGGCGATCCTCAAGTCGCCCACGGTGCTGCGCCAGGAGAACGGCAACGTGTGGGGCTGGGAAGGGTGCACGTGTGCCCAGGGTTGCTGCGCCGGCACCTGCACGCACGTCTGGAACTACGCCCAGGCGATGCCGCACCTCTTCCCGAGGCTGGAGCGCACGCTGCGCGAGCAGGAGCTGGAGCGCTCGATCGATGAGCGCGGGCACGTGGCCTTCCGCGCCGCCCTGCCGGACGGCCCCGCCCGGCACACCGGGCCCGCCGCCGCCGACGGGCAGCTCGGCGGCATCATGAAGCTCTATCGCGACTGGCAGATCAGCGGCGACCGCGAGTGGCTCGCCCGCCTCTACCCCCTGGCCCGGCGGAGCCTGGACTACTGCGCCGACACCTGGGACCCGGACCGGCGCGGCGTGCTGGTGGAGCCGCACCACAACACCTACGACATCGAGTTCTGGGGCGCCGACGGCATGTGCTCCAGCATCTACCTTGGCGCCCTCGCGGCAATGGCCGCTCTCGCCCGCGATCTGGGCCGGCCCGAGGATGCCGCTCCCTACCAGGAGCTGGCCGAGCGCGGCGCCCGCTACCTGGATCAGCACCTCTTCAACGGCGATTACTACGAGCAGAAGGTGGCCCATGCCGGTCTCCGCGACACCTCTTTCGCGGAGCAGATCGCGAAGGCCGACGATGGCCGCAGCGAGGTGCTGCGCCTCCTCAGGGCGGAAGGCCCCAAATACCAGTACGGCTCCGGCTGCCTCTCCGACGGCGTCATCGGCGCCTGGATGGCGCGGATCTACGGCATCGAGACGCCGCAGAGCCGCGCCCGCGTGCGCAAGAACCTGCGGGCGATCTTCCGCCACAACTTCAAGCCCGACCTGAGCGAGCACGCCTGCACCCAGCGCCCCGGCTACGCCTGGGGCCCGGAGCCCGGCTTGCTCCTCTGCACCTGGCCGCGCGGCGGCAAGCCATCGCTCCCCTTCATCTACTCCGACGAGGTCTGGACCGGCATCGAGTACCAGGTCGCCTCGCACCTCATCGAGGAGGGGATGGTGAAGGAGGGCCTCACGCTGGTGCGCGCTCTCCGCAGCCGCTACGATGGCCGCGCGCGCAACCCGTGGGACGAGTACGAGTGCGGCCACTACTACGCCCGCGCCATGGCAAGCTACGCCCTCCTCGGCTCTCTGGCGGGGTTCCGCTACTCCGCGGCGACGAAGACGCTCTTCTTCGGCCCGAAGCTGAAGACGGATCCCTTCCGCGCGTTCTTCTGTACCGCAACGGGCTACGGCACGCTCACGCTGTCAAAAGGCGAACTCGCTATCCGCATGGTCGAGGGTGAGCTGCCGGTGGACCAGGTCTGCCTCACCACCGGCAGGAAGACCCGGGAGATCAGTTGGGGCGTTGTCGCGCAGGTGGGCAAGAAGGCCGTGAAGAAGGTATGACCGTCAGGCCGCCGCAAGAAAGTTTCGTTAACGCAGCATAACGCAAGTAACGCTTGCCAAGCGACAGGTATTGCGCTATAATAGGCAACGAAAGTCGGGCAACGGGTGCCCGCAGGCCGGCACGGCCGGCGAACGCGCGGGGTCGCGAGGAGGCGCCGCAGCCTCTCGGGGGCGGGCCTCATGGCTGCCCCTTCCGAGGGAGCGGAGGGGCCCCGGCCGGGTTCGCAATGAGGAGAAGGTCTGATGAGCGAGAAGAAGGAATCCACGACGGGCGGGAGCGGCGATCAGGGAGGGATCGAACGGCACCTCCTGCTGGGCGGGGGAACTCCGGGGCCGATGCTGGTGCGCGGCAAAGGGGTGCGGGTGTGGGACGACGCGGGGCACAGCTACCTTGACTGCACCTCGCAGAGCTGGGCGCTCTACCTGGGGCACTGCCACCCGGAGATCAACGCCGCGATCAGCGCGCAGCTCGAGGAGATGGGGCACATCCACCAGGGCTTCCACACGCGCAACCGGTATGCCTTCGCGGCGAAGCTGGCGCAGTTGGCGCCGCCGAAGCTGAACCGCGTCTCCTTCACGGTCGGCGGTGGCCCGGCCATCGAGGCGGCGATGAAGATCGCCGTGCGCAACAACCCGGCCGCGAGTGAGTTCATCAGCCTCTGGGACGGCTACCACGGCACCACCCTGGGCACCATGGGCGCCTCGTGGATCTCCACCCGCGCCCGCGGCAGCTTCTCCGGGGGGTCGTTCTACACCTCGCTCACGCGCAATTTCACGCGCGTGCCCAATCCCTACTGCTACCGCTGCCCGCTGGGACAGACCCCCGGGCAGTGCAAGCTGGACTGCGCTCACGTCCTGCGCAAGACCCTCGAGCGCGGCATCAACGGCCCTTGCGCCGGTGTGATCATGGAGCCCCTCCAGGCCAGCGGCGGCCAGATCCCCTTCCCGAAGGCTTACCTGCAGGAAGTGCGCGCCATCTGCGACGAGTTCAAGGTGCCGCTCATCTTCGACGAGATCCAGACCTACATGCGCATCGGCTCCTACTACGCGGCCAACTACTACGGCGTCGAGCCGGACATCATCTGCCTCGGGAAGGCGCTGGGAGCCGGCTTGCCGATCGCGGCCATCATCATCGCCGACCACCTGCGGGGGTTCGGTCCCGAAGTGGAGGAGTTGCACACCTTCGCCAACAACCAGGTGTCGCAGGCCGCCGGCCTGAAGCTGATCGAGATCATCCAGCGCGACGACGTGCTGGAGAACGCGAACACCCAGGGCGCGTGGTTCGCCGCGCAACTGCGGGAGCTGCAGAAGCGCTACCCGGAGATCGGCGATATCCGCCAGGTCGGGATGCACATCGGCGTCGAGTTCGTCGCCGACCCGGAAACCAAGAGACCGCTGGATGACGAGACGCCCAAGATCCGCCAGGAGGGCATCGCCCGCGGCGCGCTCTTCGGCCTGGGCGGCGTGCGCCGCAACGTGCTCAAGATCAAGCCGCCGTTGATCATCACCCGGAGAGAGGCCGAGGAGGTCATGGCGATCGTGGCGGACTCCGTTGCGGTGGTGCTGGGCCGGCGCGCGTAGTCGCTTTGGTGTCTCCGCCATCCGGCTGGGCACACGTCACGACCGCCGCGTGAGCGGGGGGGAACACAGCGGCAGAGGGCGGCCATGCCTGCCGCGGGATCCCTCTCCGCCGGCCGGGCCGTCCGAGGCGCTCGCTGCGGGATCCCGAAAACGAAAAGGCAGGACGCCCAGAAGTGGCTTCCTGCCCACGTTACTCTGGAGGCGTGGACCGGAATCGAACCGGTGAATAACGGTTTTGCAGTTCCGTGCCGCGCTTTCTATGCCTCCGGCTCGTTGTCTACAAACCCAACAACGACGCCGCACCTCGCCCCTTCCCACTCTCAAATAGTCTACTCCCAAGGGCCGGAATCTATTCCTTTTGCCGGACGTTTTGCCGGACCCCAGAAAGCTGATCTTCCCGCGGCCACAACGCTTTTCGGCCCATCACCCGTGCGGAATCAGGTGTCAACATCAGAGGCATCCTCCTGCGGGCGTTCCTGGGATGCAGGTTGCCCTTCCCATACCATTCGCTCCCACACCGCCAACGCCGCCTTGCGGAACGCTCGGTAGTTCGCATATGGCTCTGAAGGTGAAGTCTCCCTCCACGCCCGCCAGAGCACATCCCAAGTCCAGGTCGAGTTGTTCTCCTTGTGACGCAGGTCGCCGTGCAGCCCCTTCCCCACCAGGAAGCGGAACAGTCTGCACGCATCTTCGTCAATGCGACGACGGTCCGGCTGCCAGTTGTCGGGCCTTCCCGCCACCGGCAGATACCGCGACCGACGCATCCTCGCTATCATCTCTGCCGGTACCCACGGTGCTGCGGACGCTTCGACGCGAGAGAACCGGAAGTCCTTACTCTCCCACTGACGCACGCGCACCTCCACACCTTCTGCCCAGAGGATCTCCCCTGTCAGCACAAACCACCCTCCGTGATCTTCCCTTATAGGGAACCGCCGAGCCAACCACTTGCCTGCAAACGCCAGCTCCGCCCACGGAGAGTCCTCGCACACAGTGGTGGCTCCGTCCAGCACGTCCGATGCATGAAGCGGAAACAACAGTGCGAACGTGTGCTCGTCACCGAGTTCGTCAGTGTACGTCTTGATGCGACGGGAGTATGACTCCTCGCACTCACCACCGGGCCACTTCAGGCGCGCCCTGCCCATGACGCGGATTTGATGCCGCGATGCGAGTGTGGAGTCGCCCGCTTCCTGCTCCGTGCGCTCTTCGAGAATCTCAGACGTGTGGTTCGCTGGCGGGATGCCGCGCTTGTGGAACACCCACCAGGGGAGCCGGCCTGCAGCCGGTGAGCCATAGATGCATTTCGCTTCCTCGCGACTGACTGGCTGCTTCTGGAGCAGGAGAACATGCCGCCAGAGAGACACAAACGGCTCGCGCTCTGCACAGGCCGCGAGGTAACAACCGAGTGCTCCGCAACGGCGAACGTGGTGGCTCAGGTGCTGCGGAAATACCCCGTGGAGCGGCTCCCTCTCCCCCGCCGCGGGCGACGGTGCCGATGGTGCAGAGAACTGACCCCGGCGCACGCCTCCCCCAAAGGCACCCCGAGCCGCTTGCGCTGTTCGCACGAGCGAGGACCATTCCTCTTCCACATCCTCCGGCGTGGATGTGTCCGAGTAGGTATCCAACAGCGTCTGCACTCGCCCATCCGTGATGAGGAACTGCCACTCGGGGTCCGATACATCCCGGCGCAGCCGCTGGGCCAGTTCCTTCCGCACATTTTTTTCACTGGGGCATCGCATGTGTCCACTCCATCCACCCATGCCGGACACACGTGTCCGACCTGGCTTCCCGCGCTGGACACAAGTATACTGGTAGAAACAGGGGCGCGTCAAGGCGCCCTATAGAGAGGTAGACGCGAGATGGACAGGCTACTGAGAGCCGAAGAGGTCGCGGAGATTCTGAACGTGAAGCGTGCGTGCGCGTATCGGCTCATGCAGCATGAGGTGCTGCCGGTCGTTCGGCTGAACCGCGCCGTTCGCGTGCCGAAATCCGAGCTTGAGCGCTGGATCCGGGAGCATACTGAGCGCGAGCGAGCACGTGTGACCAGCGCCGCCACGCCGCCCGAAAGAGGAGAGTAGCCCGTGACCGCGAGTGAACTTGCCGCGCGTCTGCAAGCCCGCCCCGTCAGGGCCGGCAAGTGGCAGGCGCGCTGCCCGGCGCACCCGGACAAGGGACCTTCGCTCTCCGTCTTTCAGGACGCGGACGGTCGCCCTGGGGTGAAGTGTCTCGCCGGGTGTGGCGCTAACTCCATCCTTGCGGCCGGCGCGGACGTGGTGATCCTCCCACACAATGACCCCCCTGGCCGGCAGCACGCGGCACAGGTGGCGGCATCCTGCCTTGCCCACGGTACTCGTGTGCGAGTGCTGGCGCTGCTGGGTCTGGCAGAGCACGGCGACCTGTCAGACTGGCTGGCGGCTAGTGGCACGCGCGAGGAGCTGCTCCGGCTGGCGGCGGAGGCACCCGAATGGGAGCCGACGGCACGGCCGGACGGAGAGGCGCCCCCTCCGGACGCGGAGCTGGAGGCGCGGCGTGGCCGGCGCCAGGTGCCGCAGGCCGAGCTGCTCCTTGCGCTCACCGCAGCGGCCGAATTGAGCCACTCTCCCGCCGGGGAAGGCTATGCGCGCGTGCCCGTCGCCGCTCACCGCGAGGTGTGGACAGCGCGCGGTGCAACAGCGTGCGACAGGAAGGAGACAGTATGGAGAGCAGAACGCTGGATCTGCCGGAGACCTTCCGGCAGCTTGGCATCTCTCGGGGGCACGGCTACAAGCGGGTACGACAGAGGGCGCTGCCGGGGGTGATCCGCCTTGGCAGCCGACTTCGGATGAGCCGAGCGGTGCTGGAGCGCATCCTGGCGGGGGAAGAGACAACCGAGACCGGGTTGGGTGAGGGGCAGAGCCAATGACTGCGCCCGCCGCCCGGCTACCTCGGGGAGCTGGGGTAGATGGCATCCAACGGCGCCACGCGGCCAACATGAACGCGCAGACGGTGGAAAGGAGGCACGGCCCGATGGATGCCCGGCACACCATAGTGACACGCCCCGTGGGGAGCCACAGCACCCCCAGCCTGGCGCAGGTTGCTCTGGAGTACGCGGCGCGCGGTTGGCGGGTCTTCCCCTGTAAGCCCCGTGGCAAGGAGCCCCTGGGGGCCTTGGTGCCCCACGGGCTGAAGAACGCCACGACCGATCCTGAGCAGATCGCCGCGTGGTGGCAGGCGCAGCCGGATGCCAACATCGGGATCGCCACCGGCTCAGAGAGCGGTCTCTACGTGGCTGATGCTGATGGAGCTACCGGCGCTGCAGCCCTGGCCGCCCTGGTGGATGCCAACGGCCCCCTGCCGCCGACGCCTCGCGTCCGCACTGGCCGGGGCGTTCATTACTACTTCGCCGCCCCGCCCGGCGGCCGCAACAGCGCCGGCCAACTGGGTCCGAAGGTGGATACGCGAGGGGAGGGCGGTTATGTCCTCGCACCACCCTCTGTTCACCCGAGCGGCGCCGTGTACCGCTGGGAGGTAGCGCCCGACAGACGACCTCTTGCGGAATGCCCTGTCTGGCTGGTCTACCGACCCACGGCGCGCGCTGCTTCCGTCCGGCCTGCTGCCCGACCTAAGCCGCTTGGCGCCGGCATCGGCGAGCGCCTTCTCAGCGCCGCGCTGGAGCGAACCGCCCCTGGATGTGGAGATGACACTGGGTTCTGGCTGGCGTGTCAGTCGCGTGACAATGGGCTACCTGAGACAGAGGCCCTCCGCCTGTTAGAGGAGTATGCCGAGCGCGCAACCGCGGACCCCAACCGGCCGTTCTGCGCCGCGGACGCGGCCCGCTGGTGGAGGAGCGCCTGCTCAGGCACGGCGCGGGATCCCTGGCCTGCCCCCGGTGGCAACGCAGATATCCACCCGGATGCCCGCGACGGGCGTGCAGTGCCGCAGCCAACCGGGGAGCCGGCGCGCGTTGCCGGCGAAGCATGGACACCTCCGACGAATCCCTGGCCCTCAGACGTGCCCGACGAGGCGTTCTATGGGCTGGCGGGGGATGCGGTGCGTGCCCTGGAGCCGCACACGGAAGCCCACCCGGTGGCACTGCTGGCGCAGTTCCTCGCCGGCTTTGGCAACCTGGCCGGGCGCCATGCACACTTCGTGGCGGAGTCCGACCGCCACTATCCCAACCTGTTTGTCAGTCTCGTTGGCCCTACCGCCAAGGGGCGGAAAGGCACATCGTGGGGCCGGGTCAAGGGCATCCTGGAGCCGCTTGACCCGGCGTGGGCACAGAACCGGATTGCCGGGGGCCTATCCTCCGGCGAAGGGCTGGTGTGGCACGTCCGCGATCCCATCGAGAGGCCGAAGACCAACAAGGATGGTTCCAGTGAGACGTTCGTAGCTGATGAAGGCGAGGTGGATAAGCGGTTGCTCTGCATAGAGCCGGAGTTGGCATCGGTACTGCGTGCGATCGTCCGTGAGGGGAACACCCTGTCGGCGCTCATGCGCCAGGCTTGGGATTGCGGCGAACTGCGCTCCCTGGTGAAGAACTCCCCCGCGCGTGCCACCGGCGCCCACGTGTCCATCATAGGCCATATCACTGCGGACGAACTGCGGCGCTACCTGGATCGCACAGAGGTCGCGAACGGGCTGGCGAACCGCTTCCTATGGCTTTGCGTAAGGCGCGTGCGCGAACTGCCCGACGGCGGAGGAACGCCGGATTGGGGGGATGTGCCGAAGCGCCTGGCGGCCGCTGTGGAATTCGCGCAGGAGACGCGCGAACTGCGCCGGGATGCCGACGCTGGAAGAGCGTGGCACGCAGTGTATCACGACCTATCAGAGGGCAAGCCCGGCCTGCTGGGGGCTGTCACGAGCCGCGCCGAGGCGCAAGTAATGCGGCTGGCACTGCTGCACGCGCTGCTCGACTGCTCGCCCGTGATCCGGGCCGAGCACGTCCTGGCCGGTCTTGCGCTGTGGCAATACGCGGAAGACTCCGCGCGGTACATCTTCGGCTCATCCTTGGGCGACCCCGTGGCAGACGAACTGCTGCGCGCGCTGCGCGCCGCGCCGCAAGGCATGACACGGACCCAGATCCGCGATCTGTTTGGACGCAATCGGAGCACAACCGAGGTCTCCCGCGCCCTGGGAGTACTGTTGGAGCAGGCCCTTGCGCGCTGCGAGACGCGAGAGACCGGTGGACGCCCGTGTGAAGTGTGGTTGGCACGTTGATATGTTACGACATAAACGACGGAAACGACCTATCCCTCTTCGGTGACACTACTTCGGTCGTATCGGTCGTTTCTGTCGTAGGAGAGAGGCATACGACGATGGGATCTCTGCTGGAGAAGGCCCGTGCGGCCCTCCTAGACCGCAAGCATGGAGCGGACGGCCCGGATCTGGTGATGCCCTGCGGCCCGCGCTGCCCGGTGTGCCAGAGCATCGCCCACCGCGTGCCCGGCCCGGAGTGCGACCTGCCCGCCGTGGTGTGCGGGCGCAGCTTCACTACCGGATCCGTACCACCTCTGCCACCGCCACCTGGTGTGCCCTATGAGCCAGGCGCCGATTGGACGCCTGAGGAAGTAGCGCGCTTTGTCCATGTGGCGTGCGCGGCGGGCAACGAGACACTCGGTGAGCCAAGCGGGGCAAGTGGGGAAGCGTAACACAACACATGGCATGGGAGACGCGGAAGCGAGGGGGACTCTACTACACCCGAAGCAGACGCCAGGCTGGGCGCGTGGTCAGGGAGTACGTCGGCATCGGGCAGGCAGCGGACGCAGCGGACGCAGCCGACGCGATGGAGCGCCTGCGTATCGCCCGCGCCCGTGACGAACTCCGGCAAGTCCTGGAGGGCGAAGTGGCCTTGTTGCAGCTCTGCGAGTGGGCAGACATGCTGGCGAGAGCGGCGCTGCTGGCGACAGGCTACCATCAACACCACCGGGGCGAATGGCGGAGACGGCGTGGAAGGACCAAGCACATGGAACAGAACAATGCAGTGACAGACTTCAGCGAGGAGGAGTTCGCTGTTGTCCTGGAGCGTGCCAACGCGCGTGACCAGGCGGCCCTGTCCGAGTTGCGCCGACGGCTTCAGGCGGACCCAACCCTCTCGGTGCGCTTCGGCACGATGGAGGAGATCGTTCGGCGGAATCTCATTGACGCCCTAATGAGCCGTCAACAGGGATTGAGCGAACTCCTCCTCCGACAGGCTGAGATGGTTGCACGGGCAATGACGGAGCCGGACCTCCCGATGGTCGAGCGCGTCCTTATCGCCCGGTTGGTGACCTGCTGGCTGTGGGCCGGATGCATGGACGCGGCATCAGCAGGCTGGACCCGCCACCATGCTCCTGACGACCGCTTTCGTCGTGCTCAGGACTCGGCCAACCGGCGTCTGATGGACGCGGCGAAGACGTTGGCGCAGGTGCGGCGGCTTGCCCTCCCTGTGCTTCAGGTGAACGTGGCCCAGCAGCAGGTGAACGTGGCCGGTCAGGTGAATACAGTGCCACACGCGGAGACTGATGCCGAGGAGACGTGAGCCGTGGCCGTGCCACTGGCAGGCAGGTGTGTCCAACGCCTCACCGGTTGCGTCGTGGACGCTGCGGCTCCCACTGCTGGAGGAGACGATGGCGAAGACGAACCTGGACCCATACGCGAGAATCTTCCTGGATGCCTGGCGGGAGGGAAGCCCGAAGACTTACCGCGAGTGGCGGAGAGAAGGCGTACTCGAGCAGAAGGCGCAGGCAGCCGCGGAGCGGGCGCGCGAGCGGGTGGCGGAGCTGGTGAGCCAGGGCCTGGCACCCGATGAGGCGCGAGAGATCGCCTTCCCGATGTACCTGTACCCGCCCCGAGAGTAGGCTCCCGCGCCTACTCCCACGCTGCCCATGCCGGGCCGAGAAGGAGTCACGATGGCGGATGACAGCGGCAGGAAGCGTTCGATCTTCGTCCACCCGGACGTGGCACACCAGGGGCGGGATCCGCTCTCGGCGGGGTACTACTCGTGGGAAGGGACCCCGGCGGTTCGGCGCGCGCACGCATCCTGGCCGCTGTTCCTCTGCCGCGGCGAGTGGAAGCACGTGCCGGACCTGGGGAAGTTCGACCACGAGGCGAGCCGCATCGACGAGAAGACCTTCTTGAGGATGCTGCGCGGGCACCTGCCATTGGGAGACGCGAGGGAGCAGGAAGCTGCGCTTGCCCGGCTCCTTCAGAACCTGGAGCACCTGGAAGTGTGACGGGGGTTTGCCTCCTCGCTCCCTGCCAGGCAGCGCGCATGGAGATTCGGCGCCCGCACCGACGTGGGGCATTGGGCGACACCTGCGTGTTGACACCCGGGGGTGCAGTGTGGCATAATACCACCGTGTGGAGAGCAAGCATGGTGACTACCACCGCAACGGCGCACAACCCCATGCCCGAGTTGCTCCGGCGCCTGGAGCGCTTCGGCTTTCCAGAGCGCTATGTCCGGGGGATCGGCTTGCCGAACTGGTGGGACGATGAGATCGCCACTACCCCTTTGGGGAAGGCCCAGGCTCTCATCCTCCTCTCGCGCAACCTGGGGCTGGAGTTGACGTCCCTGGAGAGTGACAGTGCTCCCATTCAGCCCCTCGACCCTGGGAACGTCCTACCCAAGAAGCGTCGTGATGCCTCAGATGAGGCGTTGGTGCCCACTCGGTGTGTCGCCGCCCGCCTTGCTCGATTGGCTCGGGATGCTACGGCGACCGTCAGCGGGGATCTCCCCAGATCCGCAGCCGAAGTGCGTTCAGCGGTCTTGGCCTGTGGCAGCGGGTGCGTGGATCTCCCCTCTCTCCTCTCCTACTGCTGGGAGATCGGTATCCCGGTATCCCAACTAGCCACGCTACCCCCCGGGGGGAGCAAGCTCGATGGGCTGTGTGCGGCAATCAGTGACGGAGATGGCGCGTTCTCCATTGTCCTGTCGAACAAGAGACGGTTCTTCTCCTGGCTGCTTTTCATCCTGGCGCATGAGTTGGGCCATGCTGTGCTTGGGCACCTGACCGCCGGCAGCATCCTGTTCGACGACGCCGTGGAGAGCCGCGACGCGGAGGCGTGCGAGACCGCAGCGAACGACTTCGCCGTTGAGGTGCTGACGGGGCGCCCGGACACGCAGATCACCCGGCGAAGGGTGCCCAAGGCGCCAGAGCTGGTAGAACGGGCGAGAGAGGCCGGGCTGCGCCATGGCGTTGACCCCGGTGCCATCGTTCTGAACTACGTCTACCACCTGAACAAGACGGCCTTATCGCGTCGTAGTTACTGGCCCCTGGCATTCAGCGCCCTGGGGATCCTGGATCCCAACGGGAATGCCCCTGCTCTCGTGTCCTCGGAGATGCGCGGGCGGCTGGACTGGACCCACTTCACCGAGGAAACCGGCGAGTTCGTCCGGCGGGTTTCCTCGGTGGACTAGCGATGGTCATCCTGGCTGACAGCGACGTGCTCCGGGTCTGCGCCGCATCGTGTCTTCTTGAGTACCTGCCCCCGGCCCTCGGAGTTGCACCCGCCGAGATCCATCCGCTCAGCGCCCTCCGGCACCAGTTCCGTTCGCAAGCCCTTCAGTCGAAGTACGGCCCAGGGGTCTGCCAACGCTCCCTCCAGTTCCTGGCGTCGGTAGGGCGCCCAGTCGAGGCGTTGGTGCGCTCAGTAGACAGCAGTGAAGCCGAAGCGTTGGCCAAGTGTGAGAAGGAGATACAGTCTGGTGAGGCTGCCATTCTGATGGCAACACGCACGTTGAGGCAGTACCGGGTCGTGACAGGAGACAAGAGGTGCCTTCGCACGCTTGCTGCCGCGACCACGCTGGCGGCTATCAGATTTCGCATGGAGGGGCGGGTGCTCTGCCTCGCCCAGGTGCTGCGACTGATTGTAGGGGAGATCGGCGCGGGAAATGTGGTGAATGCCCTGAAGCTGGCACAGGGGGTCGAGGGTAGTGTGGATGCGATTCTGCGAAGGGGGCCGGACGCCAGCCGCTTCCTCGGCGCCCTGGATGACCAGATCGCCAACCTCCGCGCCGAAACCGGCAATCTCCTGGTGCCGGGTATCTGAGCACCCAGCCCGGCCGGCAGGCTCAGGGAACGCCAACAGCCACGTGTCTAGCCAAGAGCCGCCCCGCCCATCCCCATCAGCCGCTCCCCGTTCGCGCACAGCCATTGGCGGGCGCGCTCCGCCTCCGGGCAGAGGCTCTGCACGGTGAGCCAGAACCGCTTCGAGTGGTCCGGCACGGCGAGGTGTACCGCCTCGTGCGTGACCAGGTAGCGCAGCACGTAGGGTGGGGCGAGGATGAGCCGCCAGTTGAAGGACAGGTTCCCGAGGGGGGAGCAGTTCCCCCACTTCGTGCGCTGCCCCATGACGTAGACCCGGTTGGGCCGGCGGTTCAGCTTGCCGGCAACGCCCTCCAGCTCCGCCTCGATGTCCTGCCGCGCCTGCTTGCGAAGCCAGTTCTCCAGGCTTCTCTCCGGGGGCGTTGACGACAGCCGGCCACGCAAGACGACGATCCCGCCCTTGGAGAGCGTCACGCGCGCTGCCCCGCGCAGGGAGGTACTCTCCTCCACGCGGACAGTGAGCCGTTCGCCCCGGAAGAGAATCTCCCCCTGGCCCACCACCTGGGGCCGACGAACCCGCTTCAGCGCCTCCACGCGCGCCAACTGCGCGAGGATCCACTCCGAATGATGGACGAGGAAGGACGGCACCTCTGCCGCGTCGGACGTGGCGGGCTGCACAACCACCACCCCGGCCGGGCCGACGCGCAGCCGCAACTTCCGCGCGGATCGGGAGCGGACGCGGCGGTACTCCACCTGCCGCCCTCCCAGCTCGATGCGCTCCGGTCTCGCTGTCGCTATCGCATCCGCCTTACGCATCGGCCTTGGCCAGCTCCTCGACCGCCGGCTTGAGGAAGGGCGGGTCGGCGTCCTGCGGGAAGCCCAGCGCCGCATAGAAGGGGTTCCACGACTCCGCCAGTAGGGACTGCTCCACCCGCATCCGTGCCGCGCCCTTGATCGGTTGGCTCCAACCCGGTGTCAGAAGTTGGTAGGTCCGCAGGTGGGCCACCATCCGCCGCGCGCACTCCGCGACGTAGCTCTCCTCCGCGTTGGGCGCGAACGCCCGCAGCACCGTGTAGAGACCATACTCGCCCGGTGCCTTGAGGTTCAGGCGGTCAGGCTCTTGCTTCGTCTGCGCAGCCTCGGCGGCGATCTCCGCCAGTTCCTGCAGCCTTGCCGCCGCCGCCTCGTCGCTGCTGTCTCGCCGCTGCTTCAGGAGGACCAGGCGCTCGCCCAGCAACCGATACGTGAAGCCCCCCTCCCCCTCAACCAGCTCCTGTGTGAGCGCCGCTTCCAGGGCGGCTGCCTTGTCGGCCGCCGTCGGGAGTTCGCCCAGATCGGTGAGGGTGTTCGCGTCGATCCTGTAGACCGGCAGCGCCTCCGCGAGGTCCACGAACGCCGTATTCTGTCGGATCAGCTCCAGCGTCTTGGCGCTCAGCTCGCCGTAGGTCGCCTGACCGCCGCGCTGGCGGCGGCGA
>JACQGM010000185.1 GCA_016199585.1 Armatimonadota bacterium
GAGTGTGGGAGTATGGGAGTGTGAAAGTAGTGACTACTTTCACACTCCCATACTCCCACATGGCTGCTCACACCCCGACGGCGGCGCGCAGCGTCTCTGCCATGTCGTCTTGCTCCCAGGGCACGCCGAGGTCGGTGCGGCCGAAGTGGCCGTAGGCGGCCGTCTGGCGGTAGATCGGGCGGCGCAGGTCGAGCTTCTCGATGATCGCGTAGGGTGAGAAATCGAAGTAGCGCCCGATCACCCGGCCGATCTCGGCGATCGGGATCTTCTCGGTGCCGAACGTCTCCACGAACACCGACATCGGCTCCCGCTGGCCGATGGCGTAGGCGATCTGCAGTTCGCAGCGGTCGGCCAGACCGGCGGCCACCACCTGGCGGGCGATGTAGCGCATCATGTAGGCGGCGGAGCGGTCAACCTTGGTGGGGTCCTTACCGGAGAAGCAGCCGCCGCCGTGGCGCGCCATGCCGCCGTAGGTATCCACGATGATCTTGCGGCCCGTGAGGCCGGTATCGGCGTGCGGCCCGCCCACGGAGAAGGCGCCCGTCGGGTTGGTGAGATACTTGGTGCGGGCGTCCAGCATCTCCGGGGGGAGGATCGGCCGGGCCACCCGCTCGATCATATCCTCGCGGATGGTAGGCTGGGGCACGGTGGGGTCGTGCTGGGTCGAGATGAGCACCTTGTCGATGCGAACCGGACGGATGCGCTCGCCTTCCTTCTCGTACTCCACCGTCACCTGCGTCTTGCCGTCGGGGCGCAGGTAGGGAAGCGCGCCTTCCTTGCGCACGGCAGAGAGCTGGCGCGCCAGGCGGTGGGCGAGCATGATCGGCATCGGCATCAGCTCGGGTGTCTCGTTGGTCGCGTAGCCGAACATCATCCCCTGGTCGCCCGCGCCCCCGGTGTCCACGCCCATCGCGATGTCCGGCGACTGCTTCTGGATGGAGGTCATCACGCCGCAGGTCTCGAAGTCGAACCCGAAGCTCGCCTGAGTGTAGCCCACCTCTCGCACCGTGCGGCGCACGACATCCGGGATCTCCACGTAGCAATCGGTGGTGATCTCCCCCGCCACCAGCACCAGGCCGGTGGTCAGCAGCGCCTCGCAGGCAACGCGGCCGTCGGGGTCGTCTTCCAGGATGGCATCCAACACCGCGTCGGAAATCTGGTCTGCCAGCTTGTCCGGGTGTCCCTCGGTCACTGACTCGGACGTAAAGAGGTACTTCTCGCTCAAGATCATCTCCCATGAGGGCGGTGGCGTCCGCGGTGGGACGGCCGGCGCCCTATCGCTTGGCTTGCGGCGATGGCGGGTCACCGCTCAAGATCGCCGCCACGATCGCCTCCGCGTCGGCCCCGGGGGGCGTGCGCAGGCGCCCTGCGATCAGGATGGCGCGCACTTCGGCGACGGCGCGCTCCAGGTCATCGTTGACGACGAGGTAATCGAACTCCGGCAGATGGCGCAGCTCATCGGCGGCGTTCCGCAAGCGGGTGGCGATCGCCGCGTCGCTTTCGCGCCGGCGGGCTCGCATGCGACGCTCCAACTCGGCCAGCGACGGCGGCGCCAGGAAGATGGTGGTCACCTCATCGAGGCCGCGGCGCACCTGGCAAGCCCCCTGCACGTCAATCACCAGCATCACGTCCGTGCCCTGGATCCGCTGCTCCTCCACCCACCACCGCGGGGTGCCGTAGAAGTTGCCGTGGACCTCCGCCCACTCCAGCAGCTCGCCGCGGTCACGCATCCGCACGAACTCGGGCACGGTGCGGAAGAAGTAATCAACGCCGTCTACTTCGCCCGAGCCGGGGGCGCGAGTGGTGACCGTCACGCAGCGGCGGATGCCGGGTTGGCCCTCCAGGGCGCGCGCCACCACCGTGCTCTTGCCCGCCCCCGATGGCGCCGACAACACGAAGACGCGACCGTGCCGGTGAATCAGACCTTCTATCAATCCCTTATCCTGGACCATCCGCTGCGGCGCTCGGGACGCGATCGCGTCCCGGCGTATTCTAGCACAAAGCGCGCCGGGGGTCAATTGAGCGCCTGGGAGCGGGCGCTTCGCGCCACGCCCGGGTGCCCGTCAGGGATCAACCCAGCTTCCCGGCCGCGCGCAGCGCCGATCCGTAGGCTTCCAGCTCTCGTCGCTCCTCAGGCGCCAGAGTCGCCCGCTCGGCCAGGGCCCCGGCCACGCGCCGGAAGCGGTCCTCGCTCCGCAGGCCCATGAGCGTGACGTTGACGGCGGGGTGGCTCAACACGTAGCGGAAGAACTGCTCCGGGGCGGGCGTTCCGCTCTCGCTCAGGAGCCTCGTGTTGCGGGCGGCCTGCATGATCACCACGCCCATCCGCTGCGCGACCGCCGTGGGAAAGAGCGTCTCCTCCGGTTCCTTCATCGCGCAGTTGTACCAGCAGAGGAGCGTGTCGAAGAGGCCGGTGGCCGCCGCCCGCGCTACCAGCGACCAGTCGTGCCCGGTCACTCCGATGAAGCGCGTCAACCCCTCCTCGCGGGCGCGCACCGCGGCCTCCGCGGCGCCCCCGGGGGCCAGCACCTGCGCCAGGGCCTCGGGAGCGTTCAGGAAGTGCAACTGCCAGATGTCCACGTGATCCGTGTGCAGCATGCGCAGTGATGTCTCCAGCTCCGCGCGGGCGTCCGCGGCGCTCCGCTTCCCGGTCTTGGTCGCCAGCACCACTCCGTCGCGCCGGCCGTCGAGTGCCTCCCCGATCACTCGCTCGTCCTCACCATTCCGATACGACCGCGCGGTATCCAGGTAGGTGGCGCCGCAATCGAGAGCGGCGCGGTAGCCATCAGCGGTCTCGCAGTAGCCGCCGCCGATGCCCAGGCGTGTCACCCGCAGTCCCGTGCGTCCCAAGGTGGTCGTTGGCAGTTGGTACATCGCCCTTTCCCCTCCCGGCTCGCTTTGCGCCGGATTCCAAAGTCGCGTGCCCTTGCTCTCCGTTCCGCGGGCAGACCAGGATTCCTGGCGCCGGGGTCTGGTCGGCTCTCCACCCCGGCGTTGGTCGCCGCCGGCATCACGACCGGGGGCTCCCCCAGCAGGGCTTGCGCCCGGCGCTGTCGAACAGGGGCACACGTCCATGATGGACGAACACGGTAGCGGAACCGAGGTTGGTCGAATGAAGAATGTAGACTATGCCGGAATGTTCGTCAAGGAGTTCCACGAGGCGCTGGAGGAGAACCCCACTGCCTGGGTTCCCATCGGTCTCCTGGAGTGGCACGGGGAGCACCTGGCCCTTGGGTGCGACTTCATCATTGCCGAGAAGGCCTGCCGGCTGCTGGCTGAGACCTACGGCGGGATCATGCTCCCGCCCACCTACTTCAGCAGCCCGGGGTTCAGCGCCCACGAGGGAACGATTGATTTCCCGCCGGATGTCGCCAGCCCGGTCCTCACGGCTCTCCTGCAGCAGTTGGAGAAAGTCCGCTTCAAGACCGCCGTCCTCCTCTCCTTCCACGGTGGGTCGATCCAGGAGAAGATGGTGAAGAAGGCCGTGGAGGACTACGAGAAGGAGGGATCCCTGCGGGTGATCGTTGTCTTCCCGGGCTCCCTCGCCGGCACCGACGAGTGGCCTCCCCACGCGACGCCTTCCGAGACCGGGATTCTCCAGGCCGTGTGCCCGGAAGCGGTGGATGTCTCCCGCTTCACCCCCGGGAAAGAGTACGAGGTGGCGTACCCCTGGCTGCCCAAGTTCAAGGATCGCCCCCCTCGCCCCTGGCGGATCACTGACACGGACATCCGGGAATCGCCCCTGGCGGAGATGGGCCGGAGCTTCCTGGAGAAGCTCGTCCAGCGGGTGGGAGAGCTGCTGAAGGGGTGACCCGCCTCCGCGGGGGGGCGGAAGGGACCGGGCGTGTGGCTGACTGCCACTCGGAGCCACGATGGTTGGCAATGTGAGCGAGGCGCAAGGCTCGGCGGCGCCGGGCGTTCCCGGCAGACAGACACCCTGGGATGCCACGGCGCGGGGGCATCCCGAGCCCGGAATGGCGGTCGCCGTCAGCCCCGGCGCGGAGCGCGTGGCGCGCCTGCGAGACGAGGCTCTGGCGTGCGCGCCGGACGAACCCCACGCCCGGCCGCCCCGGTGGACCCCTGAGTGGAGGGAAGCCCTCCTTCAGGGGATCGCCGCGCTCCTCGCCAGGAGCCAGCTCCCCGGCGCGTGGGTCTCAGCCCTCTCGGTGCCGCGCTTCGTCCACGCGCAAAGCCAGGGGATCTGTGACCTCTTCGGGGCCCGCGTGGAGGGCCGGCCCGACGGCAACTTCTACGTTCACCCGCTCAGCGACGAGCCGAGCGCCGTTGATGACGCTCGCCCCGGCCCGCTGGAGCAGAGCGTCTATTGGGGGGCGGTGCGATGGGTGCGCTACGCTCGCGCCGCAACCAGGAGCCGCTTCGCCTTCCGCAACCCGGTCATGTGTGGCCCGTTCGACCTGGCCAACTACCTTCTGGGAACAACACGCCTGATGGAATGGGTCTACACGAATCCGGCCACCATCCACCGGCTGCTCGAGAAGACCACCGCGGCCGTCATCGGCATGGTGGGCGCGCTCCGGGAGGCGGCCGGCGGCGCCCTGAACCCGCACCACTTCGGCTGCCTCGCCAACGCCTTCGACCTCTGCTCCGAGTGCCGGTCGTTGGTCTCGGCAAGGATGTTCGAGGAGTTCGAAGCTCCCTACCTGCGGCGGATTGGGGAGGCACTGGGACCCTACGCCATCCACTCCTGCGGCTCCTGGGAGAGAACCATCCCCGCTTCCCTGCGGGACCCGAACCTGAAGGGGATGCACGGGCAGGTGAGAGAGAACGATCTGCGGGAGCTGTGCCGGCTGGCCGGCGGCCGCGTGCTCCTCGCCATCGGCCCCAGCGCGTGCCTGGACGAGCGGTACACCTGGCCGGACAGGGCGAGTTTCCTCGCGCACGTGCTGGAGACGACCCCGGCCTGGCAGGCGCTTGAGGTGCAGATCAGCGAGTCGGAGGTGGAGCTCTACCGCCGACTCTCCTCCGTAGAGGTCAGCGGAGTGGCGGGGCAGCTACCACTCCGCTGACCCGATGTCGGAGCCGGCACGCCCGGTTCCGCCGCACGCTATCCGGGCAGCGCTGGCTGCGTACCCGCTATCGCTGCTTCGGCGGGGCGGGCGGTGGCGGGAAAGACCAGATGCGCGCGGCGATGTCGGCAAGGGCGGCATCGCTGAGCACGGCGGGCGCGAAGGTCGGCATGTGCGGCAGGCTGCCGCTTCGGCACGCCAGCAGCACGAACCCCAGCATCACGTTTGGCGGCGCCTTGGCCTGTTTGAGGCCGGCCACCATGGCGGCGAGGGCAGGGGGTTTCACCTGCTCGCCCTTCGCGCCGTGGCACCGGCGCAGTTGCGGGCATACGGCTTGGCGCCCCGCGCGGCTACTCCCGGTCTCAGCGGCGTCTTTGGGGCCGGCGTGAGAGAGTGCAGATAGGCGGCGATATTGGCCACGTCGGCGTCGCTCAACTCACTCGGCGTGAAGGCCGGCATCCGCGACCCGGGGGGCCGCACCCGCACGGGCTGCTGCAGTATCCCGCCCATCACCTCCGCGGGAACGCCGGCCTTCACGAAGTAGCCGACGTCCTTGTCCAGCGGTGGTCCCATCTTCGCCGACGCGCTGTGGCACACCGCGCAGCGCTGTTCATACACCGCCTTGCCGCGGGCGGTGTTCAGGCGCTTCGCCGCGGCAGCGCGTGCCTGCCCGCCGCTCGCGGTGCCGGGGGGTTTCTTCCCGCTGCTGGCAGCCGCTTCGCTGAGTAGGTCCCCGGATGGCGGCGTGAGTGTCACTGCGAACACTGCGGCTATGACCACCAGGCCGAGTGGCAGCAGCCAGCGACTGCTCTTCTCCATCTCGCTCCCCTTCCGATGAGCCGCTCCGGTGCCCCGCCGGGCGGGGTTGGCCGACAGAGACGCCCGGGCGTTCGCTTCTCAGTATTCCACGCCGGTCCTCCGGGTGTTCAGGTTGCTCTGTAGGGCCTTTTCATTACCCCTGGCCGGCGGGTGCTGGAGCGGGCACTGCGCACCTACGGTGCGGAGTTCATCCGCTATC
>JACQGM010000187.1 GCA_016199585.1 Armatimonadota bacterium
CGCCGCGCCGCTCGCCAGACGGGTATTTCCAATGCCCGGCCTTTGGTTGCGGCCCTGCCCCCCTGTGCCAGCACCCGCCTGCAATCGCAAATCGGGAATCCGAAATCCAAAATCCGTAATCCTAGTGGTAGCTCCGCCGCAGCCAGGCGAGGTGCATGTCCGGAAGGTGCTCGAACTCCACGTGTTCCAGCGCGGCGATCCCGGCGCCGCTGAGGTGGAAGCCGCGCTCGGCCGCGGCCTCGAAGGGGTCGCGGCGCAGCTTGGCGCGGAAGAGCGTGTCGTCGCAGGCGAGCATGAGGATCTGGCGGAGCTGCAGGCCATCCAGGAGCTCGATCGCCTCCTGGGCCCGATCCGCCAGGTCGGTCTCCTCATCCATCTCCACCACCCGGACGTAGTTGTCAATCGCCTGGCGGATATCACCTCGCTGCTGGTAGAGGACGGCCCTACGGAAGTAGTTCATCGGGTCGTGCGGGCAGAGGAGCGTCAGGCGATAGGCGATACGCAGCGCCTGGCTGGTATCCCCCTCCTTCAGGTAGGCCGTCTGCAGAATATCGAGAGCGCGCAGGTCGCGCGGGCGCTTGCGAAGGAACCGGTGGCAGACCTCGCGCGCCTCGCGGTTGCGGTCCAGGTCGAGGTAGGACTCCGCGAGGGCCAGGTGCAGCGAGGCATCCTCGCACATCGCCACGGACGACTCCAGGGCTGCCGTCGCCTCCTCGTAGTGGCCGCCGTCGCGCAGGATCGAGACGTGGCGGAGGAGGTAGTCGGCGTTCTCCGGATTGAGCGCGACGGCCTGCAGCAGGACTTCCAGCGCCTCGGCCGGGTGGTCCGCGAGCTGGAGCGCTCCGGCCAGCTCGATGTATGCCTGCTCGTAGGCGGGATCGGCCTGGATCGCCTCCCGGCACAGGGCGATGGCGTCGTCGAAGCGCCCCTGCTCCATCGCCAGGAACGCCAGGCTCTTCTGGGCGCGGGCGCACCGCGGGTTGCACTGGAGCGCGCGCTCGAAGGCTTCGATCGCCTGGTCCACCATCCCGTTCCGGCGGTAGACGTAGCCAAGGGCGCACAGCGCATCGGCATTCTCGGGATCGATCTGTGACGCGCGCCGCAGAATGCTGATCGCTTCCTGGAACATCCCCTTCTCGGTGTAGCACACCGCCAGGCTGACGTGCGCCTGCACGTAGACGGGACGCAGCGCCTCGGTGGCCTCCGTGGATCCGACCTCCACCGCCGATCCGGGCAGGCTCAGGGTGTGCAGATCGCTCCCGGTGATCCGCTTGAACTTGGCGATCGCCTGGTCGTACTTCTGCTTGCGCACCAGCGCCTGTCCCGCCTGGTACAGCTTCTGGATGTCCTTTGCGCTCTTCTCCGGCATGCGGATAGCCCCCAAGCGCCCGAGGCGCGCGCGCTATCCACGCGGGCGGCCGCGCACGCTCTGGCAAGAGGTGTGTTCGACGGCCATCAAACAGATCCTCTTGCTTTGGCGGCGGACAGAACATTCCTCGGTCGCGCGGGCACGCTGAAAAGAGGGGGTGCGGCCTTCGCAGCGAATAATCAGGAAGGCACCACACGCGACGTGGTCTGCCGGTAAGGATACACCGCCGCACCCGATGATTCACATTCGCAACATGGACCGGAGAGACATTCCCCCGGGGCTGGAGCTGTGCCGATTGGCGGGCTGGAACCAGATTGAGGCGGACTGGCGGCGACTGCTGGCCCTCGCTCCCGGCGGCGTCTTTGTCGCCGAAGTGGACGGGTGCCCCTGCGGCAGCGCCAGCACCACCGCCTATGGAATGAGCGCCGCCTGGATCGGCATGGTGCTCGTACACCCCGGCTTCCGCCGCCGGGGAATCGGCTCGGCGCTCATGGCGCACGCTGTCGCCCACCTCCGCGCCCGCCGCGTTGCGGCGGTCAAGCTGGATGCCACCGAGGAGGGGCGGCCAATCTACGTCGAGCTCGGCTTCCGCGATGAGCGTCCCGTCTACCGCTGCGCGGCCAGCGCGCCGAAGTGGGCGCCGACCGGCGGCGCCCGCCCCATCGCGCCCGACGACTGGCCCGCCATCGCCGCGCGCGACCGCACGGCCTTCGGCGCCGACCGGATGGACCTCCTGCGGCAACTCGCCGCCGACGGCCCCGCCCTGGCCCTCGGCCCCGTGGGGAACCCCGATGCCTACGGCTTCGCCCGCCCCGGCTTCCTCGCTCCCTCGCTCGGCCCCGTGGTCGCCGCCGACGAGGCGGCAGCCAGGGCCGTCATCCATGCCCTGGGGGCCGCGCTCCCCCCGGGCCCGGTCTTCTGGGACCTGCTGCCGGACAACGCGCCCGCCCGCGGGTTGGCGGAGTCCCTGGGGTTCGCGGTGGACCGCCGGCTGACGCGCATGGTCCTGGGCGCTGAGACACACCCGGGCGATGTGTCGCAGGTCTACGCCGCGGCGGGACTGGAGCTGGGGTGAGCGGCCTCATGTGGACGCGCTTCCCGAGCTATGCCGCCCTGCCCTGGCGCCGGGTGGTGGGGCTGATGTCGGGCACGTCTGCCGATGGCGTTGACGCCGCCGTGTGTGAGATCGCCGGCTCCGGGCGGAGCACGCGCCTCCGCCTGCTCCATGCGCGCACCGAGCCCTACCCACCCGAGGCGCGCGCCGAGGTGCTGGCCGTCTCGCTGCCGCCCGGCGGCACCGTTGACCGCATCTGCCGCCTCAACTTCCTCACTGGGCGAGGCGTTCGCCGCCGCGGCGCTGGCCGCCATCCGCGCGGCCGGGCTCTCGCCGGCGGAGGTCCACCTGATCGCCTCGCACGGCCAGACGATCCACCACCTGCCGGAGCCGGGAGGGGTGGGACCCTGGCCGGTGCGCGCGACCCTCCAGATCGGCGAGCCGGCGGTCATCGCCCGGCGTACCGGCGTGCTCACCGTGGGCAACTTCCGCGCTGCCGACGTGGCCGCCGGCGGCCAGGGCGCGCCGCTGGTGCCCTACGCCGACTGGGTCCTCTTCGGCGACGCGCGCGCCCACCGGGCGATCCAGAACATCGGCGGCATCGCGAACGTCACCTGGCTCCCGGCCGGGGCCGACATCCACGCCGTGGCCGCCTTCGACACCGGCCCGGGCAACATGCTGATCGATGGCGCCGTGCGCCGACTCACCGGCGGCGCCCGCGAGTGCGATGACGGCGGCGCCCGGGCGGCCACCGGCGCCCCCGACCGCGACCTGCTGGCGTGGCTGATGCAGCACCCGTTCCTGCAGCAGCCGCCGCCGCGCACCACTGGCCGCGAGGCGTTCGGGGCGGGATTCCTGAGCGAGATCCTGGCGCGCGCCGCCGCCCGCGGCCTCTCCGAAGCGGACCTGCTCGCCACCCTCACCGCCTTCACCGCCGAGAGCATCGCGGACGCCTACCGCCGCTGGCTGCCCGGACGCCCCGACGAGGTCATTCTGGGCGGAGGAGGCACGCGCAACCTCACGCTGAGGCGCCTGTTGGCCGCGGCGCTTCCCGGAACCCGCCTGCGCACCCACGCCGACTTCGGCATCCCCGATGACGCCAAAGAGGCGGTCGCCTTCGCCATCCTCGGAAACGAGGCGCTCCTCGGGGTGCCCGCCAACGTCCCCGGCGCCACCGGCGGCCAGCCCGCGGTTCTCGGGCAGGTGGCATTCCCGTAGGCCGGCCGCCCGCGAGCCGCGTTCCGCGCCCGCTCCTCGCCGTCCACGCCCCACCGATGGGCGGTCCCCGGTCCCTGTTTCGGATTACGGATCCCTGATTACTGATCGGCGGCCACGGGTATATGCGCCGCGATGCGCGCTGGCGGGCCATCCGAAGGGACCTCCGTCGGCGCGGTGATCGTGGAGCTCCCGGCACGGAGCTTGCAGCCCCCGCCGCGCGTGAGAGCCGGCGGCGGGGAGGGGCGGGCAGCGGGCGGGAACTCGCGGAGGGAGAAACGGCAATCATGAGCGACCAGGTGAACACCGCGCGAGCAGAGGACGAGCCGCGTGGGCAGCGGCCGGCGGACGGCAGCCGGCCGAGTGCGTCTCCCTCGGGGTCTTCCGAGGATCGCTCGCGCGAGCGTGAGGAGGAGCCCCGGCTGCGCAAACCGACGCGACCGGAGACGCTGCCGCCCACTACCACCTCGGGCGGGATCCCCTCCGAGCCGGGATGGATGCAGAACCCGTAGCCGATGACCAAGCGCCAGGGGGAGAGGCGGTCGGGCGCCGATTGACAGCACGGGAGGGCTGTGCTACAATCGTGCGCGGCGGCCCGACCGCTACCGACCGTGAGCAAGACGCTGTCCGGCGGCGCGCCGCCGGACAGCGAGCTATCGCTCGGGCACGCTCACTGGCGAGGTCGCATGAATATACCCTTTGTGCGCTTTGTTGATCGCAACGTGGGGGTCCCGTTGTGCTGGCTGCTGGGGCGCTTCACCCGCACCCCGGCCGCGGGCGTACCCACGCCGGAGCAGGTCCGGCGCATCGCGGTGTTGAAGTTCGTCGGCATCGGCAACCTGATCCTCGCCTCCCCCACGCTGGCCGCGCTGCGGCGGCGCTTCCCCGATGCGCCGCTCACCTTCGTCAGCCTCAGCGCCCACCGCCGGCTGCTCGAGGCCAGCCCCGACGTGGATGAGGTCTTCTGCTTCGACGCGAGCGGCCTCGGCAGCGTCGTCGCCAGCACGCTTCGTCTCCTCTGGCACCTCCGGCGCGGCGGCTACGACCTGGTGGTGGATCTGGAGCCGTACTCGCGCTACACGGCACTCATCACGCGGCTGAGCGGGGCGCGCTGGCGCGTCGGGTTCGACACGCCCGGGCAGGCGCGCGGCGCGATGTTCAACCTGCCGGTTCGCTACACCAATCACCGGCACATGGTGGAGGTCTTCTTCACCCTTGCCGAGCGCCTGGGGGCGCCGCGCCCGGAGCGGCTCCGGCTCACGCCGGTCTGCTATTCCCTGGAGGACGAGGCCGCGGTGGAGAGCTTCGCGATCCAGCACGGCATGGATCCGATGCGCCCGTGGGTGGCGGTTCACGTGGGCACGGGGGAGAACGCGCCCGTGCGCCGGTGGCCGCCCGCGCGCTTCGCCGAGCTGGCCGACCGGCTGATTGGCGAGTACGGGGTCCAGGTGGTGTTCACCGGCTCGCCGGGGGAAGCGCGGCTGGTGGCGGAGACGATCGCGGCGATGCGGCGCCCGGCCATCAGCGCGGCGGGTCGCCTGAGTCTCCCGCAACTCGCGGCCCTCATCGCTCGCTGCGCCCTCGTCGTCGCCGGCGACACCGGTCCTCTCCACCTCGCCGCGGCGATGCAGGTTCCGGCGGTGGGCCTCTACGGCCCGAACACGCCGGATCTCTACGGGCCCTGGGGCGCCGGGCACACGGTGGTCTATCACCCGCTTCCCTGCAGCCCCTGCATCAGCAATCTGAACGACAAGCTGACGCGCTGCCCGCACGGCCGGTGCATCCAGTCCATCACCGTCGCGGAGGTCCTGGATGCGATCCGCGCGCGGCACGGCGCCCTCCTGCGCCCGGAGGTCCTGGTTGGGTAGCCCGCGCCGTCAGGTGCCCGCCGACCGCTACGACCGCCGCTACTACCTCACCAACATGGAGGGGCACGACCTCTTCCTCGCGACCCACGGCCGACGGGTGACGCCGCGCCACGCCACGCTCCTGAAGATCGCCGCCGTCCGCGCGGGCGAGCGGGTGCTGGATGTTGGCTGCGGGCGCGGGGAGCTCGCCTGCCAGTCGGCGCTAGCCGGCGCCCGGGCGCGCGGCGTAGACTACAGCGCGGCGGCCATCATCCTCTGCCGCGAGGCCCGGGCCACCTACCCGGAGGAGGTCCGCCGCCGCCTGGAGTTCGCCGAGGTGGACGCCAACACGCCGCTCGGACCGGCGGCCACCTACGACGTTGCGTTCTTCGTGGACGTCGCGGAGCACCTCTACCCGGAGGAGCTGCACCGGGCGCTCGTCGCCATCCGGGAGGCGCTGAAGCCCGGCGGGCGGCTCATCCTGCACACGGCCCCGAACGTCTGGTTCTACCGTTACGCCTACCCGCTCGCGCGGCGCGCGTTCCCCGTGATCCGCCGGCTCAGCCCCTCGCTGGTGGCGCTGGCGCGCACGAAGCCGAACTGGCAGGGCGACGCGCTCCCGGCGGACCCGGAGGAGGGCCAGGAGTACAACGTTCACGTTCACGTCAATGAGCAGACCCCCCGCAGCCTGCGGCGCGCCCTCCGGGCCGCCGGGTTCCGGCCGCGGCTGCGGATGGTGCCCTTCACCCGCGCCGTTCGCGGCCCCGCGCTCTCACTGCTCTACCGGGCGCTCTCCCTGCCACCCCTCAACGCCATCTTCTGCGCCGAGATCGTCGCCGTAGCTCGAAAAGATGGAAATATCGAAATATAGAAATATGGAAATAGGGAGGTGCATTGGCCGCCGGAAACCACCGGCGGTCCCCGGTTCGCATGCACGCCTATTTCGATATTTCCATCTTTCAATACTTCCATGCCTCCACCGACGGTGGCGGAAGCTCCCCGAGCCGCTTCGGGTCCTGGTCCAGGCCGCCGCGCTGCTGCTCCTCGCCTGGCTGGCCTGGCGGTGGTACTACATCCGCTATGAGCTCCGGGCGATCAGCGACCCGGACGCGGAGGACTACGCCCAGATCGCGCGCCAACTTGCCCTGGGGCACGGCCTCACGAGCCTGACGATGCCCCTCTGCGGCCTGGAGTACTTGCGACAGAGCGGCGCCGATCCCTCCGGACAGCCGTTCTGGCCCAACCTCCACCGCTTCCCCTTCATGCCACTGGTCGAGTGGGGCCTCTTCCGCCTCTTCCGGCCCTCGGACGGCACGCTGTCGCTCGCCTCGGGCATCTTCTACCTCGGGTCGGTGCCCCTGGTCTACCTCCTGGGGCGGCGCGTCTTCGGCAACGGAGTGGGCCTCGCCGGGGCGGTGCTGCACCTCTTCTCGCCGCCCGCGCTCGGCGCGAGCGTCTCCGGGCTCACCGAGCCGGCGACGACGTTCCTCCTGATGGCGACGCTGCTCCTGCTGACGGGGCCGCGCGGGCGGCCGGCCACCGCGCTCGCGGGGGTAGCGTGGGGGATCTGCTTCTGGAACCGCTACACCTGCGCCATGGTGGCGCTGCCCCTCTCCGCCTACCTGTGGGCGCAAGACCGGCGCCGGGCGCCGGGGAACGTCGCCGCGTTCCTGATCGCGATGGGCGTGACGATGGCGCCGGAGATGCTGCGCAACGCGCGGCTGGCGGGCGATCCCCTCTTCTCGGTCACCGCCGCGCTGATGGTGCCGTTCAAGTCGGCCCTCGCCCCCACGGTTCACGGGTGGTACATCCCGGTCTACGTGAAGCCGATGCACACCTTGCTCGCCTGGCCGGGGGCGATCGCGGAGAAGTGGATCCACGAGTTCTACGGCGGCTGGCGGCACCTGCCGCTCCTCCTCGGGCTGGAGCACCTGTACCCGCTGCTGCTCCTCTCGCTCTTCCTGCGCGCGGAGAGCGCCGCCCAGCGCCGGCTGCGCCTCCTGACGCTGGCGCTGGTGGCCCTGCACGAGCTGACGCTCCCCTTCCTCTCGAACATCGTGCGCTACTACGCCTACCTCTCACCCCTGCTGCTCCTTTTCGCCGCCTGGGGAGGGCAAGTGCTGGCGCGGCAGGTCGGGCCGGCGCTCTGGCCCCGCACATCCGGGGAGGCCGGCGGTCCCCGCCTCCTCGGGCGGACCATCCCCGCGGCCGTGGCCCTTGTTCTGCTCGGCAGCCCGATGGTGATCGGCTGGGTGAAGATGGACGGCCCGCGCCCCGGACGCGACCCGTCGCACGCCCTGGTGGATGCCGTGCGGTCGCACATGCTCGGGGTTCGGGAG
Organism: Armatimonadota bacterium; assembly: GCA_016199585.1. GTDB lineage: Bacteria > Armatimonadota > JAAZEB01 > JAAZEB01 > JAAZEB01 > JACQGM01. The sequence goes on from JACQGM010000187.1 coordinate 7,825, forward strand.
GCGATCCCCCCGGAGAAGATCGTGCTCAGCAACGCCCCCTGGAGCATCGCCTGGCGCGCGCGGCGCAAGTCGGTGCCGCTTCCCCCGGGGCCGTCGCTGGTGCCGCTCCTCGCCCGGGAGTACCACCTCGACATCGGCGGCATCTACCTCACGCCGCGCACCATCGGCGCCTGGGAGACCCCGAACTGGGGCGCCTGGGAGGCCGTGCGCGCCGGGGAGCGCGCGGTGCCGGGATTCGTGGCGGCGCGGCGCTTCCGCGACGGCGCCCTCCTCCTCGTGCGAGACCGGGGCGCGCCCCCGAAGCGCCCCATCGGCCCGCTGCTGCCGGAAGAGGAGTTGGGTGGTTAGGTGGTTGGGTGGTTGCCCAACCCTTCTGTTGCGTCCGGTCTCCAGGCCGAGCCGCGAGGCGCCACGGGCGGGCGCCCACCGCGCCGGCACCTCGAGGTCCAGGCGCGGCAATCCGCGGGCATCTGCGGTTGTAGAACTAGCCGAGAACGAGGACGAACCACCCAACCACCCAACCACCCAACCCTCTACCACAGCTTCCGCCGCGCGTGGCAATACGGCGTGCCGCGCTTCTTGAAGTAGTAGTCCTGGTGGTACTCCTCGGCGGGCCAGAACTTGCCGGCCGGGCGCACCTGCGTCACCACCTTCATGCCGCGCGCCTTCAGGTCGGCGATCAGCTTCTCGGCGACCTCCTTCTGCGCGTCGTCCGCATAGAAGATGGCGGAGAGGTACTGCGGTCCCCGGTCCGGCCCCTGGCCGTCGGCCTGGGTCGGGTCATGGATCTCGAAGAAGAGCTTCGCCAGTTGCTCGTAGGAGACGCGGATCGGGTCGTAGAGGACCTCCACCGCTTCCAGGTGCCCGGTGGTATGGGCGCACACTTCCTCGTAGGTAGGGTTCTCTTTCGTGCCGCCGGTATACCCGGAGGTGACGGCGACGACCCCGGGCTGCTGCTGCAGCCAGTACTCGACGCCCCAGAAGCAGCCGCCGGCGAAGATCGCGCGCCCGTACTTCACCTTCTCCTCCGGGATGAAGGTCATCGAGATGGAGTTGACGCAGTGCCGGGTGTCCTTCGGCGTCAGGCGCTCACCGGTGAAGACGTGCCCGAGGTGGGCGCCGCAGTGGCTGCAGAGAATCTCCGTTCGCCGCCCGTCCTTGTCCGGGACGCTCTTCACGGCGCCCGGTATCTCATCGTCGAAGGCCGGCCAGCCGCACCCCGAGCGGAACTTGTCCTGCGAGCGGTAGAGCATCGCCCCGCAGCGTCGGCAGGTGTAGACGCCCGGCGCGAAGTGGTCGTCGTACTCCCCGGTGAAGGGCGGCTCCGTGCCCTTGTGGACGATGACTCTCTCCTCCTCGGGGGTCAACTGGCGGTACGCTCCTCCCTTGGGTTGGTCCGGCATGGTGGTAAGCCCTTTCTGTGTCGGCGTTGATGATGGCGCGGGGGTGCCCGGCGCCTCGGTCGCCGCTCTCCCCGAAAACAGGATCCCCATCAGCGCCACGGCCGAAACGAGTCCGGCGGCCAGGGCCAGACCCGGCGCGAGGCGCCGTCGCGGAAGACGCTCTCTCATCCCGGTACTTCCCTCCCGGGGGCGAATCGCCACCCCCGGGAGGGACAACAACCGCCGGCGGGGGTGGTTCCCGGTCGGTGATGGTCGCTGCGCGTCGGGGCCGGGTCCCTGTCGGTCGGGGCTGGGCAAGGGGCGGGCCGACACGGAGTGCGGCCCCTA
>JACQGM010000188.1 GCA_016199585.1 Armatimonadota bacterium
CGCGAAGGCCACCAGGTTGTCGCCGCTGCCGAGGACGCAGGCGTCGCGGCCGCGCACGTCGCCCAGGTGGGCCAACTCCTGCGGCGCCAGCACTCGCCCCGGCTCGCGGTGGCAGTGGCGCCACACCCCCTCGGCCTCGACGCGCGCCTGCCAGCCCGGCGAGACGGCATCCCAGCCGCGACGGTTGGCTTCGTGGATCGGGTTCGGCGTCGTCGGTGGTTTCTCACTCCGTGGGCGCCAGCCTCACCCGGGGCCGATCGGGATAGGACGGATCGGACGGATCCGGCAGGCCAGACGTGCTGCACCATGGCCCCTCGGCACAGCAGGCTTGCATTGCGTGGTCCAGGCCCCAGGCACCCTCTGTCCAGCGCTCCCGCAGGCGCAGCAACGCAGGGCACAGGTGTGGATCGGCCATGTGTTCGGCGGCTTCCAGCAACTGCCAGGTGCCGTACTCCTCGGGGTCGAGGTTGGGGTCCGACAGCTCGCGGACGAGCCGGTCCATGATCCCTCGCTCGCCCCGGCGTGCCAGGCCGATCAGCGCCTCGGCACGCACGTCGGAGTCCTCATCATCCAGGCGTCGGACCAGCGCCTCGCGGATAGCCTGCGTATCGGCGCTGGTCTGCTGTGCGAGGCCGAAGGTCGCCCAGTCGCGCACACCGGCGTCGGCATCTCCAGACAGCTCGACGAGCGTCTGGATGGCCCGTTCATCTTCATGGCCCAGCAGCCCGAACACCACGCCGTCGCGCACGTCCTCGCTCGGGTGCTCTGCCAGGCGCACCAGCGGCGCGATGGCACGCGAGTCGTGCCGATGGCCGAGGGCCGCCGCGGCTGAGTACAGCACGGCCGCGTCCGCATCGTGCTCCAGGAGGTCGAGCAGCAGCGCCACCGACTCCTCGTGGAAGGCCCAGCGGCGGGACGCCGCCGTCTCCGGGTCGGCGGCCTCGGCCATCAACTGCTCCGTGGACATCTGCCCCACCCCAAGCTGCCCGAGAATGTCGGCGCCGAGTGCCCGTTCCTTGGGATCCTGGCTCTCGCACAGCCGGCGCGCGGTGTCGAAGACCTCCCGGGTGCCCCGAGTGTGCAGCACCGACACCGCGCGCCATGCGCTATCCTCATCCGCCGTGAGCGCCGTGCGCACCAGTTCGTCCGTGGTCCGCGGGTCATCCTTCCGCGCGGGCGGCTGACTGGTGTTCGCTTCCTGTGTGTCGCTCATGTCTTCTCCCGCAACCGGACGAGCAGATCGTTCAGCGCCCGCCGCGCCGAGGGCGCCTCCGGCAGGCGGCTCTCCCCGTGTGCCTGCTCCAACTCGCGCAGCAGACGCTCGAACTCAGCGCGGTGGAACTCCGTGTCTGCATCCTCCAGCGCCGAGTGCTCGGCGCCGGCCTGCTTGCGCGCCACCAGGTCGGGCACGTAGGGAAGGCCAAAGCTCTCGTTGAGGCGCACCAGGTTGGCCTCCACCGCGCCGACGCGCATCAGGTGGATGCCCGTCAGCAGCACGCGGTAGACGTAGAGGAGCGGCTTCACGCGTGGTGGCTGCTCCTCTTGGAAGAGGCGCCACTGCGTCTGCGCGAATCCGAGGTAGTGGTGGGCATGGTGCCGGGTGAGGCACCCCGGCACGAGCGCCTTCAACTCCTCGTGCTCCGGCGTGGTGTGGACCACCAGCGGCGAGGTGAGCTGCTCCAGCACGTAACCATTGCGCTTCAGGAGCAGCAGGAGGAACTTCCGCGCGTCGTGCGTCACCAGGTCAACCACCACGTCGCCGCGCGCCTCGGATGCCTCGATGGTCTCGCGCCCCGGATCCAGCCCCACCACCTCGCGGACCGGCAGGACATGCACGCCGCGCAGATCGTAGTCCGAGTCGGCGGATGGGAAGCCGTAGAGGTGCGCCCCGCTCACGGTGACGAAGAGGAGCGGGTAGGGCTGGCGCGCGACCACATCCTGAAGTCTCTGCGTTGGGTCTTCTCCGTGTCTCACAACCCTCTCCCCCTCTCCTCTCACGAGACCATGCTCCGCCGCGCGCGGATCAGGAAGGCATCCACGCGCCCGATATCCGGCTCCTGCGGCAGCCGAGTAGCCCTGAGAGCGGCATCGAACTCGCGGTGGAGCGCCAGCCGCCAGGCGTCCACCTCCTCCCAGGCGACCTGTCCGCGGCGGACGGCCAGCAGGCGCTCGCGGTGCTCCCCCACCGTGACCGGAACGACGCCTTCGCGCAGGATGACGATCCCGGCCAGCAGGAGGCGGACCAGGTGCATGGCATGCTTCCAGCGCGGCTCCCCTCGGGTACGCACGTCCTGCGCGAGCTTGCGGAACTGCGAGTTGACGTAGCCGCTGTAGGTCTGGTGGACGTGGCGCGAGAGAAAGGCGGCGCGCATCGCCAGCAGCTCCCGCGCCGGGGGCGCGGCCATCTCCACCAGGGGCGTGTAGAGGCACTCCAGGATGTTCGGGTTGGCCTTCAGCGCCAGGCGCAGAAACTTCCCCAGCTCCCAGTAGCACTCCTGCGCCTCGGGGTCCTCAAGCTGCTCCGGCACGCCGCGCAGCGACCAGTGCCGCTCCGCCGGCGGCAGGTAGATGCCCCGTCGATCCGTATCCGAGTCGGCCTCGTCCAGCCCGTAGGCGCGCGACCCGACCACGCAGCGGTAGATGATGTGCGGGCGAAGGTCCGCCCCGACCGCCATCGCGCCTCCTTCCAGCGCCGGGCGCTCCCCGGCAGATCATGGTTACGGCAGGGCGTAACGGTGAGGATGGGCGCTACCACTTCTTGAAGACGAAGAAGACGGCGGCCAGGATGAAGCGGGAGGGCAGCCTCTCCTTCAGGTCGCAGGAAGGCCCTCTTCCTCACTCGACATCCCTCCCGCCGACGCCCCCCACCGTCAGGTTCGGGTCGGGGAGGCCATCGCGGGCGCGGAGGATCCGGCCGGCGGGGAGGTATCTCGCGTGCCCGTCGGCGAAGAGGAAGCTGCGGGCGCCCCGCTCGTCCCACCATCCCAGATCGGGAGAGGGCAGCGACTGGTGGTTGCTCGCCCACTCGCCCGCCAGCACCTTCTGCGCCGGGTGGAGGACCGCGGCCTCGCTCTGGGGCGCCATCGGCTCATTCGCCGCCCAGAAGAACTTGTCGGTGGGCGCCGTGGAGGGGCGCAGGTAGAACGCCGCCGCGTAGGCGTAGGAGGTGCCGTCGTAACGCTCCGCGGCAGCGGGATCGCCGGGGCAGACCAGCACCTGCGGGCGGAACTCCCGCGAGGTGAGCGCGCCGGTTCGCTGTCCCGAGAAGCCGAGGTAGGGCTGGAGCGGCCAGCGCCACTTGCGCCCCATGAAGAGCGACGGGTCGTTCAGATGGGGGTAGGTCTCATCATAGTCCTGGAGGTACAACCCGAACCCCAGCCCGATCTGGCGCAGGTTGGATTGGCACGTCGCCTTCCGGCCGCTCTCCCGCGCCCGGCTGAGCGCGGGGAGCAAGATAGCCATGAGAATGGCCACCACGGCCATGACAACGAGCAGCTCCACCAGAGTGAAGGCCCGGCAGCGCCTCTTCGGCGGCAGTGGAGCCGTACCGCTCCGTTCTTCGTAGATAGTTCTCGTAAGCTTCTTATACAAACCGTTACTTGCTCCCTGTCCTCGGGTCCTCTCCCCGACTCTGCTCCGCGCTCCCCCGCGTTTCGGGGCACCCGCTCAGGCGAACGTCTCCGTTACCTCGCGGGCGATGGCAGCCCACTCCCAGAGGCGCCGGGGGTCGTCGCGCACGGTGCTGATGTCCTTCATGATCACCTCCACCACGCACCCGCGCGCCTTCTGCAGCGCCTCGGTTAGCTCGCGGCGGGCCAGCTCCGGGATCCACGCCTGCATCGCGAAGACCGCCGGGTTCGGCTTGAACGAGAGGACGTACTTCCCGGCCATCTGCTCGGCGGCGCAGGCGATGTCGGCGCGGGGGCTCATGGAGACCTTCCGCAGGTTGGGGATGCTCGCCAGGATGTCCAGCTTGTGGTGCAGCGGCTCGCAGCAGCCGTAGTAGTTGAGCCCGAAGTGCCGCAGCCAGCGGCGCTCGTACTGGAGGGCGAACTCCTCGTGCATCTTCGGCGATATCTCGGAGAATATCTGTGCCGTGGCGCACCCCCACTGGTCGCACGGGCGCACGCGCTCCGGGTCGAAGCCGGGCGCAGGCAGCGCGTCGCTGTAGCCCGGGCCGCCTGACCCGACGCGGTAGTTCCCGTCCGTGAGCGAGAGCAAGTTCAGATCCTGCCACTGTTCGAGGCAAGCCAGGTAGGCGCCCGTCAGGCGATCCATCGCCTGGTGTACCAGCTCCGGGCGCAGCGCCATGTCGGTCAGCGCCTCCTGCACGTCCCACCAGCGGATCAGCTCATCCCAGGGAGCGAACCACCGGTGGACGATGCCGCACTTGCGGACGGTGAGGAGGTCGCCGAACAACCCGACCAGCGTCTCGTAGGTCTGCTCGCTCGCCGCGGCGTCGTGGGTCACCTCGGGCGTGCGGATCCGCTCGAGGTCGCGCTCATCGCGGATCTGCCCGTGGAACTCGCGGGAGAGGATGCCGCCCCGGGCGTGCTGGGGAATGGTGTGCGCTACCTCGTGGATGCCGAATCCGGTATCGCCGATGGCCAATGGCGAGTAGTAGACCGGCTCCACCACCATGTCGGCGCGCAGGTGGTCCCACTCATAGAGGGTGGTGCGGAGCGCCCGTTCCACCTGGCGGCAGAAGGGGTCCTCCGACTGGAGGGCCAACTCGCCGTCAACGTCCATCTCGTGCCAGGGGATCTCGTTGATCCAGACGAGCGGCCGTCCCGGCTTGAGGGCGTTCAGGCGGCGCCACTCGGCGGCGGTCTGCGCGTGTACCGGCAGCGCGGCGATCTCTGCCACGCGGCCGGCCAGTCGGCGCAGTATCGAACGGTCGTTGGCAGGAATAGGCATGGGTCGCCTCCCGGAAGCGCCGCGTGCGGGGGCGCTTCCCCGGCGATCCTTTCGCCGCTCCGGTGGCGCTCACCTCCCCGGGTTCAGCCTAACCCCCCTCAGCCCATAGGCGTTAACATAAGGCGTGGGTTGGTGCCACCCGGTATGAAACCGGGTGCTCCGGGCCGCTGGCCGGGCGTCCTCACGGACGCAGAAA
>JACQGM010000193.1 GCA_016199585.1 Armatimonadota bacterium
ATCGGGGGCGTTTTGGCAAGAGCGCGCGCGCGGCCCGGCAGCGATTCCGCAGCGGGAATGTCACCTAACCCCCCGGCCCCCATAGGCGTTAACATAAGCGTTCCCGCGGTGCCACCCGGTATGAAACCGGGGGCTACGGGCCGCTGGCCGGGCGTCCTCACGGACGCAGAAAGCCTTCTCCCGTCCGAAGGACGGCCAGCCGTAGGCTCGGAGCACCCCGGTTTCATACCGGGTGGCACCAACCCACGCCCTATGTTAACGCCTATGGGGGCTGGGGGGTTAGGTTGCCGGCAGCCCGCGCGGAAACGGACGGGCAACCGTGCAGAGACGCGGAGGGCACGGAGCCGGCGTAGATCCGAACCGGGGAGGGAGGACAACGTGAGGGAGATCACCTACGGCATCTGTGGCGGACTGACGTCGGAGATGATCCGGCGGATCCACGAGTCGGCGATGGGGGTGATCGAGCGGGTCGGGTTGCGGGTGCCCCACCATGGCATCCGGAGCCTGCTGGCCGAGCACGCCGGCGTCCGCATCTCCGGCGAGATCGTCCGGTTCGAGCCCTTCCTGGTGGAGAAGGCGATCCGGGGCATGTCCTACCCGGGCTGGACCAGGGAACGCGAGTGGGCGATCATCTCCGGCGCCTACGAGCTGAACGTGCTGGACTCGGAAACCGGCGAGATCCGGGAGCCGACGACGGCCGACCTGCGCGATCTGACCAAGCTGTGCGATGCCTACGGAATGCTCGGCTCGGTGCCGGTGCGTCCGCTCGACCTGCCGACGGTGGCGCTCCAGGAGGTCGCCAACTACAAGGTGACGTGGGAGAACAGCCCCCTGCGGAGCGCCGACGTTTTCGACGCAAACCCGAAATCCACCGTTCGCGTGGCCGAGTTCGTCTACGAGCTGGCCCGGGCGGCAGAGCGCTTCTTCTCGCTCGGCCTGTGGGTAGCCAGTCCGTTCCAGACGGTCGCCGACGAGCTGGAGGTGATCTACCGCTTCCTGGACCGGCGGGTGCCGATGTGGGCGGCGACGATGCCGATCGCCGGAGCGACGGCGCCGATCTCGATGGTCGGGGCCTACGTGCAGAGCGTCGCCGAGCTCTTCGCGGGGGTGACTCTCCTGAGCCTGATCAGCCGGGGCGCGCCGGTCTACGCATCCTTGATTGACAGCATTCGGGCCTACCCGTTCGACATGAAGCACGGGAGCTTCGTCTACGGGTCGCCGGAAGACCTCCTGGCGACGCTCTTGCAGGCGCAGCTCAACCGGCGCTACGGCATCCCACTGGTGGCGAAGTCACTGCTGACGACCAGCCGCGAGCCCGACGCGCACGCCGCCGCCGAGAAGGCGGCGCACACCGTGGTGGCGGCGCTGGCGGGCGCGCGCACCTTCACGAACGCCGGGCTCCTCTCGGTGGATGAGATCTACTCGGCCGAGCAGACGGTGATCGACCACGAGATCGTGCAGTACGCCCGGCGGGTCGTTGAAGGGTTCGACTTCGACGCGGACGCCCTGGCGGTCGCCGCCATCGAGGAGGTCGGGCCGGGGGGCACCTTCCTCGGGCACCCGACGACCGTTGCGAAGTGCCGAACGGCGTTTTGGATGCCGGAGTTGTTCGAGCACCTCATGCTCGGGCCGTGGCGAGAAGCGGGCTCGCTCTCGGTTCGGGAGAAGGCCCGCGCGTTGGCCCGGAAGCGCATCGCCGCTCACCGGTACGCGCTGCCGGCGGAGGTCCAGCGGGAGTTCGACCGCATCTGGCGGGCGGCGGTGGCCGAGCTCTCCTGACGGGAACCCGGCACCCACCGCGATGAACGCGCGTCCGGGGAGTGAGCCGGACGTGGCGCGCGGGTGCTTCAACCGCAAATCCACGCGAATAGACGCAAATGGGCGTTGCGGTGCGAGTATCACGCGAGGTTCTGCACCCTTCGGCGCCTGCGACTCCGCGGCGGGAGTGAGATCAAGGGGTACCCTCCCCGGAGAGCGCCGCTTCCGCCCGGCGCGCCCACTGCGGGTCTTCGAGCTGCGCCCGGCCCACGGCGGCAAGATCCGCCAGGCCCTCGGCCACGGCGCGCTCTGCATCAGCGGGGTGGCCCAGGCCACCCGCAACGATGAGGGGGAGAGCCGCCATCTCGCGGATCCACCGTGAGACCGGCTTCGGGCTATCGAAACACCCCTTGAAGGCGCCGTCGGTGGAGATGTGGAGCAGATCGAGCCCGGCGTCCGCCAGGCCGGCGACGAGAGAGCGCAGGTCTTCGGGGCCGAATCCCTCAGCCAGCTTGTTGAAGACCCCGATGCGGCACTCCACGAGCGCGGCGGTGCCGATGCGCGCCCGGATGCCGCGGCAGGTCTCCACCACCATCCGCGCGCGCCCGGCGCTGCTCCCGCCGAAGCCATCGGTGCGCGTGTTCCGCCGCGCCGACAGGAAGGAATCGAGCAGGTAGCCGTGCGCTCCGTGTGCTTCCACCACATCGAAGCCGGCAGCCACCACGCGCGCGGCTGCCTCCGCGAACCGGCGCTGGACCTCCTGGATCTCCAGGAGGGTGAGCGCCCGCGGCACCGGGTGCTTCTCCGAGGGTCGGACGGCCGACGGTCCCACCGTCTCTCCGCCGCTGACCGCGGGGGACGCTTGCGGTCCACCGTGCACGAGCTGGATGCCCGCCAGGGCGCCCCCGGCGTGGATCACCTCCGCCAGGCCCCTCAGACCCGACACGTGCGCATCCGACCACGCTCCCAGGCCGTTGGCCCAGCACCGCCCCTGCTCCGCCACCGCCGTCGCCTCCACGATGACGAGCCCCGTGCCCGCCCGCGCCCGCAGCCCGTAGTGCTCGCGGATCGCCTCGGTGACGTGGCCTTCACCGTCGCCCAGCCCCGTCACCATCGGGGGCATGACGACGCGGTTGCGGAAAGAGACCCCGCCGATGGTCACCGGCGAAAACAACATGCTCATGCGCTCACTCCCTCCCGGCACGCGCCCGGATCGGCGCGTCCACACCCGGGATCCCGTGTCCAAGCTCGCGCCCACCGGCGCGCGGCTGCCGCTGCCGCCCGGAATGATCTGCGGCACGCTCTCCCCCTCGCTGCTCCCTCTTTATCGAGCCGCGCCGGGAGCCAGGAGAGCCCGGAAGTCGGCCGGGGTCACTTCAGTCAGGTGGTCTACCACCCTATCGGCTTCCTGGAGCCGCTCGCGCGGGTGAGTGGTCGTGACCGCCAGGCAGCGCATGCCGGCGGCTTTCGCGGCCTGGACGCCCACCAGGGCATCTTCCACGACCACGCAGCACTCCGGCGGCACCCCGATTCGCTCGGCGGCCTTGAGGAAGACCTCCGGGTGCGGCTTGCCGTGCGTGACGTCGTCGGCACAGACCACAGCGTCGAAGCACTCCCGAACGCCGATCGCGTCGAGGATGACGCGGATGTTCGACATGGGAGTGGAGGACCCGAGGGCGAGACGGAATCCCTCGGCGCGCAGCGCCCGCAGGAGCGGCACCACCCCGGGGAGGGCCTCCAGGCGACCCACCGCCAACTCGCGGTAGACGGCTTCCTTGCGCTCGGAGAGCTCGCGCGCTTCCTCCTCGGGGAGGGGATGGCCGAAGAGGCGCACGAAGATCTGCGCGTTCGGCATGCCGAACGTCTCCCGGAAGAGCGCCTCCGTCATGGTGAAGCCCCGCTCCGCGCCGACGATCCGCCAGCTCTCCAGGTGCAGCGCGGAGGAATCCACCAACACGCCGTCCAGATCGAAGATCACGCCTTGGTCTGTCACAGCACCACCTTTTCCGCACGGGAGAGTATAGCACACCAGCAGGTTGCCTGCAAGCGCGGGCGGAAGGGATGACGCGGGTGGCGGCGAACGGAGTTGCCGGGGGCGGTCATGTCCGCCACCCACGGTGGCCCGGACCCTGAACGCACCGGGCTGAAGGGACGTGTGCGCCCGTGAAGAGACTTGGCCTTGGCCTGACGCTTGTGGCAGGTTGCTTCGTCGGTGTGCGGGGTGTTCCAGTGCATCGAGAAGCCATCCAGACGGAGGATGAGGGGTTCATCGCGGCGGCTCAGCGTGTCGTCGAAAGCCTCCGTCAAGAGAACTGGGCCGCCTTCCGAAAGTGCATGGCAAGACAGGTCACCTTCGAGCAGTACGACAGAGTGTTCCTCCATGCGGTAGCCTCGGGGATGGTTCCCGATCTGAACGGACTCACCACTCAGCAAATGAGAGCCGTGTTCCCGGACACCCCGTTCATCAACCTGAAAGACGTGGAAGCGGGTTCACGTGGCACGGGTGCCTACGCATTGATTTCGCTCGCCGTTGACCGCCGACAACCCATCTCCCCGTTGGCGAGACGGGCGTTCAGCGATTTCTGTGTGCAAGTGAAGTACAGCTACTCGTACCCGCACCCGTGGGTTGAGATAGGTACCAACCTGCGGGCAGACGACGGGTTCCCGATCTATGGACCTGCTGTCCAAGGCAAGTACTCAAGCAATGCCTACTGGCGGGTAGACATGGAGAGGCGAGATGGACGCTGGGTAGCCACGCGGCTGATCGAGACACTCCATTGAGGGTGTGAGGGGTACGAGAGCGCTCTGCCCGGTGCCCTCTCGTGGAAGAGGTCGGAACACGTAGCCGGTCGCCATCCACGGCCGGCAGGCGCCGGGAGAGCGGTGTACGGGGTCGGTTGCCATTGGCAACCGCAGCGGCATCGTAGACCTGGGCGGCAGGGGAGAGGGGCCGGACCCGCCGGCGGGGACGCCCGGTGCGCGGTGGACCGATGGAAGGCGCTGGAGCGATCCCGACGCGCGGTTGGCCGTTGACCGCCCGAGTGGCAGAATACAGACCGACGGTAGCGAGGGGCACCAACAGCCCGGGGCGGCGGGACAGCGATGCTCGGTGTTGCGCGGAACGCGGGCGACGCACGAAAGGTGGCGCGGACATGAAGAGGACCCGGGTAGCGACTTGTGCCGTCAGCGTGGTGTTGGTCCTCATGTATAGGGCGGTTACCCGGATGGAACGCCCTCGCTATCCGACACCTGGAATGAGTGCCGGCGTTGGCTTCCTGGCCTCGGGGCAAGGGGATCACGGGGCGACGACCGTGGCCGATGTCGCTGGGCGCTACGAGCGGACTGACGACGTTGGCAACTCTGCTACACTGGAGCTGCAACCGACGGCTCAGTTTGAGGCCTGGGTTTGGGGTTGCCTTGGGGGGACGAAGGGCCGAGGTACTTTCGCTATCGAGAGTGGCAGAGTAGTCCTTGCCCCGCAGGAGAGTTGGGGCTATCGTGACCATAATCCGGCACAGCCACTCCGGCTCTTGCCCCTCCGATGGGGACAGCGGATGTACCTCGTGCCTGACGAGGAGATGCTTCACTTCTGCAACAAAGTGTATCAGGCTTCCGTGCCGAGCCACAAGGCGTTCTCGCACTACTACCTGCGCTGGGACCCCAGCAGGCTTGCGCCAGACAGGATCCGGCTAAAGGACTTCGGCTTGCCATTCATCGGAATGCCCCAGATGCCGTCTGTGTGCGTGGCTTATCTGCGAACACCATTCTCCGCGAAGGTGATCCGCAAGAGCCCATTCGGCCCTGTGACCATAGACCGAGGCACCAGCGATGGCGTTGTGCCGGGTGCAGGGCTCCTCGTCAGGGGCACCCGGTGGCGGTTGACGGTAACGCACGTCACTCCCAGTACGGCTGACTGTGTGCTGGATGCTCCCGTCACTCGACGGTTGCGGGTCGGTGTGAAGATTGGCCAGGATGTGGTGGTGGATGGGTAGCCCGTGGGGAGCGAGGACCAGAGCTGGACATCACGGCCTTCGCACCCTCGGCCACCGCACGACCTGGCGCTGGTCGTGGCCCGGCGCCGCCCTATCGGGGAATGGACATGGACATGACGAGAAGAGAACGATGGCTCCTACGTTGGCCGGTCAACTGCTCGGCCACCGTGGTGCTGTTCCATGCACCGCTTGTCGTGTCCCTGTCCACCTTCCATACGCATCCGCCCTGGTATCGCTTTGACGCACTGAACCTCGCCACGTGGGCCATAGGGCTGGTAATCTGTTCTCTCGTTATCGTGCTGACCGCCGTCGCCATGCGCTGGCGCTTGGGGGCAAAGCACCTCCTCTTGGCGGTACTTGCTGTCTATGCCTCGCTTCTGGTCTTCGCCATTGCGTATTTCTGCGTGGCGTGGTCCCACGGACCGTGGCCCAGGGGAACGGTGTCACGGAAATGGAGTACCTGTGGGGCGGCCTCGTCTCCCAGCGGCGGGGCAGCACCAGTTCGTTCCATGGGTTCGACCATCAGGGGAGCACGCGGATCCCTGCGTCTCTCGCACGGGCGATCACCGACGCCTACCTGAACACTCCCTTCGGGCAGCGGGAGCAGCGCGAACCCGTATCGGTACGAGGGGCAGTCCGGCTGTCGCCCCCCTGCGCTTTGCTCACGAACGCGACGGAAGTTCACAAGGGATTGAGCCCTGCGTCGTAGAGGATGCGGCGCGCCTCTTCCGGCGGCACCTTCACGTAGAGCCCACGCCCGATCTGCCGCGCGTGCGCGGCGCTGCCGCGCACGTCCGCGAACCTGATCGCCTCCTCGGGGCTGACGAAGACGCGGATCGGCTTGCGGGCGCGGCCAAGCTCGCGCTCCAGGCGGGCCGCTATCTCCTCGATCCCCACGCCCGGGAGCTGGATCGTCCGGCTGAGCGCCGGCTCGTCGAAGTAGTTGTTGTGGTTCACCACCACCACGGCGACGCCGCCCTCCGGCACGATCACGCCGAACGGGTTCACGGTGCGCAGCTCGGGGGGCAGCGGCGGCTCCTGCGCGCGGTGCAGGTAGAGCACGTGGAGCGTTCGCTGCCCATCATGGTGAAGCGCCATGAAGCCCCCCGTGTCGCGCACGTGGGGGTCGAGGCTGCGGACCACCTTCTTGTAGCTGATCACCGAGTAGCCGAGTCCGGCCAGCTTCTCGATCTCGGGGTCGAGGTGCGCCAGCGCCTCCGCCGACAGGTCGTCCCTGGGGCAGGGCGGCTCCGACTGCGAGGCGGGGAGCCACACGTGGTTGCCCCGCTTCCCCGACAGCTTCATGAGGAGCGCGATCGGGAGTATCCACCCCTTTGAGAAGCGCCAGCATTCGCTGAGGCGAAGCCCGCGCCAACTCATCTGGTAGACCCCCGGCTCGATCGTTCCTTCCATCCTTGCCCCAATCCTGAGAGGCGCACCGGGGATGCCCCCGGCTTCCACCGTGCTACCCATGACCGCCGCCTCGGCCGATGGGGTTCACCCCCACACCCCCACACTCCCCTACTCCCACACTCCCACACTCCCACCCCCCCTACCGCGCTCCCAGCGCCTTCAACAGCTCCCGGGCGGGCTCGGCGAACTCCTTCTGGCTCTCCTCCGCGGTGGCGATCTCCAGGCACTTCCGGGCGGCGTTGGTGGCGCCGCGGCGGTCTCCCTTGCCGGCGAGGGACACGGCCAGGCCGTAGTGAGCGAACGCGAGCCGGGGGTGGATCTCCAGGGCGCGGCGGCAGGCGGCGATCGCCTCGTTCCACTTCTTCTGCAGACCGAGCGCGTAGCCGAGGCCCGCGTGCGCGAACGAGAGGTCGGGCTGCAGCTCAATCGCCTTCCGATAAGCGGCCGCGGCCTCGTCGAGGCGCTTCAGCTCCACGAGAACGCTGCCGCGGGCGTTCCAGGCGGCGGCGCTGCGCGGGCTCACCTTCAGCGCCTCGTCGAGCTGGCCCATCGCTTCCTCGAGGCGCCCGGCGCGCAGGTAGGCATCGGCGAGGTCGATGCGCGCGCCCTCCAGGCGGGGGTTCAGAGTCAGGGCGCGCTGCACGGCCTCGTAGCCCTCGCCGTTGAGCGGCTTGCCGAGGGCGAGGAAGAGGACGTAGTGCGCCTCGGCGTCGTTGGCGTTGAGCGCAATCGCCTTGCGGGCGGCCTCCATGCACCGTGTCAGGCGCTGCGTCTGGCTGTCGCCCTCCTCGCCCACGTGCCGGTAGACCTCGGCCAGGGCACGCTGGGCCTCCACCAGGTTCGGGTTCAGCGCCACCGCCTTCTTCGCGGCGTCCAGGGCGCGCCGGAAGTCGGCGGCGGCATCCTGGTTGTTCTGCTCCCTCTCCCAGCCCCACTGCCCGAGCGTCTCGGCCAGGCCGGCCCAGGCCAGCGCATAGCGCGGGTCGGTGTCCACGGCTCGCTCGAAGAGGGGCACGGCCTTCGCGTAGCCGGCGTCGCTGAACTCGAGGTACGCCTCGCGCGCCTGCACATAGTAGACGTAGGCGGCCGGGCTCGCCGTGGCGTGGGTCACGTCCTGAATCTGCTGCAGCTCCTGGGCACTCGGGGTGACCTCCAGGCTCGCCAGCACCTTCGCCGTCAGGTCGTCGAGGAGCAGGAAGATATCGTCTTCCTTCGTCAGGGCGCGGGTGGCGACCGCCCCGCGTCGGGGGTCGGTTATGCTGGTCTCCACCTCGACGAAGCGGCAGTTGATCCGCATGGAGGAGCCGAGACGAGTGAAGGAGCCGAGGGCCATATGGCGGGCGGCCACCAGCTTGCCGATCTGCGCCGCCGTGCGCTCGTCCACCAGTCCGCTCTGCCCGAGGCGCAGTTCATCGGTGACGCGCTTGAGCTGCGCGCGCTCGATCACCTGCAGCGACTGCACGCGCGCCAGGGCACCGGTCACCGTCTCGGCGATGCCCCCCTCGAGGAACTTGTCTTCTTCGCGCGGCGAGTGCGCCTCGAAGGGCATCACCGCCACGGTCATTACCTCGCGCGCCTCCGACGCGGCCGGCCCCGCCGTGGCAGCGAGGGCCAGGATCAGCAGTGCCGCCGATAGCGCCCTACCCAATCGCCTCCACATGCTGCACCCCCTGGGACTGCAGACTGGAGACTGCGGATTGCAGGTTGGCTCCAATCTGCAATCTGCAATCCCAAGTCTGCGATCAGAACCGGCCGCTGAAGCCGGCGGTCGCCCGGGCGGCGAAGGTGTCGCGCGAGCCGATGTTCCACAGCCACAGCGACGCATCCGCCGTCACCGCGGGCGAGAGCGAGCAGGAGACGCCGGCGAACTGGTGCGCCCCGAGCGGCCCCGACTCGTTGTTGGAGCCGCCGAGTCCCAGGAGCAGATCCATCCGCTTCTTCGCCACGCTGCCGAGTCCGAAGTGCTTGAAGAGCCAGCAGGTGGCGCCGCTGAGCCGGCTCTCCTGCGCGGAAGTGGACCCACTGGCGCTGGACGTGAGCGTCCACTCGACCCTCTGGCTCTGCCACCCGAGCTGGAGGGCGAATCCATCGCCGAGCGTGTAGGTGCCGTGTGCCTCCATCATGTAGCCGTCCGCCTGGTCCGTGGCCAGGGGCGTGCCGTTGACCTGGTACTCCACGTCGGTGGCGAAGGCGTTGTACCAGCCGCCGATGGCCCACCGGGGGTTGATCTGGTACTCGACGGTGGCCAGGGGGCGGATCTGCGTCTGAAACTGGACCGTCCGCCCCTGGCCGAAGTCAACGCCAGGGATATCCCAACTGGCGGCCTGGAGGCCCACGGTGAGCTTACGGTTCGCTGCCGGCCCGAGCTGCAGGCCGATGTCCGCGGGGAGGAGCACCCGCGGCACGCTGAACTGCACGGCGTGGGCGGCGGCGATGCTGGTGAGCAGCACGCCCGCGACGCCGACTATCCTCATGAAGCGCGCCATTCGCTTCCATCCTTTCCGAACCGTAGGGCGCGGGCTCCGCCCCGCGCCGACTGCCTGCGCGCCACGTCCCGGCGCGGGACGGAGCCCGCGCCCTACAACGACGCGTGAGCAGAGTCTGCCCCTCCACCCCACCGGCCGGCTCAACGAAGTGCCCACGCCGGGAAGTCCTCCTCGACCGCGGGGTCGGTGAAGCGCACCGCGCCGGTGCCGTCGGCATTGATGAACCAGAGCTCGCTGCCTCCGGTCGGCGGGAACCGGCGGAAGGCGAGGCGGGATCCATCGGGCGACCACGCCGGTCGCCCGGCATCCACGCCCAGTCCGACCCGGCCCGTGCCGTCCGCGTTGATCAGGAACAACTCGGCCCCGGTCGTACACGCGAGGCGCCGGCCGTCCGGCGACCACATCGGGTGGCGACCGTCAAGGGCCACCTGCGTCTCCGTGGCCGTGGCCAGGGTCTTCACCCAGACGCTCGTGGCGGTAGTGCCGACGTCGTAGGCGATGGCGGCACCATCCGGCGACCACGACGGCGAAGTGCATGTGGTCCCCAGGTCCGTCAGGCGTTGGAAGCCGGTGCCGTCGGCGTTGACGGTGCAGATGCTCGCGCCCGCGACGCACGCCACCTCGAAGGCGATCTGCGTGCCGTCCGGGGACCAGGATGGCCGTCCGGTCTGCCAGTTCTGCTCGCCGGTAGCCACTGCACCATCGCCATCAATGTCGGTAGGAACCGTCACGCGGGTCAGGCCGGTGCCATCGGCATTCATCACGTGAATGTCCGACCCGGTGCCGGGGCGGTTGGACGAGAACGCGATCCGCGTCGCATCTGCCGACCAGGCCGGCTGCACGTCCATGAAGGCGCCGGTGGTCACTTGGGTCTCGCCGGTGCCATCCGGATACCGGGTGAAGATGCTCCACCCGCCCGCGCCGTTCGGCCGGCTGAACGCGATGCGAGTCTGCGTCGGGGTGGCCGTCACCGTCACTTCCACCCAGCCGCTGACTCCCGACTCGGTGTCGGTGGCGATGATCTTCGCCGCACCTTCCGTCACGCCGATGACGTCGGCCTGCGAGCCGGTCGCGTTCACAGTGGCCACCGCCGGGTTGGCGGAGCGCCATGCCCACTTCTCGGGGGCGACGAGCACCAGGGCGCCGCCGGCGCCCTCAGCCATCGTCGCCCTCGCGTTGAGGAGTGTGGTTCGGCCTACCACGACCGTCGGGCCGGGTGGATCCACCCAGACCCGGGCGATGGTGCTCGCCAGCGTGAGGGCGAAGTCCGTCGTCTTACCGGCCTCGATGCGGATCGGGGCGCGGCCGGTGGCCTGGGGCGTGCCCTGAGCGCCCGTGAGGGGGAATGCGTCGGCCGCCACCTCCAGGTCGCCCACCGGCAGGTTGGCGAGGGTGATGGTCGAGAACCCGCCGCTGGCCGGGCGGTCGGCTATCTGATGGACGATCGGCACCCCCAGGTCAAGCACCTGGACCGCCACGCTGTTGCTGGCGGCCGGGATAAGCCGCGATCGCTGCGGCCACTCAATGGTCAGCGTGGCGCTGCCGGTCGGGCGCGGGGCGGTGCCCCGGGTCCCGCCGCAGCCGGGAAGCGCCCCGACTGCCAGCAGCAGCCATACGAAACGCGTGAGCTGTCTCATCGGTTGCTCCCCCTCTCTCAACGAATGGTGATGGCGCCGGTGCCGGAGGTGTCATCCACCACCACGGTCGCCATGCCGAAGCGGTTCGGATCCGCGGCGCTGGTCGCCACCACGTGGTAGACGCCCGGGTCTCCCGGCGCGGTGTAGAGGCCGTCCATGCTGATCGCGCCGCCGGTCTCACCTTCCCGAATGCTCCAGACGAATGCCGTGGGCACTCCCGGTTGAGCGCCGGTATCGAGCGCGGTGAAGCGAACCCGCTTGCCCGCAGAGACTGTGACCTGAGAAGGCGTGACGACGACCGAGGGCGGCTGGTTGCCCTGGTTGGTATCGCCGAGGACCCGCTGCACCGCCTGGTCCAGGCTGTTCGGGTCCGCCACGTTGGTGTTGGGGGCCTCTGTCTGCGAGGCCGCATTGATGTTGTCAACGAGGGCGGGCGTCACCCTATTCGGATCCAGGCCGCGCTCCACCAGCGCTACCACTGCCTCGGCGGCGATGGTCGTGGCCGAAGTCATGTCTCGCGTGAGCGTTACGTCCTGGACGAGCGCGGTCTGGCGAGAGAGGGTGTCGGCGCCTGCCGCCCGGCTGCCGGACAACTCCTCGGGGAGCACCAGCGCCCGCAGCCGTACGGGGGAGCCGGCGGTCGTGCTGCCGGCGGCCTCGACGAGGAGCGTGCGGTCTCCCGGCACACCGACGAGGGAGTAGGCCGCCGTAGCCGCGTCGAACGTTCCGGCGAGGACGGGCGCACTGACGCCGCCGGAGCGGAGCTCGCGGAGTTGTACCTGAACACTGCTGACGGCGCCGAGGTCGGCGGGCCAGCGGCAGCGGCCGACGATGGCGCGCCGCACCTCCAGGTCCGGCCCGCGGCCGGTGGCGCCGCCGCTGTAGCAGCCCCCGGCTCCGGCCACGGTCGCCAGCGCCAGGAGCCCGTAGATCCATCGGTTCTTCATGGAACCTCCTTCCGCATCAGGGGATGTATCGTGTGATGAGTGCCGGGAACATGGTGTGCGGATCGGAGGTCGAGTGCGCGCCGCCCGGACGGGCTTCCGCGCACGCAGTGATGTCGGGCGATAGGAATTGGATTCCTCCCATCGAGGGCGCCGCGCACCGAGGCAAGAGTGAGCGTGGCTCCCAGAGCAGCCGGCGAGGGCACTCCCATCCGCAGGAACGCATCCGGCGGCAGAGGCGCCAATGCCCGGGGCGCGCCTGCCCGCGCCCTCATTATACAGCCTGGCGGCGCAAGCGTCAACGGGAAGTCGGCCCGCGCCGCCGCCCCTCCCACGCTGTGCGCCCTACGGCCCGCTCCTCTTCTCCCGCGGCATGCAGATCACTTCGCGCACCTGCAGATCGAAGAGGTGGTTGGAGCAGGCAGGTTTCAGGACGATGGCGGCGTCGGCGCCGGAATCGCTGCCGGCGAGGGCGATGCACTCCCGCTCGCTGCTGATCAGGCCGGCATCGGCGGCCATCACCGCCACCTCCACGGCCACCTTCATCCCCTGTCCGAAGAGATAGAGGGTGTAGGCGATCACGTTGCCCGGCCAGATGCCGCCGAACTTCGTCATCAGGGCGTTCTCCACGTTCCCCATCAGGGCGTGCGTAGCGGTGAGGAAGCGCACGCCCTTCGCTTCCGCCTGACGCACCTTCTCCGGGTCGGGGCCGCCGTACTGCTTCCAGACGCCCGCCATCAGCGTGACGGCCACCAGGTTGGGGGATTGCCCCGCGAAGGCGTCGGCAGCGCGCAGGGCGGTCTGCCCCGTGGAGGAGGCCACCACCACGTCCCGAATGCCCAACTCGCGGGCGCGCTCGGCGGCGGCCCGCAGCGCCTGGCCGGTACACTCCGGCCCCGGCTTCTCAAAGAGGATCAGCTTGCGCTCGATCATCACCTCGGTCTCCTGTTCCTGCGAGCGCACTGGGGTGCGCACGGACGCAGACACGGAAGGGCATGGGAATCCAAGTCCCGCCCGAGCGGAGGTTCTACGGACGGGCGCCCATCGCCTTGTTGCTCCTCACCGGACACACGGAGAGAGGTCCCCGCCCGCTTCCGAACGCCGATGTTCGGACCCCGGCTGCCGTTTCCGGAGCTCCGCATTCGGGGTACGAGGGACCCCGGAAAGGGCTGCCATGAAGGATAAGGAGATCAAGGAGCATCCGGGGGGCGACGCCGGCGAGCTCGCCGTCAAGCCGCGGCACGGCGGGAACATCGAGGCGATCCGGGCCGACTACTACGATGCGGAAGAGATGGGCGTGCGCGCCCCGCGCGACATCCGCGCGGTGGGCAGCGAGGACCACCGGGAGGAGGAAGAAGAGCGCCGCCGGCGGGGGAAGGAGTTCTCCGGGCCGGGACGCCAGCGCGACCCGGACGATCCCGGATAGGCGGGGTGCCGACTGCGCGCGCGCAGGCTTGAAGGAGAGAGGGCCGGAGGGCTGGAACCAGTCACTGAGCAGCGCCGCGCTCCAGCGTCCCACTCGGTGGCAAGTTGCGCCAACGGGGCCAGCGTAGTGGCACGCCGATTGCAGTGGGCCTTCTTGTCCGGCGCACGAGGGAGCATCACGTACATGATCGGCTCAAGAACACGCTACGAAGCCTACTGCGATCACTGCAAGGGAGGAGTGGTTTCCCGCGACTCGTTGGTGATGCACGGGGGTCAGCGCCTCTGCACGCGCTGCTGCCAGGCGCGTCAGGCGGCGGAGGCGCGCGCTCGCCGTTGGTCCGGAAGGCTGCTGGTCCTCTGCTCACTGGCCGGCGCGGGCGCCGGGTATGCCGTCGCCTCGGGAGCCGGCCAACTCCCGTACATCGGCCTTTTCCCGGGAATCATCGTGGGCCTGATCGCCTCCGGCATCATCGAGAGACGCCTGAAGCGGCACTGACCCCACCAGGGCCTGTGGTCGGATTTCCCTGCCCGCGCCCGGCGTTCGGCGAGAGGGCCGGCGCACCGGGGGCTTCAGGCGGCAGCCAGCCACCGCCGCCAGGCGATGGGACACCGTATCTGCGCCGTCTGGAACGCCAGGACCAGCTCCCCCGCCATCGCCGACAGGAGCGTGATATCGCCGGTGGTGAACGGGTCGGTCTGCGCGCGGAACACCGCCAGGCAGCCGAGGACGCGGTCCTCGCTCCCGCCCGCGGGCGTCTGCAGGGGAACCGCCAGAGCGCTGCCGCAGCGGCCGAACGGGTGGGTTGCGGGCGTTTCAGGGTCGGCGCCGGGCTTTTCACCCTCACCGGCAAAGGATGCCGGGGCGCCGTCGGCGACCGTCCTGCCGAAGATGGTGCTGCCCACCGGCGCCCGGAACGCCGCCGCGTAGGCCGGATCGAGGCCCACCTGGTCGCGCATCCGCACCTCATCGGCACGAACCAGGAGGAGGGCGGCGGCCGGCACCTTGAGGAGACTGACGGCGCCCCGCAGCGTCATCGCCACCACCTCCTGGATATCCGGGTTCCCGGCGATCTCGCGCGCCAGGCGATGGAGCGCCTCGACCGCCCAGCGAGAGCCTTCCGCCTCCTGCTGATACCGCCGGCCCTCGGCGAACCGGGCCGCGGCCGTCTCGATGGCAGGGCCCAGGTCCGATTGCCGGCACGGCTTCACCAGGTAGCCGTAGCCGCCGGCCTGGCTGGCGCGCGTCACACTGCGCGCGTCGGCGTAACCGGTGAGGAAGAGAATCGGCACGGGGTATGAGGCGCTGATCTCCCGCGCCGCGTCAACCCCGTCCTTGACCGGCATGTTGATGTCCATCAGCACCACGTCGGGGTTCAGAGCTCCCACCTGGCGCAGCGCCTCGTCTCCATCCGCGGCTTCGCCGGCCACCTCATAGCCCGCGATCTCGAGCATGTCGCGCAGACTCAGGCGCACCAGTTCCTCGTCATCCACGATCAGCACACGACGCGTTGCCATCGGTCCTACTTCCCTCCTCCCTGCCTCGCGGCGGCGGGCAGGGATATGATGAAGGTCGTGCCCTTCCCGACCAGACTCTCCGCGGTGATCTCTCCGCCCATCGCCTGCACCATCCCGAGGCTGACGCACAGACCGAGGCCGGTGCCCTGGCTCCCGTCACTGCGGTGGCTGAAGAAGGGGGTGAAGAGGCGCGGCATGTCTTCCTCGGCGATGCCGCACCCGGTATCACCGACCAGCAGCGACACGCGGGGGTCGCAAGGCCGCTCACCCACCGCGGTCCGATGTCCGCCCCGCGAGGGTCGCGACGCCCAGCCCCAGTCGTCATCATCCCGGGAGCCGCTCTCCGGCCGCGCCATCAGCCGCACCCGCCCCCCTTTGGGCGTCGCTTGCAGCGCGTTCAGCACCAGGTTCATCAGCACCTCGCGAAGCTGCGCCGGATCCGCGCGCACGGCCAGGTGCCGGATCGGCATCTCCCATTCCACGGCGATGCCGCTGCTGAGCGGGTGCGCCTGGCAGAGGGCCACGACTCCATCCATCACGTCGCCGAGGGGCACCGCGCGGATGCAGGGAGCGGACCCGCGCGCGAAGGAGAGGAGCCGCTTGACGATGTTGTCCCCGCGCATCAGCTCGCGGTGCATCAACTGCATGCGTTCCACCACGCGCGGCGAGAAGCCTTCCCCCTCCGCCATCAGCAGCATCACCTCCAGGCTGCCGCCCACCCCCATCAGGATGTTCCCGAAGTTGTGGGCCACCCCGGCCGCCAGCTCGCCCACCGCCGCCAGGCGGGCGGATTGGAGCAACTGCCGGTGCATCGCCTTCTGCTCGGTGACGTCGCGAACGTACTCGACCACGGCGACCACCTCGCCGGCGTCGCCCTGGAGAGGGTAGGTGGCGACGTGGAACTCGCCGGCCACGGGCATGTCGCGCACGTCCGCGCTCTGCGGCTGCCCGGTCTCGAACGTCTGCTGCACCACCCGCTCATCCGCCGGCGGGGCGTCGCACGAGAAGAGCTCCTGGCACGAGTGCCCGATCAACTGCTGCGGGACGCGCGAGAAGAGCGCCGCGGCCGCGCGGTTCGCCTTCATGATGCGCAGGTCCGGGCCCTTCACGAATACCCAGTCGGTGATCGCGTCAAAGCAGGCCAGCCATTCGCGGCGAGCGCCCGCCACCTTCTCGAACAGCTCCTCCGGCGTGTGCGCCATGCCTTCTCCATTCCCGCGCGATCCGGCCCCGGGTCCGGGCGCCAGCATCGCCGGAGAGGCCTCGGGGCCGGTTGGTGCTGAGGGCGCGCGCTGCCGCCCCCTCCCGCCCCTCGCCCGGGAGACGCCGGCGGAGGATCCGGGTGGGGACGACAGGCACACCTCTGGTTATCGCGAAGATTGTGTGGCTGGACGACGGGCGCTCGTCTCCGAGCGCCTGCGACTACTGCCGTGCCCGCGTGATCAGCAGATAGACGAGCAGAGCGACCAGGCCCATCGGGCCCGCCAAGAGGATGATGGCCCCCCAGAGTAACGCCACGGGCAGCGCCATGCCGCGCCCGCGGGCGTCATAGTAGACGAAGATGGCCGCCAGCACGCCGATGAGCAGGCCCACGCCGGACATGAGGCCCCGCAGGCTCGCGCCGAGGAGCGGCAGGGACCGCCCTACCGCCAGCAGCAGCATCAGCCCGACGACGAGCGCCACGCCGGGCGCCCACGACGGGAGCTGCGGCGCCTTCCAGGCCGGGCGCGCCGCCGGCGGCCGCGAGCGGCGGATGGGCCGCGCGGTCGGCTCCCGCAGCTCGCGCAGGATCGGCGCCACCGCGCGGTCCTGCTCCTCGCGCAGGTCGCGCAGTCGCTTCTCCCATTCGCGGTTCTCCGGAGCCAGGCGCACCGCCTCTGTCATCTCGTGCAGGGCGCCCCCCAGACTTCCCTTGCTCCAGTAAACCTCCGCGAGCAGCGCATGCGCCTCGGCGCTGCCCGGATCCGCCCGCAGCGCCTCCAGGCACTGCTCCTCCACGCGCTGCAAGCGCCCCTCGGCCAGGCTCTCGCGCGCCTCCGCCGCCAGCTCCCGGGCGCGGTCGCGCGCCGCGTCGTCAACCACCAATGCCGGCCGCGCGCCCTCCAGCCGGACACCGCAGAAGGCGCAGTGGGCGTGGTCCCGCGCGTTGGCCTTCCCGCAGCGCGGGCAGGCCACCTGCTCCCCGGCGGGCGCCGCCGGAATCTGGCCCATCAACGCCGCCGACTCCCCGGACCACAACGGTGCATCCAGCGGCGCGCCGCAGTGGACGCAGTACCGCGCGCCCGGGAGCGAGGTGCTGCGCCGGCAAGCTACACAGTACATGGAAACTCGCTCCCTCCTCCGGTGCTCCGAACGACCTTCCGCCGAAGCCCGGTGCGATATTCGCCGTGGCGCCCTCCTTCTCCTTGCCGCGAACATCGCGACATGCGTATTGACAGTCCATCCCGTCTTTGCTATACTGCTATCAGTAGAGCCGGTACTCGGTTGGTAGTGTGGGGGCGGAAAGCTCGCGACGATGTCGGCGGTATGCTTTCCGCTTTCTTCGTATATGCCGGTGTGGTGGCACGGTGGAAAGCACGAGAGCCGGCGCAGGACAGGGGACTCGCCGGCACGGGCGCGCATGACGGGAGCCGCAGAGCACGGATGTCTGTTTGGGGGGCGATCTACAGCCGTTTCTCCCGCGACATGGGGGTGGACCTGGGGACCGCGAATACGCTGGTACACGTGCGTGGGCGCGGGATTCTCCTCCGCGAGCCCTCCGTGGTGGCCATCAACAGCGACGATCTGACGCCGCTGGCCGTGGGCGTGGAGGCGAAGCGGATGCTGGGGCGGACCCCCGGCACCATCATCGCCGTACGCCCGCTCAAGGACGGCGTGATCGCCGACTTCGAGCAGACCGAGGCGATGCTGCGCTACTTCATCCAGAAGATCCACCGGCGAAAGTGGCTGCTCGGTCCGCAGGTAATCATCGGCGTCCCCTCCGGGGTGACGGAGGTGGAGCGCCGGGCGGTGCGCGCGGCGGCGCAGCGGGCAGGGGCGCGCTGGGTGGGCCTGATCGAAGAGCCGATGGCGGCGGCGATCGGTGCCGGCCTCCCCGTCGCCGAGCCGGTGGGCAGCATGGTGGTTGACATCGGTGGGGGCACCACCGAGGTGGCCGTGATCTCTCTGGGCGGCGTGGTCACCCATCGCTCCATCCGCATCGCCGGCGACGAGATGGACGATGCCATCGTCTCCTACGTCCGCCGCGTCCACAACCTGCTCATCGGCGACCGCACGGCCGAGGATGTGAAGATCCAGATCGGCTCTGCCTACCCGCAGGAGGAGGAGCTGACGATGGAGATCCGCGGGCGCGACCTGATCAGCGGGCTGCCCCGCCGCGCCGTGCTCACCTCCTCCGAGGTGCGCGAAGCGATCGCCGAGCCGGTGTCCGAGGTGGTGGAGACGGTGAAGGAGACCCTGGAGGGCACCCCTCCCGAGCTGAGCGCCGACATCATGGATCGGGGCATCATCCTTGCGGGCGGCGGCGCTCTCCTGCGCGGGCTCGACCGGCTGCTGTCGGTGGAAACGGAGATGCCGGTGTATGTCGCGGAGGACCCCCTGACCTGCGTGGTGCTGGGCACCGGCCGCGTGTTGGAGGAGATGGACCGCAACCCGATTCTGAGGAAAGTCCTGATCAGCAAAGAGTGAGCCGATGCACCCTCGGGTCGACCGCAACGTGCTGGTCCTCGCTGCCGTAGTGGCCGTGGTCATAGGGCTGGCGGTCTCGAATCGGCGCGGGCGGGCCGAGGGGCGCACGAACCCGGGTGCCTCCCTCGTCGCCTTCCTCGTGTCGCCCCTGCAGCGTGTCCTGGATCGCGTCGGCGGCCTCGCGGGGTCGGTGACAGGGGCGTTCCGCGAAGCCCGGCACCTGCACGCGGACAACCGGCGGCTGCGCGAGGAGAACGAGAGGCTGCGGCAGCAGATCCACCTCCTGGGTGAGATGGCGCTGGAGAACGCCCGCCTGAAGCAGATGCTCGCCTACCGCGATGCGCTGCCGGGCCGCGGGGAGGATGCGCTGCTGGCGCCGGTGATCGGCATCAACCCGACGAACTGGTTCAACAGCATCATCATCGGCACGGGCGCCAACCGCGGCGTGCGCGAGAAGCAGATGGTCTTCACCCACCGCGGCCTGGTCGGGCAGGTGCGCCTGGTGACTGCCAGTACCGCGACCGTGCTGCTGGTCACGGATTTGAGCAGCGGCGTCGGCGCGCGCGTGCAGCGCACCGGCTGGAACGGGGTGGTGAAGGGAACCGCCGGCCCGCTGCTGGAGATGGTCCACCTGCCCAGAGATGCCGACGTGCGCCCGCGCGATCTGGTGGTGACCAACGGCATGGGGTCCGTGTTTCAGGTGCGAGGGGTGCCGATCGGAACGGTTCAGCGCGTGGATGTTGACGAGAACACTTCCTCCAAAGTGGCGGTGGTGCTCCCCTCCGTTGACTTCCGGCGGCTGGAGGAGGTGTTTGTGCTGACGCGATGAGCCTCGACCGCCCGCTGCCCCAACTTCGCCCACCGGTGGTGCTGGCGATGCTCATCGTCGCCCTCGCTTTGCAGACCACCGTGCTGAGTGCTGCCGCCATCGGGGGGATCAAGCCGGACCTGGTGCTGGTGGTGGCGCTGTGCACGGGCCTGCTGTCGGGGCCGGCCCCGGGGGCGGCGTGCGGGGCGGCCGCCGGCCTGATGGAAGGGTATCTCCAGGGCACTCACCTGGGCGCGCTCGGCGCCACGCGGGCGCTGGCCGCTTTCGCCGTGGGCATGGTCGAGACGCGCCTGGTGCAGGACCGGGTGGTGATCCCGTCCGTGATGGTCTTGCTCGGCTCACTGGCTGCCCACGGGCTCTACTTCATCATGGCTCCGGAGTTCCCGGTCGGGCGGCCGGTGCGCATCGCGGTGACGGAGTCGCTGCTGAACATGGTATTCACGCCGCTGGTACACCTTTCGCTCGCCCGGTGGGGGCTGGCCAAACGGCGGTGAGGATCGGGGAGACGCCTGACGATGAGTAAGATGACGGGGGCGCAGATACTGATAGATTGCCTGCTGCGCGAGGGGGTCGAGGTGGTCTTCGGCTATCCCGGCGGTGCAGTGCTGCCGCTCTACGATGCGCTCTACGATGCTCCCGTTCGGCACGTCCTCGCCCGCCACGAGCAGGGCGCGGCGCACATGGCGGATGGCTACGCCCGCGCCACCGGCAAGGTCGGCGTCTGCATCGGCACCTCCGGGCCGGGGGCGACGAACCTGGTCACCGGGATCGCCAACGCCCACATGGACTCCATTCCGATTGTGGCGCTCACCGGCCAGGTGCCCACCTTCGGCATCGGCAAGGACTCCTTCCAGGAAGCGGACATCTTCGGCATCACCCTCCCGATCGTGAAGCACAACTACCTGGCCAAAGATGGCCGCGACCTGCCCCGAGTGATCCACGAGGCGTTCCACATCGCGTCAACGGGGCGCCCCGGCCCCGTCGCGGTGGATCTGCCGCGCGATGTTACCGCCCTGCCGGTGGAATACGAGCCGGTCACCGGCCCGGTGGAGATCCGCAGCTACCGGCCCACCACCCAGGGCCATCCCTTGCAGATCGCCCGGGGAGCGCAGCTCATCGCGGCGTCTTCGCGCCCGATCCTCTACGTGGGCGGCGGCGCCATCCACGCCGGCTGCCACCAGGAGGTGCGCCAACTCGCCGAGAAGCTGGGCATCCCGGTCACCACCACGATCATGGGCAAGGGCGCCTTCCCCGAGACGCACCCGCTCTCCGTCGGCATGCTCGGCATGCACGGCACCGCCTACGCCAACCACGCCGTGCATCACTGCGACCTCCTCATCGCTATCGGCGCCCGCTTCGACGACCGCGTCACGGGCAAGATCGAGACGTTCGCGCCGGAAGCGAAGATCATCCATATTGACATCGACCCGGCCGAGATCGGGAAGGCGAAGGCGCCCGACGTGCCGATTGTGGGCGATGCGGGGAACGTGCTGCGCGCGCTCCTCGGCCGGGTGGAGGCGAAGGGCCATCCCGAGTGGCTGCACCAGGTGCGCCGCTGGAAGGAGGAGTTCCCGCTCCAGTACCGTGAGGACGGCCATCTGAAGCCGCAGTACGTGATCCAGCAGATCCGCGAGGTGACGGGCGGCCGGGCGGTGGTGGCGACGGATGTGGGTCAGCACCAGATGTGGGCGGCGCAGTTCTACCTGTGCGACCGCCCGCGCCAGTTCCTCACCTCCGGCGGCCTGGGCACGATGGGCTTCGGGCTCCCCTGCGCCATCGGCGCGCAGTTCGGCCGGCCCGGCGAGACGGTGGTCGCCATCGTCGGCGACGGCGGCCTGCAGATGACCGTCCAGGAGCTGATGGTCGCCGTGGCGCACCGCCTGCCGGTGAAGATCTGCCTGCTGAACAACGCCTATCTGGGGATGGTGCGCCAGTGGCAGCAGATGTTCTGGGACAACCGCCTCTCATCGGTGGACATGCAGGCGCAGCCGGACTTCGTGAAGCTGGCCGAGGCCTACGGCGCCGTCGGCCGCGTGGTGGAGGGTCCGCGCGAGGTGCGCCCCGCTCTCGAATGGGCGATGACGATCAGCGACGGTCCCTGCCTGCTCGACTTCCGCGTGGCGCGCGAGGAGAACGTCTTCCCGATGATCCCCTCGATGGGGTCTATCGATCAGATGCTCGTGGATTAGCCGGTAATCCGTAATGCGTAATGCGCGGGATCCCGGCGACCGAGGTCGCGGGCAAGGATGACACTCCGGTTCGGGGGCACAAACACGCTGGGCGCACCGGATCCCGGCGACCGAGGTCGCGGGCAAGGATGACACGAAGTCGGCCTGCGCCGACTCGGCTTTCC
>JACQGM010000181.1 GCA_016199585.1 Armatimonadota bacterium
GTCCACCAGCAGCTCGGCGCCGTAGGCATTCAGCGTGAAGCTGTTGAAGTCGCCGTGGATGTGGTCCCAGTTGCCGTGTCCTCCCTTGAAGGTGAAGAAGACGTCGTCGGGGTTGTCCCAGCCGGAGCGGAAGGCCGCCCAGTTGACGCCCCGGAAGAGCTTCGCCTTCGGCAGGTCGAGGGGTGGTTTGGCCTCCAGGTTCCGGTCGTAGCGGGTGTAGCCGGCGATCCACTGGGCGGGTGCCAGGTTCCCGACACCGAGATTCGCCAGCCACTGGGCGTGGGCGTTCTGGTACTCGGCGGCGAGGATGGCGAGGAGGTGCGCCGAGTGAGGCGGCCCGGTGCTGCAGTTGCCGATGCGCGCGTAGGTCGCACGGCCGGGCATCAGGAAGTAAAGGGGGAACAGGTGGGTGTTCTTCAGGAAGGGATGGTCGGTCAGGTCCACCTCTCCGTGGGTCAGCTTCCGAAGCCGGTGCAGGAAGTAGGTGGGCGTGCCCCACGCGACGCTGTAGTAGAGGAGGCCCTCCCCCCAGCCGCCATCGCGGCAGGCCGCCTCGAGGGCGCGCTGCACGTTCTCTGCGGCGAAAGCGACGATGTCCGCAGCGCCGGGTTCCTCGCCCAGGAACGCCATCGCCGCCACGCCGATCTCGCCGTAGGCGGCATCGGCCCAGTTGCCGGTGTACCACTTGAGCCAGTACGTGCTGGCATCGGAGCCGCCGCGGTTCACAATCGGCTTGATGGATTTCTCGAGGACGGCCTGACGGATGCGCTGGCGCTGCTCGGGCGTCAGCCGATCGTAGAGCATATCGTAGACCTGAGCCACGGCGTACCCCGACGTGGCCGTGACGCGGTCCGGGGCGTAGCCCGGCTTCCTGTCCCTCCTCGGGGGATTCTCGACCCACGCTTCGCGGCCCAGCAGCCACTCCACTTCCTGAATCGCCCGGTCGGCGTGGCGCTCGTCGCCGCCGAGGACGTAGGCGAGCGCCAGCCCCCGGATCTGCCCGGCGGCCTCTCTGGTGAAGCGAACGTAGGCAGCCCCTTCCGGGGGCGCGAATGGCTCCGCGATGAGCCTGTCCGCGTAGCTCCGGATGCGCTCCCACATCTCCCTGGTAGGCGAGACGGTCATCTTGGCGCGCAGCTCGGGCAGGTCCCCGGCCTGAAAGAAGAGGTACGGGTGCGGACCGGGCTGCACCCTCCGGATGGCGTCCAACATGTTGTTCTCCATGCCCCGGGCGTCCGTGGCGCACAGCGCCAGCAGCAGCGCCCCAACCACCCCGCCTGTGAACCGGTGGTAGTACTCAGATCGCACGGTCCTCCTCCTATCTCCAGATCCCGACAGAGCACGCTCTCACTTCTTCACGCGCCGCCAACTGGGTGACGTCACGCGCACCGGCCGGTCTCCATCTACCGAGAACCGGATGGCACAGTGCTCGTTGCGCTCGGCGACGGGGAAGGTGGCCGAGACCTCACGCCACTCTCCCCCCGCCTCGAACCCTACTTCCGCCAGCGTGTGCCGGGGGCTGCGAGCATGCTGGTCGAGCACGTCCACGCCCGTCACCTGGAGTCTCCCCTTCACTGGTTGGCCGTCGGGAGAGCGCAACTGGAACGAGATACGGGTCTCGCCTCGCTCGGGGCCGTAGATGTAGGCTGTGGTGCCGTCCCGGAACTGAGCCACCCGGCTCTTGCCGAGGCCCTTGACTTCCTCCGGGGCGAAGGCGCACCCCTCCCAGCCGTCGGGGCGGCCATTGCCGTCGAGGTCATACTGGAAGTCGGCGCAGGGGATCTGCTCGATGTCCTCGGGGTAGAACTTGCGGGGGTTTCGGAAGGCGTCGATCGCCTGGCCGTAGGTGGTGTTGGGAAGATCGTTCTCGGCGATCCACCGGCAGAGTTCCTCCAGGGCCCACCGGGAGTGCTTCTCATCGGTCACTTCATGGAAGCAGAAGCCGACGTAGACACCCCGCTGGAGGGCATCCGCCCGCGAAGTCTTCAGCGACCGCACCGCGGCTTCCGCGTTCTCCCGGGTCGTCCGGCCGTTCTCCATCCTCGCGACGCTCTCCCAACTGCTGTAGACACCGGAGAAGTAATGGGGATCGCCGCGGAAGTTCCAGCAGAGGTTGAAGGGGGCGTTGCCGAAGCTGTCGGTGTAGCCGCGAGAGTAGTCGTAGTGTCGCCGCAGGAAGCTCTGGAGGTCGCGCGTGTAAACGGAGTCCTTGCGGATCATCTGGCCGGTCGTCGTGTCCCGCACGTTGCTGGCGCCGCCGGGGAGGTTCCACCCGCGCACTGTCACCCCCAGCGCCTTGAAGACCGCGAGCGAGGCCTCCGTCTGTTGCGTCCATTGCTCCACGGTGCCGGCATCGCTCCAGATGCCCGACTCGTGGCGCCAGGTGTGGTCCATGATCTCGTGCCCGGCCCGGTACAACTCCTGACACTGGGCGCCGGTGATGCACCCGCGGCCGCCCGGCTCCCTGGCAAAGCCGCCCGCGCACACCGCGAAGACGCCCTTCACGCGGTACTTCTCCATGATGGGGAACGCGTTGACGTAGTGGCTCCAGTTGCCATCATCGAAGCTGATCCCGATGAACCCCAGGCGGTGGTCTCGGAGCATGTTGCTTTGCCCTTTCGCTGCCGAAGTGATTGCCAACAGTAGGCCCGCCAGAACGAGCGCGTGGACGGGGATGCCGCGATCGGAAATCGCCATGTGGGTGCTCCCTCCTTCGTTCGGGGCCCGTAAGGGAATGAGGCGCTCGTAGTCGCTGGCTGCAGCCGGCAAGAGCCAGCGACTACGGACGGGAGACCGATCCCTCTGTCTCCGTGTGAGACCTTGGGCCCGAAGAGCAGCCGGCTTTCTACTATAGACCCCATACCGGTGGCATTGGTTGCGCTGGGCAGCATCCCGGCACGCCCATTGGAGCCACGCGCATTTGACGACCGGCTCCGCAGGTGGTACAATGGAAGCGCGAGGCGGCGCGAGCGCCGGCGGCCGAGGGAGACGCCGTCCCGCAACCCAGCGGCATGAGCAAGCCAAAGAGAGCCCTGAAGACGACCGGCCTCGCCGCGGCGGGAGCCCTGGCGTATGGCGCCCTGGTGGCCCCGCGACGGGTGCAGGTCCATCGCTACTCGGTGGCCCTGGCGGGTCTCCCGCCGGCGTGCGCGGGCCTGCGCGTGGTGCAGATCAGCGACCTCCACCTGAGTCCCCTCTTCCGTGAGCGCGCCCTGCGCCGGGTCGTGCGCCTGGCGAACGCGCTCGAGCCGGATGCCATCGTGCTGACGGGCGACTTCGCGAGCTACCACTCGCTCCCCTCGGTGATCGCCTATGCGCCCGGCCTGGCCCACCTGCGGGCGCCGCTGGGGACCTTCGCCTGCCTGGGGAACCACGACTACTGGGAGGGCGCCGCCGCGATCCGCCGGGCGATCGGGGCCGCCGGGGTGCGCGTCCTCGTGAATGAGAGCCTGCGCCTGCGCGAGGGGCTCTGGCTGGCGGCCGTGGACGACCTGATGTCCGGGCGGCCCGACCTGGCCCGCGCCGCCGCGGGCATCCCCGATGATGACGCGGTGATCCTCCTTTCGCACAACCCCACCGTGCTCCCGCAGGTGGCCGACCGCCCCTGGCTGGTGCTGGCGGGACACACGCACGGGGGGCAGCTCGCGCTCCCCTTCCTCGGTCCGCGCGGCACAATGCGCATCCCGGGCATCCGGCACTTCGCGTTCCTCTACGAGGCCTCCGGCTGCCGCGTTCACGGGGGCTGCCTGGAGAGCGTCGCCACCCACCGCTACCCCGCGGGGTGGTACCGGGAGGGCCGGGCGCTCCTCTACGTCAGCCGCGGCGTGGGCACCGGCGAGGCATTCCCCGTGCGCCTGAACTGCCGCCCGGAGATCGCGCGCTTCACCCTCATCCGCCGGAAGGATGAAGAGCCGGAGTAGGCGTCCGCCCCCGGTGCGGTCAGCTCCGGGTGATGCGGACCCCCGCCAGAATGAGCTCGACCGCGCCGGCCGGCTGGAGCTGGTTGGTGTTCACCATCAGATCGTAGGCCAGGGGGTCGTCTATCTCCCGGCCGAAGAGAGATCGGGTGAACTCCGCGCGCTCCCGGTCGCTATCGGCGCAGCGGCGTAGCGCGTCCCGCTCCGAGACCCCCTCGCGCGCGGCCAGGCGCGCGGCGCGCGCCGCCGGCGGGGCGACGACGCGCACATTGAACGCCTTGGGAAGGACGAAATTGGCGCCCCGGCCGACGATCACCGCGCTGCCGTGCTCCGCGATGGTGAGGATCACCTGCACCAGGTGGCGGCGGTAGCCGATCTCCTCGAAGCGCTCCCCCAGCAGCTCCATGCCGATCGCCTGGACCTGCGAGCGCGTGCGCTCATCCAATGACTCCACCGCCCGGGTGCGCACGCGCGCCGAGCGCGCCACATCCTCCACGAGCTGGCGGTCCCATACATCCCACCTGAGCGCCGCGGCCACGGCCTCCGCTACCTCGCTGCCGCCCGACCCGAGCTGGCGTGAGATCGTGACGACGGAGGCCCTCTGCGCCGGGCCGGCGCTCTCCGCGCCGCGCACGTGCTGGCGGACTTCCCACTCGCGTATCCGCTGCGTCACCAGGTCGGCGAACGCTCCATTGCCGAGCCGCATCGCGCGCCTCCTCCCTCAACCCGCCGAAGCAGGGCGAATGGTTGGCCGAATCCCGCGGACCACGCCGCTGCCAACGGATGCCTCTTACCCGATCACGCCCGTCCGCACCGGACCCCGGACGACGCCCGGGCCTCGGCGACGGCACCGGTGTCGTCGCTGCCGACGGTCGCCGCTCATGCCTCGGCGACGACCGGATTGGAGAGCGTCCCGACTCCATCAATCGTGATCGTCACCACGTCGCCGGGGTGAAGGAAGACCTTCGGGTTGCGGAAGGCGCCGACGCCGGCGGGCGTGCCGGTGGAGACGATGTCTCCCGGCTGCCAGGTGAACCCCCGCGAGAGGAGACTGATCAGGAACGGGATCCTGAAGATCAGGTGGCGCGTGTTGGAGTTCTGCAGCACCTCTCCGTTCACGTCCAGCCGGATGCCCAGGTTGTGCGGGTCGGGCACCTCATCGGGGGTGACGAGCGCCGGGCCCATCGGGGCGAACGTGTCGAAGGTCTTGCCCCGCACCCATTGCCCATCGGCGAACTGGATATCGCGGGCGCTCACATCGTGGAGGATGGTGTAGCCGGCGACGTAGCCCATCGCCTCGGACTCGGGGATGTTCCTGCCGGCGCGCCCGATCACGAAGGCCAGCTCGGCTTCGTAGTCGAGCTGCTCCGTCAGCTTCGGTTTCACGATCGGGTCGCCGGGCCCGGTCACCGCGGTGGCGTACTTGGCGAAGATGACGGGCGACTGGGGGATCGGGACGTTGTTCTCCTCGCAATGGTC
Organism: Armatimonadota bacterium; assembly: GCA_016199585.1. GTDB lineage: Bacteria > Armatimonadota > JAAZEB01 > JAAZEB01 > JAAZEB01 > JACQGM01. The sequence continues at coordinate 5,397 of JACQGM010000181.1, forward strand.
GCGGTAGTTGAGGCCGATGCAGACGATCTTGCGCGGGGTGGGGAGGGGGGCGAGGAGGCGCGCCCTGGCTCGGGGCACGAGCGCGCCGGCGGGGTCTCGCTCCGCCGCGGCGACCAGTCGCGCCGCCGTCTCCATGCCCGCCGGCCCGGCGTCGAGGAGGGCCACCATGTCGCCCTTCACGGCTTCGGGCGCCGGGAGCCCGGCCACGCGGCCGGCCATCGCCGCCAGGTCCACGATGCTCTCTCCCAGAAGGGCGCCCGGGCGCGGGGAGCCTCCATCCGCGAACGTCACCAGTTTCATCAGGAACTCACTCTCCTCAGATCAAGGCACGAACTTGTACCCGACGCCCCGGATCGTGATGATCCGCTCGGGATGGCCGGGGTCTTCTTCCACTTTCTCTCGCAGCCAGCGGATGTGAACGTCCAGGGTGCCCCGCTCGATGAAGTCCACGTCGCTCCACACCTGGGCGAAGAGGTCCTCCCGGCGCCAGACCCTGCCCGGCTGACTCATCAGGGCGCGGAGCAGCTCGAACTCCTTGGGCCGGAGGACGACGGGCCGGCCGCCGACCTCCACGCTGTGCGTGTCGGAATCGAGAACGACGCCGCCGGCCACGAGCCGCGGTGTGGCGCCGGTGGCCGGCACGCTGGCGCGGCGCAGGGCGGCCTTGACGCGGGCCAGCAGCTCCGGGATGCCGAACGGCTTGGTGATGTAGTCGTCGGCGCCCACTTCCAGGCCGACGACCTTATCCATCTCGCGGTCGCGCGCCGTCACCATCAGGATCGGCACGGTGCTCTCGCGGCGCAGGCTGCGACAGACGGCGAGGCCGTCCATGTCCGGGAGCATCAGGTCCAGCAGCACCAGGTCGGCCGGCTCGCGCCCGAAGCGCTCGAGCGCCTCCTGGCCGGTATGCGCGACCGCCACGTCGTAGCCCTCCTGGCGAAGGTTGAACGCGAGCCCCCGGGCGATGCTCTTCTCGTCTTCGACAATAAGGATTCGGATCGCCATCGAGCCCTTGCCCGCCGCACGGCCCTGCACCGGCTCATTCTAGCACCGCTGCCCACCCGAGTCAAGCCGGCACAAGCCCCATGCGCTCCTTCACCCGGTGCATTGTGCACGCGGCGACGGCGCGGGCGCGGTCGGCGCCGTCGGCGAGGAGGCGCAGCACCTCCGCGTCGTCGAGGGCGGCGTAGCGCTCCTGGAAGGGGCGCAGGTGCTCGATGACCGACTCGGCGAGGTCGCGCTTGAACTCGGCGTAGCCCTTCCCCCGGTAGCGCCGCTCCAGCTCCGGGATCGAGGTGCCGGAGGTGAGGTGGAAGATGGTGAGCAGGTTGGAGATCGCCGGCTTCTCCGGGCCGAAGCGGATGTCGGCGCCGGAATCGGTGACGGCGCGGGCGATCTTCTTGCGGATCACCTCGGGCGCGTCGGTGAGCGCGATGTAAGTGGCCGGGCGCGGATCGCTCTTGCTCATCTTGCTCAGGGGATCGCCCAGGCTCATGATGCGGGCGCCGACCGTGCGGATCACCGGCTCGGGCACCACCAGCGTGGCGCCGAAGGCGTTGTTGAAGCGCAGGGCCAGGTCGCGCGTCAGCTCGATGTGCTGCTTCTGGTCTTCCCCCACCGGCACGAGGTGGGTGTCGTAGAGGAGGATGTCGGCCGCCATCAGCGTCGGGTAGGTGAAGAGGCCGACGCCGACGTTCTCGCCCTTGGTGCCCGCCTTGTCCTTGAACTGGGTCATGCGGCCCAGCTCGCCCATGTAGGTGAGCGTCGCCAGGATCCAGGCGAACTCCGGGTGCTCCTTCACGTGCGACTGAATGAAGATGGTACACGCTTTCGGGTCGAGGCCGGCGGCGAGGTAGATCTTGGCGACGCGGAGCGTGTTCTCCCGCAGCTCGGCCGGATCCTGGCGCACGGTGATGGCGTGCAGGTCAACCACGCAGAAGTAGTTCTCCGTCTCGTGCTGCATCCGCACCCAGTTCTGGATGGCGCCCAGGTAGTTGCCGATGTGCAGGACTCCAGAGGGCTGGATCCCCGAGAACACTGTTTTCTTGCTCATGCCCCCTCCGATGCGGGTTTCTTGGTGGCCGCTCCGGCCCCCCGGAGCCAGGCCAGCCCGCCGGCGATCACCTCGCCGAGCGCGACGGCCAGCAGGAACACCAGCTCTGGCATGTCGCGGATGGAACCGGTGAATACCAGCAGTGCTCTGCCTCCCCCGAGCGCCACGTAGACCAGGCCCGGCATGATGAGGAGCGCCACCAGCGCCGTCGCCAGGACCACGCACGCCGCCGCGAGGGCGCCGAGAAAGGCGCGCCGCTTGCGCCGGTTCGCCGGGCGCTCCTCCGCCGGGGAGAAGCAGGGCAAGTGCTCCGCAATCACGCCCTCGGCCTCGGCCAGCTCCTCCGGGCTGCCGCACGGCACGACGCGGAGCGGCAGCCACGGGCGCCGGCGCGTATGCAGGTAGACCACCGCCCCATCCCGGTCCAGCGCGGCGTGCGAAAGGCGGTCCCAGGGAACGAACGCCAGCGGCGAGAGGTAGACTCCCTCATCCGTGATCGCCTCCGGGTGCGGCTGCAGCGCCATGCGCCCGAGGATCAGCCCGAACAGGCGAGACAACACGGCCAGCCAGAGGAGGTCGGCGGCGATTGCGATGCCCCGCAGCTCCCGGGGCTGCAGCATCCCCACCACGACCAGCGCCACCACCGCCGTGGCGCACACGGTGAGGAGAGGCGCCAGCGGCAGGAACTGCCACCAGCCGAAGGCGAGTTGGCCCGCGAGGTCGCGGGTGCGCCGCTGGAAGCGTGTTCCCGGGGGCGGCCAGGGGCGCCGGGGGACCTCGGCGCGCGCGCCGAGGCGGATGCCGCTCGCGGCGCCCGCCGCCAGCGCTCCCAGGTGGAGCGCCATCCGCAGCCGGCCATCGCCGACCCACCAGTGCGGGCCCACCCACCGCAGGACGAGCACCGCTCCGAGGAGCACCAGCCATGACAGCGGCACGGCCAACGGTGTCGTCTCCGCGCGGGCGGCGCCCGCCTCCCGGAGCGCGGGGGGCGCCTCGGACCCGTCCGGTGAGCGGTGGTCATCCTTTGCCAGCTCGTCCGCCATGCGCTGCTCCCGGAACGACGAAAAGCCACAGGCGCTTCTGGCTGCCTGTGGCCGAGGTGACCTGGTTCCCGATCGTCACGAACCTGCAAGGCTGCGACCCGGGCCGCACAACCCAGCCCGACGGCCTGCTCTCAACCGGCAGCATTCTACCACGCCGGCGGCGCGCTGTCAAGATGGGTACGCCTGTGGAACGTGGAACATGCACTCCCTCCATCCCGGGAGTGCTCCTGCAAGAACCATGCCTATCAGCACTGCACGCTGGCTCGCGGAACGCGGACAAGTGCGAAAATGCTCACTCAGTGGCTGTTCGGCGCCGAGCCGCTTCGCAGCACGGCGCTGTGCCACCCAAGCCCCCTCTATGCCGAATCCCTGGTCCGCGAAATCCGCGATCCATGGAGATGCAGGCGCGTGAGCCGCGCTTCCTCGGTTGTGAATGTGGCCGGCGAACGCCCCGAGAGCCCGCAACGGGTGATGAATGCCTTCCACCGCCGCTCGGCCCTCAGCCGGCGCTCCCGTCACTGGTGGGGGGACTCCGTTGGCGCGCGAGGCCACGGGGGATGGCACCGACAGGGTAACCCCCACCACGCGGCGAACATACCCGTGGGGAGCGATACCCCTGTCAGGGAGGAGACAACGTGCCCGCCTTCTGGGGCCTGGATCTGGGAACCACCAACACCGTGCTGGCCGTGTGTGCGGATCGCGACGCCAGCCCGGTGGCCGTCACGCTGCCGGACCTGAGCTTGGAGCCGGAGCACTGGCTCGGGGCCGGGGAAGAGCCCACGCCGGTGATCCCTTCCGCCGTCGAGCTGCACGACCCGCGCGGCCGGCACGCCTGGGCCGGGGCCGCGGCCGTCAACCGGCACCACGACCAGCACGTGCCGGTGCCGCCCGAGCTGGCGCGCTCCTTCAAGCGCTGGTTGGGGCGCGACCCGAGCGCCCCCGTGGCGCGCGCCCGGTGGGGCGATGTCTCCGCCGCCTGCGCGGCGGAGGCGTTCCTCCGCGCCATCCTGGTCGGGCTGCGCGCCAGCGCCCGCGCTCCCCTCGATCCGCTCGGCCGGCTCGCGGCCTGGCTCGGCCGCTGGCCGCGCGAGTTGATCATCCCCGCGCCGGTGGATAGCTACGAAACCTATGGCCGCGAGGTGCGCCGCCTCGCCCGGCGCTGTGGCGTCCGCCGCGTCCGCTCTCTCGACGAGCCGGTGGCCGCCGCCCTCGGCTATGGCGTGGACCTGCGCCGGCTGCAGACCATCCTGGTGGTGGACTTCGGCGGCGGCACGCTGAACCTCGCAGTGGTGCGCCTGGGCGGCCCCGACTCCGGCCCGGAGCGAGCGCTGGTGCTCGCCACCGCCGGTCAGGAGATGGGGGGCGAGACGGTGGATGCCTGGCTGCGCGAGGAGGTCGCCCGCCGCACCGGGATGGACCCCGAGTGGGTCCACCGCGACCTGGCCTGGGAGGTGGAGTGGGGGAAGAAGCAGCTCAGCCGTCGTGACGCCGACTCGGTGCCGATCGGGAGAACGTCCCTCACGCGGGCGGAGTTCATCGCGATCTTGCAAGAGCGCGGCCTCTACCGCCAGATTGCGGACGGCATCGCCGAGGTGGTGCGCGCGGCCGCGCGGCGCGCCGGCGAGGTGGGCATCTCGGCGCGCATCGCCGAGGTGCTGCTGGTGGGGGGCAGCACCCTCCTGCCGGAAGTGCCGGAGTGCGTGGAGCGGGCTGCCGGGCTCCGCCCGCGCCATTGGCGTCCCTTCGAGGCCGTGGCCCGCGGCTGCGCTCTCTTCGGCACCGGACGCCCGGTCGATCCCGTCTTCTACCACGACTACGCAGTGCGCCTCCAGGTGGGTGGCACCCATCCGCCGGAGTTCGAGTACGAGCGCCTCATCCCCGCCGGTTCCCGCTATCCGACGCCGCGGGGCCAGGAGGTGGCCCGCTACTACCGCGTGCGTCCCGGGCTCGACCGCTTCGCCCTGCCGATCTGCGAGATCGGGCGTTTCGGCTGGCCCGAGCTCCCCTGGGAGGGCCGCGCCAACAGCGCCGAGTACTGGCATCCCGGCAGCGACGTGGAGCGCAACCGCGTCCGCTGCCTGAACGAGGCCGCCCCCGACCTGCCGATCCGCCCTCCCTCGCAGGACGAGCGCGCCCGCCTCCGCGTCACCTACCACGTGGACGACGAGCGCCGCCTGCGCGTGGATGCCTTCGACCTGCTGGCGCGCAAGGCGCTCCTGGAGGACGTGATTGTGGCCACCCTGGCGGAAGGGGGTCGCGGGGGCGAGGAGGACATGTGAGCCTTGGATCGTTCCGGCGCCCGCGGGGGTCCGAGTTACGGGCGCATGAACGCACCCGTCGCAGGGGCCTGGCGGCCAACCGTCCTTCGGACGGGGGATCTCCCGCGCCCGCGAGGGCGCTTGGCGGCACGTCCCGGCGCCGGGTGTGTCCCTACGCCCGCTCCGAAGAGAGAAATCAACGCTCATGCCATCCATAGACATTGGTCTCTTGCTTCGCGAGCTATCGCGCGGCAGCGCCGCCCGCCGCCGCGCGGCCGCCGAGGCGCTCGGCCGCGCCGGCGACCTGCGCGCCATCGAGCCGCTGACGCGAGCCGAGACCGCTGCCGACCCTGGAGTACGGCGGGCGGTGGCGCGGGCGCTTGCGGCGCTGCGCGAGTGCTGGGCCGGGAACCTGGCGGCGGCGATGGACCACCCGGAGGAGATGAGCCGGCACGCCGCCGCCGTCCAGCTCGCCCGCATCGGCGCGCCCGCCGTGCGTCCCCTGGTCGCTGCGCTGCGGAACCGGCGCCACCAGGGGCGCTGCGAGGCGGCCTCGGTGCTGGGCCGGATCGGTGGGCCGGGCGCCGTCGAGGGGCTGGTTGACGCGGCCGCGGAGGGTGATGCGCCGCTGATTCGGGCTGCTCTGGACGCACTGGCGCAGCTCCCGTATGATCCGCTCGCCGACCTCGTCTGCTCGGTGCTGACGGGCACGCTCCCGCCCACCTTCGTCAGCGATCCGCGGGCGGTGCCGGTGCTCCTCCGTGTTCTGAACCACCCGTTCGTCGCCGCGCGCTGCGCCGCAGTCGAAGCGCTCGGCCGACTGGAGGACCGGCGCGCCACCCCGGGCCTGGTGCGGGCTCTGAGTGACGGCGAACCGGCGGTGCAGTGCGCCGCCGCGCGGGCGCTCGGCGTCCTCCGCGACCGGCGCGCCGTGCCCGCGCTCGCCCGGGTGCTGGAGACCGGGGCGCCGGCCGGCCCGTTGGCCGCTGATGCGCTCGGTTACATCGGGGATCCCGCCGCGGTCCCGCCGCTTGTGCGCTCTCTGAGGAGCGATGGCCCATGCGGTGTCCGCCTGGCGGCCGCGCGGGCGCTCGGCAACATCGGCCTGGCGGCTGCCCCCGCCCTGGGTGCGCTGAAGGCGCTGGCGGCGGCGCCCGGCATGGGTCCCACGCCAGAGGAGCGCCGCACCTACAAGGCCGCCCTGGAGCGCATCGAGGCGACGCTGCGCGCTGCGCCCGCCGAGCTGGAGGCGGCGTCCGCGCCGGCCGGCACCGGCGTTGAGCTGGAGGCCGGGCCGGGACGAGAGGGAGCGTCGGTGGTCGGTGGGAAGCCTCAGCAGCCGGTCCCGCAGTCTCCTGCCGACCGTTGACCGGTCGCGGGCCACCGACCACCGAGCGCGGACGGCTGGCGGCTCTCTTCCATCGTCAGCCGCGGCAGACGCTCTGCACGAGCACGCGTCCCAGCAGCGGGATGGTGCTGGCGATGCCGGCCGCGAGGAGCGCCTTCCCCACGCTGTGGCGCGTCGCGCCGTCCATCTTCTCCGCGAGGAGCAGGCCGAGACCGATTCCGCCGAGCACCCGCGTGCCCCCAATCGTCAGAACCAGCGGCAGCGTGATGCCGTTCTCCGTCTCCGTTGCCATCTCCGCCTCCCTTCCTGCCGGGGACGCATTCCCGGCGGCTTCATAGGGGAAACCCCCTGCGTGCTTCGGAGTCACCACGGGGGCAGGAGATGCCCGTCGCGACGTGGAACCAGGCGGCAGACCGGACACGACGGCTCCTCCTTCAGGAACAAGGGCGGCCGGCGGATCGAAAGACGAGGAGGTGGTGTCGGTGAGTGTGGCAGCCGGGGTGGAGCCGACGGCACCGTGCGCGGAGCGCCGATTCACCCTCGATGAGTACCACGGCATGGCGGACCTTGGCTTCTTCAACGGCCAGCGAGTCGAACTGGTCGGCGGGAGGATCGTCATCATGTCACCCGTGGGGGCTGCCCATTACACGGGAGTGAAGCTCGTGGAGGAGGCCCTCGAGCGCGCCTATGGAGCGGGTTACGTTGTGCGCACCCGGGCGCCCCTCCTGGCGCCCGACGACTCCGAGCCGGAGCCGGACGCCGCTGTCGTACCCGGCCACCCGCGTGACTACCGGGCAGCACACCCGAGCAGGGCGCTCCTCGTGGTCGAGGTGGCCGATAGCACGCTGGCGTACGACCGGACCACGAAGGCCAGTCTCTACGCAGCCGCCGACGTTCCCGAGTACTGGGTGCCGAACCTGGTTGATCGGCGCCTGGAGGTGCACCGCGACCCGGCCTCACTGCCGGGGGAGGCCTTCGGCGCCGGCTACCGCACCCTGTCGCTCTACCTGCCGGGGGACACGGTGCCTCCGGCCGGTGGCCGCGCCCCCGTCCCCGTGGATGATCTCCTGCCCTGAAGAGGGCACGGAGCGCGCGGCCAAACGCGGACGAGTAAGCTCGCGGTCGGCCCACTCCCCACCCGTCAGCGCGCCGGGTCTGCGCGGCCTTCGAGCGCCTGACGCACGCGCTCGGGCCGGCGGTAGGCGGGCGCGTAGCGCGTGGCCGGCTCCAGCCGGTCACCGACCCGCCAGCGGATGGCCTGATCCGCACCCGTCGAGCCGTCGTAGTAGCCTTCGGGCGTGAAAGCGATCCACTCGTCGCCGGAGAGGAGCTTCAGGGTGACCAGCAGCTTCCCCGTGGCGGCGTCCCACATGCACACCGCCCCCGACCGGCTGCCGCCGGCGAGCCGCTTGCCGTCCGGGGAGTAGGCGAGTCCTTGCGCTCCCCCGGTCGGCCCTTTCACCCGCCAGAGGAGCTGCCCACCGGTGTTCCAGGCGGTGATGTTGCCCCCGGCATCGGCCGCGGTGAGGGTGCCGCTCCCGGGAGCGAATGCGAGCGCGGTGATCTCGGGACCCTTCTCCACCAGCGTCCGATCGAGCTGTCCGGCTTCCAGGTTCCAGATGCGCACCACGCCCAGGGGATCGCCGCTGACCAGCCGCCTTCCGTTGGGCGAGAACGCGAGGTGGCCGGGCGAGTTCGCCAGACGCTGCCTGACAGCGCCCGTGTCGGTGCTCCAGATGACGATCGTGGAATCACGGCCAGCCGTCGCTGCCGTCTTGCCGTCGGGCGACAGGGCGGAGTACTGACTGGCGCCGGCGAGAGTGCTCACGACGCGCACCCGCCCATCGTCGAGAGTGTCCCACGCCACCGCAGCCGCCGCGCCCTGCGCGCTCGCCGCTTCGCCGCGGAAAGCCAGGCCGGAGAGTCCGTTGTTGTCGGCGCCGAAGCGCAGCTCGAGCGGCCGCCACTCGGGGTCCGACAGAGCGGCCAGCGGCCGGGCCTCGGCGGTGCTCCAAACGACCGTCGCGCCTTGTAGGGCAGCAGAGACCAGCTTCGTGCTGTCCGGCGAGAAGGAGACGCGCCGAGGGAGCGCAGCGGGTCCCGTGCCGCTCCGGAGGAACCCGCCGGAGTGCGCCTCCCAGAGCGCGAGCACTCCCGCACCGGTGTCGTTCTCGTTCCCCGGGTCCCGTGTGCTGCCAAGCGCCGCAAGCACCGCCCCATCGGGCGAGAAGGCCAGCGCCCCGACGCTCCTGCCGTTGCCCTCCAGCGTGCGCAGGTGCCGGCCGGTGCGGGCGTCCCACTGCCGCACGGCGGCGTCCATGCCCGCCGTGGCGAGCGCACCCGCCGCGGTGAAGACGACCGAGTTGATGCCTCGGCGGTGCCCGGTGAGCGTCTGCAGCAGCCGGGCCGTCCGCGGGTCCCAGACCGCTGCCGTCGTGTCTTCGCTTCCGGTGGCGAGCAGGCGGCCATCCGGGGAGAATGCGAGCGAAGTGATCGGCCGCTCGTGCCCCTTCCACTCGCGCACGGCGTCCGTGCCCGGCTCCCAGATGGCGACCCCGGTCTCAATAGCAGGCGCCGCATCCGGGGCTGCCGGGATGCCGCCGCCCGGGAATCTCAGGCGAGGCAAGGCCACCCGCAGGCCGTCGGGGGAGAAGGCGATCGCCCCCGGCGCCAGGTCGTGCCCGGCGCACACCGCCCGGATGCGCCCCGACCGCAGGTCCCAGAGGTCCGCGCCGATCATCGGCGGCCTCCCCCCGGGGTCGTAGACCACGCTCGGGTCGCGATCCGAGCGAGCGACAGCCAGCGAAAGGCCGTCCGGGGAGAAGGCGAGCGACTCGGAGTTCCCGGCGTGTCGCAGCACCTGGCGCGGTGCTCCCGTCGCCGCGTTCCAGACCTTCACCTCCTGCCAGCCGCCGGTGGCCACGAGGGTGCCGCCGGGCGAGAAGCGCACGGCGCGCGCCCACGGCCCCTGCCCGGTCTCGACGGCGCGAAGCAGGGCGCCGGTGCGCGTGTCCCAGAGGGTTAGCGCGCCACCGGAGAACGCGGCCAGCTTCGCGCCGTCGCGCGCCAGATCCATCGCTCCGGCGGCGGGAATGACACGGCGCAGGTCGCCCGAGGGGGCGTCCCACAACCTTACCTCCAACCCATCGGATGTGGCGATGAGCTTCCCCTCCACCGAGGCTGCCAGCGACTGGACCGGGCCGGCGTGCCCGCCCTGCACCACCAGCGCCGGCCGCGCCGCTGCGGGCGCGGCCAGGCGCTGGGCGGCCGCGGGGCGCGAGCCGCCGCCCCACACCGCCACGCACAGGAGCGCGATCATCGCCCATGCCCGGGCGACCCGACGGCTACCTGATGAACCCAAGGATTTCCGCTGCACGTGCATCATCTCCCTCCGTAGAATCGAACGTACTGTTCGCCACCCGTGGGGTGGCCCCTGTCTGCCCCTTGCCGGCGGGTGGATAACTGAATGGTGGTTAGGGCTTCATAGACACCCCATTGCAGCCGTTCGGGTCAGCCCGGAGCCGGGCCCGCCCGGGTGTGATCGGTGGTGCCGGCGATCTCCAGGAGGGCGCGCCGAAGTTGGAGCGGAACCTGATCGCGCTGGGGCACCAGGCTCTTCAGGTAGCGCTCGCAGAGGTGGATCGGGTAGAGGAGGTTGTCCCAGCGGGGGTCCGCGGAAGAGAGCGGGGCGCGCTCCGCGATCAGCCAGCGCGAGACCTCGTCCGCGCCCTCCGGCAGCGGGATGCCCGGGGGCGTCTCCAGGCGGAGGAGCCCGAAGTCCGGCTCGCGGCCGCGGTGGTCGCGGATCCGCACGTACCAGGAGTAGGCGCGCCGGCCCTCGCCGGGTTCCATCGTCGCCGACCGGGAGCTGTGGCGGGGTACCTGGAAGGCCGTGGTGCGCTGGCACTCCGGCAGCATCAGGATGCGCATCTGCTCCGCGCCGGTGAAGTACTGCGCCCCGAACGACTTCACCACGCCGACGATGCGCGGCGCCAGCGTCAGGCCGGGGAGGGGGATCAGCGGCCCGTCCACCATCAGCCAGCCTTCCGGCGCGGCCGCCGTCCATTCTGCGATCAGGTCCACCTCCAGCTTCCGCCGCAGGCTCTGCGACTTGCTGCGCGCCCGGTCGCGCAGCAGGAGGGCATTCGCCGACGTCTTGCCCTCCTCGTCCACCTCCTCCAGTGCCTGGCCGAAGGGCGCGAGCCGCTCCGCCAGCCGCGCCGCGCCGGGAAGGTGGTCACGCGCCGTGAGGACGCATTCGCACACCGGGCTGCGGCGCCAGGGGTGCAGCTCGCCCGTGGCGGGGTCGCGCCGCAGAATGGCGGCGGCGCTGATGTGGTAGACCAGCGGCGCGTTGTTGATGATCAGGATGAGGCGGCTGAACTGGATGCCGTCCAGGAAGTAACGGAACCCGGACGAGCCGGCGTGCCGGGGCGCGCGGAAGCCCGTGTGGCGGGCGCGCACCTCGGCGCCCTCGACGTGGCGCACGCCCGCCTGGAAGCGCGCGGGCTCGAGCGGCTGCGCCTCCTCCGGCTCCGCGCCGCTGACGACGTGGCAGGCATGGCCCTCCCGGGCCATCTCCGAGGCGAACTCGCGTACGGCGGCGATCAAGGGGTTGAGCACGGGGCGCTCCTTCCCGGGGCTGCTGGAACGAGTATAGCAGGAAAGCGGTGGGGGATCAAGCCTCCGCTCGCCCGCCATCGCCCCCCGCACCGACCGCGCCGCTTACGAGACCGAACACCCTGGTGCCAAGCGCCGCCCCTGATCGCCGGATCGGTCCGACCCGTCCGATCCCGCGCCTGAATGATGCCCTCCCCGCCGGGGTATACCCCCGCTAAGGAGGGAACGCGATGGATCTGGACTTCAGCGCCAAGGAATGGCGGCGCATCTGGGAAGAGCTGTACAACTCGGGCCGCACCGACCTGGCGGGCCGCATCTCCCACGATCTGGGCCACGTCTGGAACAGCGACGACTGGGAGCGCCGCATGACGCTCGACTTCAGCGAAGAGGAGTACGACGCGATCACGCAGACGGCGGAGAAGGTGGGGATCGACACGCTCTGGTAGGCCGCTCGGCCGGACCGCCGGCGAGGAGAAGGCGACGAGGGCGCGAGAGTACAGAGGTGTGGTGCCGGTGCCGCCTCGATGCCCACCGGACTCGCTGCGGCCTGGCTCCCACCCGATCCACTCGTGCCTTCGCGCCCTGGTGTTTCCCTGTCGGCCCCCGAGCTGGCAGCGCAGCGCCCGGATGGTCCCACGACGGGTCCCTACCACATGGCGTTGAGCGTCTCCAGGGTGGCCTCCACCAGCACCTGGCCGCCCTCCGGTCCCACGCGGTTGTCCACCGGCGCGGCGCCGTAGCCGACGCCGGCCACCGCGCGCGCCGTGGGCAGGTAGCTGCCCGGACCGGCGAGCTGGACGACGAAGGTCTGCGCCGCCCGGCAGCGGGCCTTGATCCGCAGACCGAAGTCGAGGAAGAGCTCAAAGGGGTTGGTGGCGAAGGCCACGTCACCCAGGCGCGCCAGGTGGAGCTCCACGGGGTAGACCGGGTTTTCCCCCTGCGTGCGGTAGGCATCCATCACGCGCTGGTAGCGGCGGAGCATCACGAAGCGGTGCGAGACGGCCCGCGCGTCGGCCGGGTCGGGCTGGCGAGCCTCGTTCTCCCGGTAGAGACGAACCGCGTTCTCGTAGTCGCCCGGGGTGATCCGGCGGGCGGGAAGATCCACCGTTCGCGCCACGTGATGAAGCGGCGCGTCACGCCGGATGTCCGCCTGCGCCAGGGGGAGAACGTCGTCCACGGCGGCGGCGATCCGCCGGGCGATCTCCTCGCGCTCGGTCACGCCCCGCAGCTCGCGCGCGCGGGCCTCGGCCGCCTTGTGCAGCAGCAGGTGCGGCGACTGGTCGCCGGCGGCGCTGCACTGGGGGAGGAGGAAGACGTCGGAGCCGTGGCGCTTCGCCACCTCGATGCGCACCTCGTGCCAGAAATCCGCGGAGACGTAGAGCGCGTTCTCCGTCACCTGGGAGGGGCAGGCCAGGTTGATGATCATCCCGGTGAGCGCCCCCTCCTCGTTCCAGGTGAAGAGAAAGTCCACGCCGTGGTCCTCGTAGCCCTCGACGTGCTCGAAGTCCTCGCGGTCGGTGCGTCCGTACATTTGGGAGGCGCCACCGAAGTGGGCGATGCGACGGTTGTGCCCCACAACGGCGTGCCCGAAGCCCCAGCTCACGCCGCCTGGCGCGCGGCTGCGCCAGGCCCGCGCGACGCAGTCGGCCACCCGCGCGACGAAGAGATCCGCATACTCGGTGCCGGTCATCACGCAGGGATCCTGGGGCGGGAAGACTCCCTCCTCGATCACCGGCGCCGTGTGGGTGTGGGTGGCGTTCAGGAAGATGCTCCTGGGTTCCAACTCGGGCAGCCGTGCTGCGACGGCCTCGCGCACGCGCTGCTGGATCGCCACCGGGATGCCGGCGCGGTCGCAGGAGACCATGACCGCCTGCGCCTCGCCGCCGCTCGATTCGAGCGCCAGCGCGGTCGCCAGCAGGGGATCGTTCACGCTCTCGGAGATACGCACGTGAAACTGCCCCTGGAGCGCCACGGGGCGCTCCGGAGTGACGTCGGTCGAAGCCCAGCCGATTCGCATCCCTCTACTCCTTCAGATGGCACGGCGATCACCTCCACCCTTATCATAGCACCGCGCGCGGGCACGGTCAACCGCAGTGGAGCGTCCGAGGGGTCGCGCAACGCCTGCCCCGACACCCACCGATGTTGGCCCCCGGTCGCCAATCAGGATCAGTCGTCACTGCCCGCTTCCCAACCGGTCCCTCGCCCGTAGGTACTCCAGGGCCACGGTGGTGCTCTCGCACTCGCCCCAGACGGCGATGCGGTCAATGGCGCGGTCAATGGCGCGAGCCATCGCGTCGGGGTTCATGCCGGTGGCGGCGAGCTGGCCTTCCCCGGCCGCCAACATGTTGGCGGCATCGCGGACAAAGCGGGCGCGCGACTGCGAGAGCATGCGGTGCGGCAACGCGGCGAACATCTTGTAGGCCCGGTCGAGGATGTCCTCGATGCTCTGGACCGCTTGGCCCGAGAGGTCGGCGCCCGGCGCGGCGGCGCCCGGCGCCGCCGCCGCATCCGCCTGGCGGGTGGCCTGCCCGGTGTGCATCGCCACGGCCGCGGCCCGCTTCTTCTCTTCCAGCACCTTGTAGGTCTTCCATTCCTCCCGGCTGCCGCACTCCACCATCCGGAAGGTCAGCTCCCGTCCGGTGATCTGCTGCATGATCTGCTCGATCAGGTTGCGGCGGTCGGGCACCTGGAGGTGGCCGCTGCGCGAGTAGTTCTCGCCGGAGAAGCCGATGACGAGCGCTGGCGGCGGGCCCTCCTCGAAGTCCAGCACCACGGCCGCTTCCATCGCCTGCCAGACGGCCATGCTAGTGACCCGCTTCTTCATCTCGTCGGTGGTCAGGTCCCACAGTTTTTGCAGCTTGTCGAGGTCGGGCACGGTGGGAGATCTCCCTTCGGATCGTTTGCCGGACGTTCGGCGGCGAACCAGGAGGCGTTCAGGCCGGCCCGCCTCCAGGGCGGAACCAGCGATCCCGGTTGCGTGCAGCCTGCGGCCCGGGCGCACCCCTCACGCACCGCTCGTCCCGCGAGTCCCGGGGCGATCCGAGCACGGCATCGCGCCCGGTCCTGTCGGCATGATGGCGGCTCTCCGCCGAAGCGTCTCCTCATTCTACCGCTTTTGCCCCCCCTTGGCAAGCACCGTGGCGTCGCGGCGACGCCTGAGTTGGCGATTGAATCGCCAACTCAGCGGTCCAGACGCTGCCATCAGCACTGAGGGGTCTTGCTCAGGAGGTTGGCGGGCGTCGCGCCGGCGGTTTCCGAAGTCGCCGAGCGTCCGCTCGCGCCCGGTGGGGTGCGCGCGTTCGAGGCGTGCCGCCGGTTCTCTCAGAACTCGGGGGGCAGCCGGTCCAGCTCGGAGGCGCGGAAGACGGGGCCGTCCTTGCAGACATAGGTGCTGCCGATATTGCACCGGCCGCACTGGCCCACGCCGCACTTCATCCGGTTCTCCAGGGTGGTGATTACCTGGTTCTTAGTAAAGCCGAGCTTCTCCAGCGATTGGAGGGCGAACTTGATCATGATCGGGGGGCCGCAGACGAGGGCCAGGGCGTTCTTGCTGGCGGGGGCGAGTTGCTCCAGGACGACCGGGATCAGGCCGACCTTGCCATCCCACTCGGGGGTGTCGCCGCCCGGGTCCACGGTCTTGACGCAGGAGATGTCGTCGCGGGCGATCCACTCCTCGGTCTTGTCTCCATAGACGACATCGGCGACGGAGCGGGCGCCGTTGAGCAGGAGGATGTCGCCGTAGTCGGCGCGCTCGTCGAGGCAGGTCTCGAAGATGGAGCGGATGGGGGCCATGCCGATGCCGCCGCCGATGAAGACGAGGTTCTTCCCCTTCATCTCGTCGAGGGGGAAGCAGTTGCCGAAGGGGCCGCGGAAGCCGACGGTATCACCCTGGTCCAGCTTGCTGAGGGCGGTGGTCACCTTGCCGCCCCAGCGGTAGCTGAAGCTGCACTCGATGGCGCCGGGGCGGGTGGCGGGGCTGGCGATGCAGAAGACGCACTCGCCCTGCCCGAAGACGGAGTACAGCCCGAACTGCCCGGCGCGGAAGGCGAACTTCTCCGCCACGGCACCGTCCTGGAACTCCAGGCGCAGCGTGCGCACGTCGGCCGTCTCATCGCGGCGCTCAGTCACGGTTGTCAGGTAAGGAATGTAGACGTTCGGCATGGATTCCCCATCATGACGTTCAGCCGGGGCGAACACGCGGGTTCGCCCCTACGGTGCTATCTCGGTTGTAGGGGCGAACCAGCGTGTTCGCCCTGCGCCAGGCGATTGGCGGTTCGCGACACTACCACGAAACCACCGTCTCGGTAAACATGGAAAGACCACCCGGTTCTCGTGCTCCAGCGCGATAGCGATGTATTTCGCAAGGGTGGTGAGTTCCTTGAAATGCACCAGATCCTTCGCCCCATAGAAAACGGCATCCAGCGTATAGTAATCGCCATTGTAGAGGTTCAGGCTCAGAGGTGCAGCAATGAGCGGCTACAACCCGCGCATCGTCTCGGTGAACTCCGCCTGGGGACCGCTCCAGCAAGGCATGATCGCTGGCTCCATTTCAGGCAGAGCTTTCAGGAAGGCCGCCTTGAACTGCTCCGGACTGACGATCACCACGCTAACCAGACTCCTCCCTCGCGGATGCCCGCTGTGACTACCCGCTGCATATGATGCATCCTGCAAACACACCGCGCCCTTCGTGTAGGGGCGGACACGCGATCCGCCCCTACACGAGAATTGCCTCTTTACTCCATCGGGCTGTTGAGCGCCCCGGCCGTCTCGTAGATGTCCACTCCTGCCGGGCAGGTGCGGGCGCAGCGGCCGCAGCCGACGCAGGCGACGACGCCGAAGCGCTCCGGGATGTAGCGCAGCTTGTGCAGCACGCGCTGGCGCGCCCGCGAGGGCTGGTCGGCCCGGGGGTTGTGCCCGGAGGTGTGAACCGTGAAGAGGGCGAAGCCGCACGAATCCCAGTTCTTGCAGCGGCTGCCGCCGCGGGCGTCGCCTTCGTCCACGATGTCGAAGCAGTGGCACGTGGGGCAAACGAAGGCGCAGGCGCCGCAACCGAGGCAGCGCTGGCCCGCGTCCGTCCATGCCGGATGCCCGAACAGTTTCTCCACGGGCGCCTCCGGGTCCACGGCCACCGGTCCCGGGCGCTGGATGCGGGCCTCGGCGGCGCGGGTGGCTTCGGTTTTGTCGGGCTCTTGTCCAGTGAAGACCTCTCCGTAGGTGGCGAGGAACCGCTCGCCTTTTTCGGTGCTCGCCTCGGCCAGGTAGGCGCCGTTGATCTTCGTCAAGAGCACGTCGCTGCCCCGGGTGCCGGTGGGGGAGAGGCCGACGGCGGTGCAGAAGCAGGCCGGATCCGGCGCGGCGCAGGAGAGGGCGATGATCGTGGCGCGCTCCCGCCGCTCGCGGTAGTAGCGGTTATCGTAGTCCCAGGCGTAGACCCTATCCAGCACGGCCAGGCCGGCGGCGTCGCAGGGGCGGGCCCCCAGGATCACCGTATCGCCTTCGGGCGGCTCCGGCTCCGTGAGCTCAGTGCGCGGGCCATCGAAGCGGTAGTGGAAGAGCGGCTCCGTGCGGGGGAAGAGGAACTCCTTGAACGACCACGCGGTATTCCCCTCATCCAGCACGATCTCTTCCACGTGCTCCACGGGGCGGAAGACGCGCAGTCCGTTCTCCACCACCGGGGCCACCAACCGGGTATCGCTTCGCCGGATCGCCTCCAGGAGGCGCGGCAGCGCTTCAGCACTCAGTTGTCTCTTAACCATCGTAAGCACTCGGGGCCTCAACGGCACATCATGGTAGCCTAGGGCCTCGTGCCCGTTCCCACGCCCACAAGGGGCTAGGCTACGGTTCTCGGAATGTACTTACCGGATGAACTCCTGGGCGTCGGTCTCGTGGAAGGATGCGAGGGCCGGCGTCGCCTCGGGGTCCAGGCCCGGCACGTAGCCAAAGCGATCGCGCACGACCATCGCCATCTTCAGGTTCAGGAGGTCCAGGCGGATATTGGCGGGGCAGGCGGCGATGCACGCCCCGCAGTCCACACAGCGCCCGGCGAGGTGCAGCGCCCGGGCGGCGTGCCAGGTGAGGTTCCCCCGGCCATCAATGGTCCCAGGGATCCAGGCGGGCTGCGTCTTCTCGGCCAGGCAGCGATCGCAGGCACACATCGGGCAGGCGGCGCGGCAGGCGTAGCAGCGCAGGCACTGGGCGAACTGCGCCTGCCAGAAGTTCCAGCGTTCCTCCGGGGACATCGCATCCAGGCGAGCGATCTCCTCCAGGCGCGGGTCGGCCATCGGCTCCGGCGCGCCCTCGCCGATGACGTGGTCGGCCAGCTCCAGGCCCTTGCCGTCGCAGGCGGCGCAGCGCGCGGCAGGGGCGCCATCCACCTGCACGCCCCGGCACGCCATGCCGATGAGGACCACGTCCTCGCGCGCCACCTGGTTCTCCTGGATCAGGCCGACGACGCTCTTCACGTCGCACGCCTTCACCACCAGCCCGATCTTGCCCAGCTTCTTCACCGCGTCGCGCGTCAGGTAGACGCTCAGGTTCTGACGGCAGTCGGCGTTCCACTCTAGCTGATCCACCCGGGCAGGGTCGGTGACGAACACCGCCCGCATCAGCCCCGGCAGCGAGCCCGCCTGGTAGCCCACCACCACATTGACGGCACCGCTCTCCAGCAGCTCCCGGGCCTTGGCCCGTAGGGCCCGGGCTTGTGCGCTATCGGACTGATCGGTCCTATCGGACCCATCCGGAAGAGACCCACCGAGGACCACCGGCTGCGCGGTGCCCACCGGCTCGCCCCAGGCGGCCTTCCGCGGCCCCAGCTTGCGCACGTCCGCCACCACGGCGTTGACGACGTCGGCCCACTTCTTCCCCTCGGCGGCGGAGACCCAGGAGAACTGCACCCGCTCCGGCTCGATGCCGAGGAAGAGGAGCAACTCGCGCAGGACGGTGAACTTGCGGCGGGCGTGGTAGTTCCCGGCGGTGTAGTGGCAGTCGCCCGGATGGCAGCCGGAGACGAGCACCCCATCCGCTCCCTGAGCCAGCGCGCGGAGGACGAACATCGGGCTGATCCGCCCGGTGCAGGGCAGCTTGATGATCCGCACGTTCGATGCGTATTGCGTGCGGCTCGTCCCGGCCAGGTCCGCCCCGGTGTAGGTACACCAGTTGCAGACGAGGGCGACGATCTTCGGTTCGTAGGTTGCTTCCATACGAGTGATCCGCAATGCGTAATCCGTAAGCCAAGCGCATCAGGCTGCCAGGCCGGCGCAGCGGGTGACGCCAGTCCCGGCCATCACTCCCCTGCCAACCGCAAGGCTTCCTCTCTCAGACCCTTGCCGATGTGGAACTCGTTGGCCTCAAGCGCCTCCAGCAGCGGCCGGATGGAGGGGACAACCCCTGATTGCTTGGCTCGCAGCAGGATCCCCACGGTCCCGATCACCGGGGTGCCAAGTCGCTTTGCCACAGCGCGAGCCCGCCGATCATCGAGAATGACCCGCCACGAATGCTCGTGTGCCAGAGCAATCGCTTCTGCCTCACCGCTGTCCACCACCATCTCGAGAGCCAACACGAGTGCCCGGTTGGGGGGCGCCTCTACCGTGACCCACGGCAATGACGCGCCAAACTCCCGGTATACCTCGGGCGGCACAAATACGGGTCCGAAGACCTCCGGCAGCACATCTCCTTCACAGACCCATCTCCTGCCGCAGATCCTCAGGAGAGTAGTCGAACACGGGAACCCGATACCGACCCAACACCTCCATGAAGGTACGTTTGGAGAACCCTGCCAGTTTCGCTGCCTGCCCGAGGGATACTTTGCCTACCTCATACAGCTTGACCGCCAGAAGCAGCTTTGCTTCATCCTCGGACAAACTCGGTGGCAATGTGATCGTCATCTCTGCGGTGTCCATCCCGTTCCCTCCCACAGGCATCTTACCACCTACAAGCGATTTGTTTCAAGCGCGGCTAGCACGCCGCCAGTTCCGCAAAGATCTGCTGATCCGTATACCCCAACAGCTCGATGCTCCCGCTGCGGCAGCCGACGGCGCAGGCGCCGCAGCCGGCGCAGACGCCCGGGTTGACGCTGGAGACCACCTTCAGCAGGTTGCCCTGGCGGTCGCGGACCTCCTTGCGCTCGATGGCGCCGAAGGGGCAGATCCGCTCGCACTCGAAGCAGCCGATGCAGGTGCGCTCGTTCACCACCGAGACGGTCGGCTCGCGCTCCAATTCCTCGGCGGAGAAGAGGCCGAGGACCTTGCTCGCGGCGGCGCTGGCCTGGGCCACCGTCTCGGGGATGTCCTTTGGCGCCTGGCAGGCGCCCGCCAGGTAGATCCCGGCGCTGTTCGTCTCCACCGGGCGCAGCTTCGGATGCGCCTCGCTGAGGAAGCCGTAGCCATCGTAGGGCACGCGCAGCATCTGCGCCACCGACTCGATCCCCTTGCGCGGCTGGATGGCGGTCGCCAGCACCACCAGGTCCGCCTCGATCTCCACCGGCTCGCCGCTGAGGGTGTCGGCGCCCTTCACGATCAGCTTGCCGTTCTTCTCGTAGACCCGCGAGACGCGCCCGCGCAGGTAGACGGCGCCCTCCTCCTCGATGGTGCGGCGCACGAACTCGTCGTAGTTCTTGCCGCCGGCGCGGATGTCCATGTAGAA
>JACQGM010000183.1 GCA_016199585.1 Armatimonadota bacterium
CTCTCGCAGGTGCGGGAACAGCGACCCCTCGACACGGCTCCAGAAACCTGATATACTCCATGCCATAGGCACCTCCTGAACGTGCGTTTATCACACACATGTTCTACACGGGGTGCCTACAATCCTCTGTTTCTTGACTTCTGCAATTGGCTCCAGTAGATACCCTGGATGACTGGAAGCGGGAGCGGCCGCTGTACATCGCCTGGGACAACTACATCGGTGCATAAGTGTCAGGTGGTGAAGGACGCGCTGGCGGCACTGGAGGCGGCGAACGTCCACCTGTTCTACCTGCCTGCCTACAGCCCCGAGTTGTCGAGGATTGAGCCGGTCTGGAAGGACGTGAAGCACCACGGGATGCCGACCCGCAGCTACACGCTGGCAGGCGACCTCAAGCGGGGTGTGGACGTGGCCCTGCAGGAGAAGGCCCAGCGGCTACGATTGGCCTACGCAGTGCGCGCGGCAGAGCCTGAGGCTAACACGGACATGCATAGCGATCCCGTGCAGACCAAGCCCGTGTGCGTAGAAAGTGACCATTCACTCGTGCGGGCTGCTTAGACGCGTTTGCCACAGCGGTTTCCGGGCACCGCCCAGCCCCCTCCATTCTGCCATCTCGCGGCCGTCACAGCAGACACGGCAAGCGTGCGAACAGCCCCGCCGTTCCTTATGTCGGAATCCCAGCCCCTCGCGTGGCCGCTTGCCAGAATGCGACGAGTTGTGTTACACTGAGGGCGCCGCCCGGGTGCGTGCGGAAGGAGCTGCGATTACCCGACCATGAGCGACAAGCGCGTCTGCGAGCCACCGAAGTTCCGGCCCAACATCGGCGACCTGGTTCCCTACGTTCCCGGCAAGCCGATCGAGGAGGTGGAGCGCGAGTACGGGATCACCGACATCATCAAGCTGGCCTCGAACGAGAACTCGCTCGGCCCGTCGCCCAAGGCGGTCGCCGCGATGCAGGCCGCGATCCCCCAGGTGGGTCTCTACCCCGACGGGAGCTGCTACGCCCTGACCCGCCGCCTGGCGGCCCACTGGGACGTGCCCGCCGACCAGATCATCGTCGGCAACGGATCGGACGAGCTCCTTCACTACCTCGGCGTCGCCTATTTGGAGGCCGGAGACGAGGCGATCTTCGCGCACCCCTCCTTCGTGCGCTATGCCTCCGCGGGGGTGCTCAACAACGCCCGTTGCGTCGCCGTGCCGCTGAAGGACTTCACGCACGACCTTGAGGCGATGGCCGCCGCCGTCACCGATCGCACCAAGCTCCTCTTCATCGCCAATCCGAACAACCCGACGGGAACTATCGTCACCCGCGCCGCCCTCGACCGCCTGCTGGCGCAGCTCCCCGAGCAGGTGCTGGTGGTGCTGGACGAAGCCTACTTCGAGTACGCCGATGCCCCCGACTACCCGGACGGCGTCGCCTATGTCCGCCAGGGGCGGAATGTGATCGCGCTGCGCACCTTCTCCAAGATATACGCCCTGGCCGGCCTGCGGGTCGGCTACGGCATCGCTCGCCCGGAGATCATCTGGGCGCTGAACCAGGTGCGCGAGCCGTTCAACGTCAACTCCATCGGCCAGGTCGGTGCCCTGGCCAGCCTCGACGACCCCAACCAGGTGGAGCGCGGCCGTCGCGTCAATCGCGACGGCCGTGAGTACCTCTACGCGGCCTGCGAGCGCCTGGGTCTTCCCTACGTGCCCTCGCAGGCGAACTTCGTCTTCCTGGACGCGCTGAAGGAGAGCCGGGCCGTCTTCGAGCGGCTGCTGCGCCGGGGCGTGATCGTGCGGACGGGCGACATCTTCGGTCTGCCCACGCACATCCGCGTCACCGTCGGCACCCCCGAGGAGAACGCCCGGTTCGTGCGCGCCCTGGAAGAGGTGCTGGCCGAACTCGCTTGAGGTGGTTGGGTGGTTGGGTGATTGGGTGGTTTGCCGGCCGGCAGAAAGGCACGGCAAACCACCCAACCACCCAAGAACCCAACCACCCCCCGGAGGGGTCGTTTCGCATGATCATCATTCTGAAAGCTCAAGCCTCCGACGCGGACCTGGCGGCGCTCGTCGAGGAGATTCGCCGCCGTGGTTACCAGTCGCACATCTCGCGCGGCGTCGAGCGCACCATCGTCGGGTGCGTCGGCGCGCCGGAGGAAGACAAGGACCTGCTGGTGGACCACTTTGCGTCGTTTCCCCAGGTCGAGAACGTGGTTCGTGTTCTGAAGCCGTACAAGATTGTGAACCGGGAGTTTCACCCCGAGCCTTCCTGCGTGCGGATCGGGAACGTTCCGGTGGGGGGACCAGGGCTCGCCGTGATGGCGGGTCCCTGCTCCGTGGAAGACCGCGATCAGATTCTGGAAGTGGCGCGCGCGGTCAAGGCCGCCGGGGCGACGATCCTCCGTGGCGGCGCCTTCAAGCCGAGCACGTCGCCCTACTCCTTCCAGGGGCTGGGCGAGGACGGACTGAAGCTCCTCGCCGAGGCGCGGGAGGCCACCGGCCTGCCGATCATCACCGAGGTGATGGACACCCGCGACGTGGAGCAGGTGGCGCGCTACGCGGACTGCCTGCAGGTGGGCACGCGCAACATGACCAACTTCTCGCTGTTGAAGGAACTGGGCGACCTGCGCACGCCGGTGATGCTGAAGCGGGGAATGTCGTCCACGGTGGAGGAGTGGCTCCAGGCCGCGGAGTACATCGCCGCGCGCGGGAACTACCAGATCATCCTGTGCGAGCGCGGCATCCGCACCTTCGAGCCGCAGACGCGCAACACCTTCGACGTGAGCGCCATCCCGACGTGCAAGGAGCTGTCGCACCTGCCGGTCGTGGCCGATCCCAGCCACGCCACCGGACGGCGGTCGCTGGTGCCGGCCGTGGCGAAGGCGGCCGTAGCCGCCGGCGCCGACGGCCTGATGATCGAAGTACACGCCTGCCCCGAGCGCGCACTGAAGGATGGCCCCCAGGCGCTGACGCCCGCGGCCTTCGCCGCATTCATGGCCGACCTGCGGCCGCTGGCGGCCGCGTGCGGGAAGGCGCTTGCCGGCTAGAGGGATGGCGCACTCCTCCATCTGCATCGTCGGGTTGGGGCTTCTCGGGGGGTCGATCGGCATGGCGCTGAAGCACCGCGGGGCGGCCGGACGGGTGCTCGGCGTGGCTCGCCGCGCCGAGAGCCTGGCCCTCGCGCGGGAGCGCGGCGCGATTGACGAGGGATCGCTCGACGCCGTGGCCGCCGTCGGCGGGGCCGACCTGGTCGTGCTGTGCGTGCCGGTGCGTGCCATCACCACCTGGCTGGAGCGGCTTGCGCCGCACGTTCCGGCGGGCGCGGTGGTGACCGACGTGGGCAGCACCAAGTCGGAGGTGGTGGCGACCGGCGAGCGCCTCCTTCCCGGACGCTTCCTGGGCGGCCACCCGATGGCGGGCTCGGAGCGGGCCGGCATCGAGGCGGCCGACCCCGACCTCTTCGAGGGCGCCTGGTGGGCGCTGACGCCGGGGCCGGACGCGGCGCCCGTGGCGCCGTTGGCCGAGATGGTGGCCGCTCTCGGGGCGCGGCCATTGATGCTCCCGCCGGGGGAGCACGACCGGGCGGTGGCAGCCACCAGCCACCTCCCTCACGCGGTGGCGGCGGCGGTGGCCGCCGTCGTGGCGGACGCCTTCGCGGTCGTTCCCGCCGCGGCGCACCTCGCCGCCGGCTCCTACCGCGATGTGACGCGGGTGGCCGCCAGCAGCCCCGAAGTGTGGCGGGACGTGTGCCTGACGAACCGTGAGGCCCTGCTTGGCGCGCTGGACGCCCTCGCCAGCCACTTGGGGGAACTGCGCGCCGCCGTGGAGAAACAGGATGCGGAAGGCATCGAGCGCTTCTTTGGGCGGGGCCGCGAGGGCAAGGCGCGCGTGGAGGATGCTCACCGACGAGGCCGCGGCAGAGGCAGGGCACAGTAATGCCGGAAGAGCGCAGTTTCCGAGACTACAAGGACGAGGCCGAAGCGTGGATCACCCTTGCGACGGGCGAGTACTACCCGGATATCCTTCCTGATGCCATGCGCCTCTATGAGCCCGTGTTGGTCGAGTTCGGCCGGTTGCTGAAGGCGTCCCATTCCTCGACATTCCTTTTCACGTCAATCATCGAGACGCCGAACCAGTGGATGCGCACGCAACTCTGCCGTGTCTTCAAGAAATACGTGAGCCCGCAGACGCCGGTTGAGATGCTGAAGCGCAAGGGGGGCGTGGCGAGGATTGTGACGCAGTTTGGCGGCAGCTTCCGCAACGTGGTTGAGGTTCAGCAGAAGTTCGCTTCCCGCCCGATGCCTGATGAGGCCCTGTGCGCCGTCCTGTGGGAGTACAAGGATCGCGGCTATGACCTGACCGAACGGCTCTTCGACATCCTGCGCAGTCAGCATATCGGATGTGTCATCACCGGTCCGGAGCGGGCCGGCAAGGACGTGCTCATCGGGAAGGTCTTTGAGGACTACCCCAAGCCGGATCGTCCCCTCGATTTCGTCATCACGGAGGGTGACAGAGTGCTCGCCATTGGCCTGGCACGCTACGACTCCGACCGGGGTGGCGCACAGGAGGACGACCGCACCGGCCAGTACCGCGAGGTTGCCCAAGAGGTGCTCGGCTATGCCGATGCTCACGGAATATCACACCTCAAGGTCATCTTCGTGAACGACGGGCCAGGGCTTCTCCTTGGCTCGATGTGGAACGACTACGCCTATATCGAGGACCAATGGCCCGGGCGAGTGAAGGTTGTCACCTTGCGAATGGTCCCGGATCGCGTCACCGCAGAATGGCTGAGGTCTTGATATGGCTGTACCTATCCCCGGCCGCAGAGTCCAGCGCACCAACAGGGCGCAAGGCTACGTAGGCGAGAACGGCCTACGCCTCGAGTACCCTGGCAAGAAGCCCGTGCAGGACATCCTGTCCACAGCGCCGGGCTGCTACGTGCCTGCGGAGACATGGGGCAGCGGCGAGAACCGTCTCTACCACTCCGACAACCTGCCGGTGCTGGCCGCTCTGGCTCGCGATGGGTCTGTCGCCGGAAAGGTGAGACTGGTCTACATCGACCCGCCCTTTGCTACCGCCGCGACCTTCGAGTCCCGCAAGCAGAAGCACGCCTACGATGATCATCTTGTCGGGCCTGCGTTCGTGGAATCACTGCGCGAACGTCTCATCTGGATCCACCGGCTGCTGGCAGACGACGGGTCACTCTACCTGCACCTTGATGAGCGCATGGTCTTCCACTTCCGCGTGATCCTCGATGAGATCTTCGGGGAGCAGAACTACCGTAACTGCATTACACGCAAGAAGTGCAACCCGAAGAACTATACGCGGAAGACCTATGGCAACGTATCCGACTACGTCCTCTTCTACACAAAGACGGATACCTATGTCTGGAATCGCCCCGTTGAGCCGTGGGATGACGCGCGAGCAGCCAAGGAGTACGATTACGTGGACGAGCACGGGCGCCGGTACAAGAAAGTGCCGGTGCATGCGCCGGGCGTGCGCAACGGGCAGACGGGCGGTCCGTGGCGCGGCAAGATGCCGCCTCCGGGAAAACACTGGCAGTACCCGCCTGCCACGCTGGATGAGATGGACGCGCGCGGTGAGATCTACTGGTCGCCAACGGGCAACCCGCGCCGGAAGATCTACCTTGATGACAGCACGGGCGTGCCATTGCAGGACATCTGGATGGACATGCGTGACGCCCACAACCAGAACATCCGTATCACCGGCTACCCGACCGAGAAGCCATCGGCCCTGCTGGAGCGCATCATCGAAGCCTCGTCAGATCCGGGCGACCTTGTGATGGACTGCTACGCCGGATCGGGCACCATGCTCGCCGCAGCCTCGGACCTGGGCCGTCGCTGGATCGGCGTTGATCGCAGCGACGAAGCGATAGAGGCGACGATTCGCCGCCTGCAACACGGAACAGAGCGCATGGGTGACTTCGTGAATGGGGATCCGCAGCCCACAACCTTGCGGCTGTTCGACACTTCCGATTTCACTCTCTATGTTGAGACCGGGAGTGAAGAGGATTCCCCGGCGCCGGATCCAGGCGATGTGCAGGCAGACGCATCCGACGTCGCGTTCCAACTGGCGCGCTAGCGGGCTGTCGCGTCTTGGGGATACCACCCAATGGAAACACTGATCCTCTCCACGGCTCGCCAGCTCTCGGGAACCGTCCGCGTGCCGGGAGACAAGTCCATCTCCCACCGGGCGGTGATGCTGGGGGCGCTCGCCCACGGCACCACCGAGGTGGAGGGCTTCCTGCCGGGCGCCGACTGCCTGAGCACCATCGCCTGCTTCCGCGCCCTCGGCGCGGAGATCGAGCAGCCGGACCCGGAGCGCGTGGTGGTGCGCGGCGTCGGGCCGGCCGGGCTGCGCGAGCCGGCCGATGTCCTGGACGTGGGCAACTCCGGCACGACGCTCTACGTCACCCTCGGGATCCTGGCGGGCCAGTCGTTCTACAGCGTGCTCACCGGCGACGACTCCATCCGCCGGCGCCCGGTGCAGCGCGTTGGCGTGCCGCTGCGGGAGATGGGCGCGACGATCCGGGCGCGCGCGGGAGACGCGCTGCCGCCGGTCACGGTCATCGGCGGCGGCCTCCGTCCGATCACCTACGCCGCCCCGAGCGCCAGCGCGCAGGTGAAGTCGGCCGTGCTCCTGGCGGGGACCTTCGCCGAGGGCGTGACCACCGCCACCGCGGAGGCGGCCTCGCGCGACCACACCGAGCGCATGCTGCGCGCCTTCGGGGCCGAGGTGACGGCGAGCGGGGCCACCGCTTCGGTGCGCGGTCCGGCTCGCCTGGTGGGCCGGCGGGTGGTGGTGCCGGGCGACATCTCCTCGGCGGCGTTCTTCCTGGTGGCGGCCTGCATCGTGCCCCGATCCGAAATCGTCATCGAGAATGTCGGCGTCAACCCGACGCGCTGCGGGATCCTGGAGGCGCTGCGGGCGATGGGAGCCGAGATCGCGCTGGAGAACGAGCGCGAAGCCACCGGCGAGCCAGTCGCCGACATCCGCGTCCGCGCCGCGGGGCTGCGCGGCACCCGCGTGGCCGGCGATCTAGTCCCCCGCCTGATTGATGAGATCCCGGTGCTCGCCGTGGCCGCCGCGTGCGCCTCGGGCGACACCGAGATCCGCGATGCCTCCGCCCTGCGCATCAAGGAGACCGACCGCATCGCCACGACGGCCCGGATGATCCGGGCATTCGGCGTGGCGGCCGAGGAGCTGCCCGACGGCCTGCGGATCCACGGTCGCGGCAGCGCGGGGGCGCTGCGCGCGGCCATCGTCGAGAGCCGGGGCGACCACCGCATCGCCATGGCCGCTGCCGTGGCCGGGCTTGGCGCCACCGGCGAGACGGGAGTGACGGGGGCGGAGTGCGTTGCCGTCTCCTTCCCGGGCTTCGCCGAGCGATTGGCGGCGCTGCAGGGGCGCCCGTGAGGTGACTATGAAGGGAATCCAGATCCAGTACCGTGCCGTCGGGTGCGCCGGATGGGGTATCTGCCGCATCCTGGGCCGCGCGACGCTTCACGGCACGGAGAACATACCGCGGTCGGGTGGCCTCATCGTCGTCTCCAACCATCTCAGCCACCTCGACCCACCGGTCATCGCGGGGGTGGTCGGCTGCCGACAGGTGTACTTCATGGCCAAGGAGGAGCTCTTTCGGGTGCCCCTAGTGGGAGCGTACCTGAGAAGCGTCGGGACGTTCCCGGTGAAGCGCGGCGCGGCCGACCGCGCGGCGCTTCGCCGCGCCTTCGATACGCTGGCGGGCGGCCGGGCACTCGGCATGTTCCCGGAGGGCCACCGCAGCGAGGATGGCCGCCTGCAGCCGGGAGAGGAAGGCGTCGGTCTGATCGCCCTGCGCTCCCGGGCTCCCATCCTCCCGATCGGCATTGCCGGGACGAACACGGTGCTCCCTGCGCACTCGCTCTTACTGCGTCCGGGGAAGGTATCCATCTGCATCGGCTCGCCGTTCCTCCTCGACGACCTGTACGACCGTCCCAGGCGGGAGACCGTGTCTGAGGCCACCCGCCGCATCATGGCCGCGATCCAGGACATCCTCCCGCCCCGGCACCACCCGGCGCCGAACGGCGAGCGCGTGAGCGGATGAGGCGAGCGCGGCCGCCAAGCGCCTCACGCTCCTCACGTGCTCGAGAAGGGAACGCCGAGTTCCACGGCGAACCCCGCCCTTGACGACGGATCGGCGCCGCCGCGGCGGGGCGGCGCGATGCCGCCGAAGGAGGGAGCAGACATGAGACGCAGGACACGCTGCACCACTCTGGTGGCAGGGGCACTCATCCTGGCCGGCGCGGGAGCCGCCCTCGCGCAGGACTGGCCGCAGTGGCGAGGTGCGGATCGGGACGGGAAGGCGACCGGCTTCGCGGCGCCCGACCAGTGGCCCGCCGCATTGACGCAGGTGTGGAAGGTGACGGTGGGAGCCGGCGACGCCACCCCGGCGCTGGTGGGCGACCGGCTCTACATCTTCGCGCGCCAGGGCGACGAGGAAGTGACGCTCTGCCTGAACGCCGGCGACGGGAAGGAAGTGTGGCGCAACGCCTACGCGGCGCAGCCCGTCACCGGAGCGGCCAACCGGCACCCCGGCCCGAGGGGTACGCCCGCCGTGGCGCAGGGAAGGGTCGTCACCCTGGGCGCCTGCGGCGTCCTCTCCTGCCTGGATGCCGCCACCGGCAACGTCGTCTGGCGCAAGGACCCGTTCCCCGGCGTGGTGCCCAAGTTCTTCACCGGCATGTCGCCGATGATCCTGGAGGGGATGGTCATCGCGCACCTCGGCGGGCCGGGCAACGGCGCGCTCCTCGCGCTCGACCTGGCAACCGGCGAGACCCGGTGGCGGTGGGCCGCCGAGGGCCCCGACTACGGCTCGCCGGTGGTCATGACCGTGGATGGCACCCGACAGATCGTCACCCTCACCGAGAAGAGCCTGGTCGGGATCCGGCTTGCCGACGGGAAGCTCCTGTGGCAGCTCCCCTGCGTGCCTCAGGGGAGGGCCTACAACGCCTCCACTCCGGTGGTTGACGGGAAGACGCTCTACTTCTCCGCCGGGGACCAGGGGCTGAAGGCCGTGGCCGTCGAGAAGCAGGGAGAGGGCTTCGCGGCCCGCGAGGCCTGGAGCAACCCGGATGGCATCGTGCAGTACAACACGCCGATCCTCAAGGCAGGCCTCCTTTACGGGATCTCGGCGCGCAGCAGCCTCTTCTGCATCAACGCGCAGACCGGCCAGACAGCCTGGGTAGACGCCACGGCGCGCTTCGGACGGGGCGGCTTCGGGTCCATCGTGGACGCCGGCTCCGTTCTCATGGTGCTGCCCAACGGCCCGGATCTCTGCATCATCAAGCCGGGCGACAAGGGGTGCGAGGAGCTGGCCCGGATCCCCGTCTCCGGCCCGGAGACCTACACCTACCCGATAGCTTCCGGGCGGCGGATCTTCGTGAAGGACCGGGAGAGCGTGACGCTCTGGGCAATTCCCTGAGCCGTGCCGGCGGCGACACAACGGGGGGCGGACGTGAGCAGAGAGCTTGCGCTGGACACCATCTGGCTGCGGCCCACGCCGCGACTGGCGCACACCGAGTACAGCCTTGCCTACCACAAGGAGTATATCCGCGCCAAGACCGGTTTCGATCCTTCGGATCCCGAGGCGATACGGCGGCTCAACCAACTCTGGGGGATTGACTTCCGGTGGAGCACCAACGGCGGGCTGCACGCCGACTGGGCGAAGCGCGGCCGCGCCACCGACATGGGCCACGCCGTCTACGCCGCCGACGGCAGCGACCGCCGCCTCCCCCGGCGGTGCCCCTTCGAGACCCCCGAGGAGGTCTGGGCGTTCGATCCCGCCGCCGAGTACGGCCTCCCCGACTTCCAGGAGCAGGTGGCCGCCTACGAGGACGCCGTCCGGAACGCGCGCCGCAACTGGCCCGAGCAGCTCACCACCGGCGGCTACTACCCCACCATCGTCTCCGGCGCCATCCAGGCGTTCGGCTGGGAGATGCTGCTCCTGGCCGCCGCCGACCGGAGGAAGATGGAGACGGTCTTCGACCGTCTCTTCCGCTTCACTCTCCACCACATGCGCGCCTGGGCCGAAACCAGTGTCGAGGTGGTCATCCAGCACGATGACTTCGTCTGGAGCCAGGGCGCCTTCATGCGCCCGGACATCTACCGCAAGGTGATCATCCCGCGCTTCGCCGAGTTATGGAAGCCCCTGAGAGCCGCCGGGAAGAAGGTGCTCTTCTGCTCCGACGGCGACTTCACCCAGTTCGCGGCGGAGATCGTGGCCGCCGGCGCCGATGGCCTCATCTTCGAGCCGATGAACGACTTCGCCTGGATGGCCGAGCGCTTCGGCGACTCGACCCTCCTTGTCGGGAGCGGCGTGGACTGCCGCGACCTCGCCTTCGCCCCCTGGGAGAAGGTGCGCGCCGCCATGGACCGCACCTTCGCCCTGGCCCGGAAGTGCAAGGGGGTGATCTGGGCCGTGGGCAACCACCTGCCCGCCAACATCCCGGACGAGAGGATGGACCGGTACATCGAGTACCTGCGGGCGAACTGGGGGCGATGAGGGGGATCGCGGATCCGGCGGCTCGCGCGGCGGTGAGCGCGTTACCCGGCTTGAGGAACCAGGACGAGAGGAGCGCCAGCGCGCTGGGGCTGCGGCACCATCACGCCCGTCGCATGAGCCACGCGCCGAGCCAACTCCTCGAAGTCACGGTATGCCGATTGCGCGGCCTGCATGTGCGCACCCAGGGCCCCGTCCGCCGGCTTGAGGTGGAACATCGGCTTCCGTGCCTCCAGGGCAAGCGGCATGAGGCTCCGATAGTGTTTCAGCATCGCGATGCAGTGGGGGTCTTCCTGCAGCCGCGTGGTCCTGTCGTCACCGGGCTCGCCCAGCACCGAAGTGCGGTAGACCTCAGGGATGCGAGCGATCCACTTGTCGTAGGCCTTCACCGGACGGTCCAGGCGAACCGAGTGCTGCAGCACGACGTAACCCGCCGGTGCCATCCGGCCCGGGGGGAGCGGCAGGTCGGGATCCGGATTCCTTGGCAGGCGGTCGGCCCACTGTGAGCGCCATCCCCGAAGCGCGGGGCCGAGGTTGCGGAGGCCTTGCAGGGAGAACAGGTCCGGCGAGAGAGGAAAGACCACGTAGTCCGCTGCGATGAGCGCAGAGCGGTTGATGGCTCCGAGGTTGGGTCCCATGTCCATCAGCACAATGTCGGCCTGGTGCTGTTCAGCGGCTCTCTGCTGGATCCGCCAGAACGCGGACATCACGCGAAACGCCCGTTCCTCCCGATCCAGGCACCTGGGCCAGGCGTCAGAGAGCTGGTCCTCGAAGGAGGAGAGGGCCAGGTCACCCACCAGAAGCGCGATCGCCGGCTCTATGTCCTCTAGGTAGGGATCGCCGATGTCACCCACGCCGCGCATCAACGGGCGGACACACCCGTATACGGTCTTCGGGTGCCCGTCGGCGGGCCAGAGGATTTCTAAGACGTCCTCATCCACGGAAGCGGCAGTCAGGTTAGCCTGCGGGTCGAGGTCGGCGGCCACCACTCGGATACCCAGCTCGGCGTACATCCAGGCAAGGTGATAGACGAGCGACGTCTTGCCGACACCGCCTTTGTTGTTGAAGAATGCAACGATCGGCGCCCTCATGGCCGTCTCCTCACTGCTGCCATGACGTAGGTGTCCGTAACAACGAACTCAGGCGGGGGGGTTCCCGTTCCTCTCGAGTTCCCTGCGCGCCAGGGGGATGCCGAAGCCAAAGCGCTGCACGTACCCCAGGTTCCTCATCGCCTCGGCGAGGTGGGGGTTCCGGTAGTCCGTGATCCCCGGCTGCCCGAAGTTCTGCAGGCTCACCAGGCCGTAGGGACCACCCGGGCTCAGGATCTCCACGCGGTCGCCCAACCAAGTGATGCGCACCGGGGCGTTGGTTCCTTCATAGGTCCGGTGCAAGACCGCATTGCGCGCCAGTTGCTGCAGCGCGCTCAGCGGGTAGTCAGGATGGCGGATCTCCACTGGTCCTCCGGTCAGATCCGAGGGAGTAGTGACGTTGACCTGCAGCGTCTGGTCCAGCGCCGGCAGGAGGTCAACGAGCGGCCCGCTGATCTCCCGCTGGTCCTTCGTCGGGTCTGTCAGGTCAGTGCCATCCACGCGACGGAACTGCACGTAACCGCCGGGGAAGAAACGCCTCGGATCACTCCCCACCACCAGAATGCCCAGTGCCGTCGGAACGGGATCAGGTCCGGTGGTGGCGAAGCGCAAGGAGGATAACTGCTGCTCGGGGGAACGGCCGTTCTCCTGCAGGGCATCCGCCCCCACCGCGGAAGGCAGGTAGAGGCGGCAGAATGCCAACAGGTCCAGATCGTCGAGCCTTGCCCCCGCCACCGGCCGGATGTCGAAGGGCAGGTCCCGCGAACGGCGCTTCTCGGACAGGATGCGTTCCTCCTGCTCGGAGGCAAATGCTCGGCGCGGCCCAACACGGATCCAGACCCGTCCCTTGTAGCGCACCGGCGGAGCGTCCGCTGGCTGAACGATGATCACGGCGAGATCGCACCCGGCGATCGTCCGTTTCTGCACCGTCATCGCCGGGATCGGCAGGATATTGCCCGCTGACCGAACATCCGCAAGATTCAGCAGCAACTGGTCGGTGATCTCAAGCTGGCCGCAGCTACCATCGTCCCTGGCGCCGATGAAGATGACGCCCGGCTGACAGTGGCCCGGTAGGTCGTTGGCAAAAGCGCAAATGGCCTGGCATGCCTTCCCACGGTCCGTTGCCGATGTGGTCCGCTCGACACGATCCGACTCCAGGTCCCGAAGCAGAACCTCCAGTTCGCCATCGTCCATCTCGCGTCTCCCGTCGAACGCAGCCCACGATCCGCCAGACAGAGCTCGCGATCCGCGGCCGCACTCCGGCCGTCATTAAGTCTACCACAGACAGATGCCATTGGCAATGCCTCGGTCCCGCTCGCAGCCGAAGCTGGCACTCCGGGGTCGGCGGTCGCTACCGAAGATGAATGTGCGCTACCTGCTGCTGCCTTCGGGTTGGAGCAGGAACGCACCCCACCCACGGCGAACCACGGCCCCGATAGACCCCTCACCCGTAGGGAGCAACCGTGGTCGCCATCATTGATTACCGGGCCGGCAACTTGACCAGCGTGCGCCTGGCGCTCGAGCACCTCGGGGTGGCGTGCGCGATCACGCAGGATCCCGCGCGCATCCTCGCCGCCGAGCGCGTCATCTTCCCCGGCGACGGCGCCGCCGCCGAGGCGATGCGCAACCTGCGCGAGCTCGCCCTGCTCGATACGCTTCGCACTGCCGTCGACCGGAGCACGCCCTTCCTCGGCATCTGCCTCGGCACCCAGGTCATCTTCGACTACTCGGAAGAGGATGGCGGCACCCCCTGCGCCGGCCTGATGCCCGGCACGGTGCGGCGCTTCCAGCCCGCCGATCCTCTCTGCAAGATCCCGCAGATGGGCTGGAACACCATGGCCCTCAAGCGCCCCCACCCTCTCTTCGAGGGCATCGAGGATGAGAGCGAGTTCTACTTCATCCACAGCTACTACCCGGCGCCGGCGGATCCCGCCCACGTGATGGGCGAGACGGAGTACGCGGAAGCGCGCTTCGCCTCCGCCGTCGGCCGCGGCAGCCTCTTCGCCACCCAGTTCCACCCCGAGCGCTCCGGCCGCATCGGCCTGCGGTTGCTGCGCAACTTCACCCGTTGGGACGGAACATGCTGACCAAGCGGATCATCCCTTGCCTCGACGTGCGCAACCGCAAGGTGACCAAGGGCGTGCGCTTCCAGGGCAACGTGGACCTGGGCGACCCGATCGAGATGGCCGTCGCCTACAGCGACGGCGGCTGTGACGAGCTCGTCTTCTACGACATCACCGCCTCCGCGGAGCACCGGCCGATTGACATCGAGATGGTGCGCGCGGTCGCCCGCGTGGTCCATATCCCCTTCGCGGTCGGCGGGGGGATCCGCGACCTGGGCGACATGCGTCGCGCCCTCCTGGCCGGCGCCGAGAAGGTCTCCGTCAACTCCCTCGCGGTACATAACCCGCAGATAATCGCCGACGGCGCCCGCGTCTTCGGCTCGCAGTGCATCGTCCTCGGCATGGACCCCGTGTGGGTGGGCGTCTCCGAGAGTTTCCCGAGCGGCTACGAAGTGACCACGCGCGGCTTCCGCGAGCGCACCGGCATGGACGCGCTCCAGTGGGCGAAGCGAGCGGAGGCGCTGGGCGTGGGCGAGATCGTCGTGAACTCGGTGGACGCCGACGGCACGCGCGCCGGCTTCGAGCTGAACCTGACGCGGCTCATCTCCACACAGGTTCACATCCCCGTGGTCGCCTCCGGCGGCGCCGGCACTCCACAGCACCTGGTGGACGTCTTCCAACAGGGGAAGGCCGACGCGGCGATCGTCGCGAGCATGATCCACACCGGCGAGTACACGATCGCCCGGATCAAGGCGGAGCTGGCGCGGGCGGGGGTACCCGTTCGCCGGAAATGGTGACCGGACGTTGGCCCGGCACGCACCCCTCGTGGCATAATGTCTGCTGGAGGGCACACAGATGACAGTGACGATCGATCTCCCACCGGGTGCGCAGGCGCGACTGGAGCGGACCGCCCGGGCGCGCGGAGTTGACGTTGCCGGGTGTGCCCGTCAGATTATCGAGGCGGGCCTGGCGACCGGGCCGCACCAGGCGCTGGCAGACTTGGTGCAGGCATGGCGCGAGGAGGACATGATGGCAGACCGGGCAGAGCGGAACGCCCGCGAAGCCGAGTGGCAGGAGCTCAAGTCGAACCTGAACGCGAATCGGGCGGCAGCGGGTGAGAGGGTGCTCTTCCCATGATTCGGACAGTGTTGCTTGATGCGGGCCCGCTATCGCTCTTGGCCCAACGTCTCGGCCGATCGCAGAACATCCGCCCGTAAGTTACCGGCGGCGCCAGCACTCCGCGGCACCTGGCGCAGGCCTTCCGGCAGATCAAGACCGACGCCCTCGTGAGCGCGCAGACTCCGCACAGCGTTTCGGCGCCCCCGTCCCTGTGGTACACTGTCTGCACGCATCCCGACCTGGCACTGCGGATCCGGCGCCGGGTCACTCCGGGCCGGCGCGGCGGACTGCGAAGCCCGGCGCGGATCGTGAATCCTAAACGTTTGGGGGTCGTCACACGTGCAGCAGAGCGAACGCAGGATCCCGCAGATCGGCATCGTCATGGGGAGCGACCGGGACCTCCCCCACATGGAGAAGGCGGCGAGGTTCCTTCGCAATCTGGACATTCCGTTCGAGATGACGGCGCTCTCGGCCTACCGCTGTCCGGACCGGGTGCGGGAGTACGGGCTGAGCGCGTTGGGCCGCGGCTTCGAGGTGGTCATCGCCGCCTCGGGGGGCACCAACGAGCTGGCGTGCCTGATCGCATCCTACACCACGCTGCCGGTGATCGGCGTGCCGCTGCGCACGGACGAGGGGGAGGCGTCGGTGAGCCGGGAGTTGGCCGCGCTCCTCTCCACGCTGGAGACGCCGGCGGGGATCCCGGTGGCGACCGTCGGCTTCAACGCGGTGATCAACGCCGCCTGCCTGGCCGTGCAGATCCTGGGCGTGAAGGATAAGCGCGTGCGCGCCCGGCTGGAGGAGTACCGCGAAAGCCGCCGCGCCGAAGAGACGGAGAAGGCGCGCCGGGTGGAAGAGGCAGCGAGGGAACACCATGTCTGAGATGCGGCTCGAGCGGGACAGTCTGGGTGAGAAGGAGGTGCCGGCCTCCGCCTACTACGGGATTCAGACCGCCCGGGCGGTGGAGAACTTCCCGATCAGCGGGCTGCGGCTCCACCCCGGGTTCATCGCCGCCATCGGCACCATCAAGCTGGCGGCTGCCGAAGTGAACATGGGCCTCGGGCTCCTCGGCACGGACCTGGCTCACGCCATCATCCAGGCCGCCAGGGAGGTGATCCGGCACCGCTGGGACGACCAGTTCGTCGTGGACGTGTTCCAGGCCGGCGCGGGCACCTCGTTCAACATGAACGCCAACGAAGTGATTGCGAACCGGGCCAACGAGATCCTCGACCACCCGAAGGGCGCCTACCAGCCGGTACGCCCCAACGACCACGTCAACATGGCGCAGTCCACCAACGACGTGATTCCCACCGCCATCCGCTTGTCGGCGCTGGCGCTCCTGCCGGGGCTCACGGAGGCGCTGGATGCCCTGGAGGACGCCCTGGATGCCAAGGCTCAGGCCTTCGACGGCATCCTGAAGAGCGGGCGCACCCACCTTCAGGACGCCGTGCCCGTCCGCCTGGGCCAGGAGTTCGGCGCCTACGCCGTGGCCGTGGCTCACGACCGGGAGCGGATCATCCGCGCCGGCGACAACCTGCGCCGCATCGGCATCGGCGGCACGGCGACCGGCACCGGACTCAACGCCCATCCCGACTACCACGCCCGCATGGTGGAGAAGTTGTCGGAGTTCACCGGCATGCCGCTGCGGTCCCATGGAAATCTCTTCGCCGCCATGCAGAGCATGGCCGACCCGCTGGAGCTCTCTGCCGCCTTGCGCACCCTGGCCGCCACCCTGGACCGCATCGCCAACGACCTGCGCCTGCTCGCCTC
>JACQGM010000184.1 GCA_016199585.1 Armatimonadota bacterium
AACTGCAGGTCGTCGGCGCTGGTGGAACCAGGGGTGCTTGCCGGGCCGAGAGTGCCGAAGGCGCCCGGCGCGCCGGCCCACGACTCGTTCCAGGTGCGGTAGGTCAGCACCTGCTCGATGGTGGCCGCAGGGGAGCTCTCGATGTCGGCGATATGGTCCTTCGAGACGCCGAAGGGGAGGATGCCGCCGATGATGGTGGACGCCTGCCCCAACACCACCGCGGTCCGCCCGCCGACCTCGCGCGGGCTGCTGTATCCGATCACCCGTCCGAACACCGGCGGCACCCCGATGCGGCCGCGCACGATCAGCCCCCGGTTCGGCGCCGGCCGGGGCACCGGGTTGCCGAGCGTGTCGGTCCACTGGATGTTCGCGGAGAGCGCCCGGTTGGTGAGGGTGGTGTCGTTGTAGTGGGAGATGATGATATCGGGGTTGTCGGGGCCGATGATGTGACTGACGCTCACCAGGGTCGCCCCGGCGTTGGCGTCAACCACCGTCAGCACGGCGCGCTGCGCGCGCGCGCAGGTGTTCGGGTCGTTCGTCAGCTCCATCGCCCCGCCCAGCGCGGCCATGTCACAGACGTTGACGACACGCTGGCGAGCCACGAACCACCTCCCGGCATCAATCGCCAGCGACATGAACCCGAGCAAGGCTGTCAGTGCCGCGGCCAGCAGGATGAGGCTCTGGCCGCTCTCCGTTCGGTGCGTCATTGCTTCCCCCTCCTGGCCCCGGATCTGATCCTCCCGCACGGGCGACGCACCGCAAGCCTAACGAGAGTGTACACCCTCGCGCGCGCTGCGTCGCCACTGCTCAGTTGCGGCGCGCCACGACGACGCTCTCCATGTCCCGACTGCCCCCGGAGAACACGAGCGACGACACGTGCGCGTGCCGGTAACGCACGCGCGCGCGCACGAGGTTGCCGCGCTTCGCGTTGTTCTCCAGCGCCTTCGAGTCGTTGCTGATCGCCGCCCAGTTGGTGCCATTCGAGCTGGAGGTCAGTTCGATGGCGATCACGGCGCCGCGCCTCAGCCCCCCCTGTTCCGCGGTGTTGAGCACGCGGGCGGCGACGCGCTCGACGGTCAGCGCCCGCGCGATGGCCTGTGCCCCTTCGCGCGCGGCCTGCGCCAGCGCGAGCTGGGTGCGCGTCATCCGCCCGATCTCAATGACCCCCATCACCAGCAGTAGGAGGAGCGGCAGCGCCAGCGCGCACTCCACCAGCGCCGCCCCCCGCTGCCTGCGATCTGCGATCCCACTCACTGTCGCTGCATGATCATGTCGCATCGCAGCCTCACCTCCGTGACGCCGGGGAGGACCGCCGCCACCAACACGCGGTGCGGGTACTCGGCGTGAACGCGGATCAGCGCGCCCGCCGGCACGTCGTTGCGGCCATCCACCGTGCCCGGCGTCGCCGCGAAGCTCGCCCCGTCATCGGTGCTGTAGCGCACCTCGGTCGTCAGCCGGTCGGCTGCCAGCGTCGCCGCGCAGGCGCGTACCCGCGAGTCCACCGTGGCGCTGGTGGCGCCGACCACGGCGCAGCGCACGCCCTCCCGCGTGGCCTGGTTGAGCACCATCAGGTCCTTGTAGATGATGGAGAACTCCATGATGCCCGTCATCAAGAACAGCACCACGCCGAGCACGACGGCGAACTCGATCAGCGTGGCGCCTCGCCGCGACGGGCGCCGCCCGGGGCGGAGGCGCCGCAGCGCCCGCCGCCACGCATATGCCAGGTCACTCAGTGCGCGGACCATACCCCCTCACTCCCCACACCCTCACACTCAGAACGGCCCCCCCGAGTTCTGAATCGCAATCATGGCCGGACCGAGAATCACGATGAAGAGCGCCGGGAAGATGCACAGCACCAGGGGGAAGACGATCTTCACCGAGAGCTTCGCCGCCGCCTCGCGCGCGACGCGGATGTTGCGCTCGCGGATGTTGTTCGCCTGCGCCTTCAGCGCCTCGGCGAGGCCGGTGCCCAGCCGGTCCGCCTGGTTCACGGCCGCCACCAGCAGCGACAGCTCGGGGAGCTGCACGCGCGCGGCCATGTCGCGGAACGCAGCGGCGCGGGCTTTCCCGTGGTTGATCTCGCCGAGCATCTGCGAGAGCTCCTCGCCGACCGGCCCCGACACCTTCTCGGCGGTGCGCGCCATCGCCGCCTCAAACCCGATGCCCGCCTCCATGCAGAGGACAATCAGATCCAGCACGTCCACCAGCCGCTTCCGGATCTGGCGCTTCCGCTGGCGCACCAGGTGGTTGAGCGCCAGGTCGGGGCCCACGAAGCCGACGAGCGGCAGCGCGATCAGCAGCAGCACCACGGGACGGTTGCCGGCGGCGTGGAAGTGCGGGAGCCCGACCGCGCAGACCAGGGCGAAGAAGAGGAACGCCACGGCCTTGATGCCCACGAACTCCCCGGCGGTCAGCACGCCGGTCAGCCCGGCCCGCACCAGGCGCGCATCCACGTCGCGCCCGATACCGGAGGTGCGCTTCAGTGCGTTGCCCACCGGGGCGAACATCGCCTGCAGCAAGCGGCGAACCGGCGACCCGCTCAGGTCGCGCTCCTGCTCCTGCCGCCCGATGATCGTGATCTCGTCCTGGGTCAGCTCCTCCAGCCGCCCCAGAGCGATGTCGCGCGCCGTCCGCGTGCTCAGGAAGTAGGCTGCGACCCCGAGCGTGATACTCCAGCACACCACTGCCGCCAACCACATCGTTGTGCCCTTTCAGGTGTGGCAGTGTGGGAGTGAGGGTGTATGGGAGTGTGGGGGTGTGGGGGTGCAGGAGCAACGGTTACTCCCACACCTCCACACTTCCACACCCCCATACTTCCACACCCCCACACTCCCTCACAGATCCAGATTGAGTATCTTTCGGATAACGAGCACCCCGACGAGCTGCAGTCCGCCCGCCATCTTCAGCAGCGCCTGCCCCGTCGGGGTGAAGAGCATCGTCTGGGCGTAGTCCGGCTTCATCAGCATGAGGATACCCAGCATGCCGACCGGGAGGAGGATCAGCACCATGGCGCTCAGCCGGCCCTCGGCCGTGGTCGCCTTGATCTCGCCGCGAATGCGCAGCCGCTCCTGGATCGTCTCGGTGATCGTCCGGTAGAGTCGGATCAGGTTGCCGCCCATGGCGAGTTGGGTGTTCGTCGAGGCGATCATCAGGTCGAAGTCGTAGCTCTGCACGCGCGCGCCCATCTGGTTGAGCGCCTGCTCCAGCGGCATGCCGAGCTGAACCAGGCGCACCACGCGCTGCAGCTCCGGGGCGATCGGCTGGGGCATCTGGTCGGCGGCCATCTGGATCCCCTGCAGAAAGCCGAAACCCGCCTGCATGGCGGAGGAGACCATGATCAGCGTGTCGGAGAGCTGCGTCTCGAGCATCTGCCGGCGCCGTTCGGCGACCATGTTGAGCACGAAGTGCGGCGCGGCGAACCCACCGGCGGCCCAGAGCGCAGCCGGAGGCACGCGGTGCGTCAGGAAGACGACGCTCACGAATGTCGCCGCGGCGAGCATGCCGCACAGGGCGACGAACTCCACGGCGCGCAACGGCACGCCGGCGGCGCCCAGCTTGTCGCCGACGTGCTGGAAGTAGGGCGTGCGGCGGAAGTGGGCGGCCACGCCTGGCAGGTAGACGCCCGCAGCCGAGGCGCGTGGCGCGATCCCCGACTCGGGGGCGCCTTCGACCACGACGCGCATGCGCCGGCCAACGGCGCGCTGGGCGCGCGTGGCGTAGTGCTGCGCCACCAGCACCGCGCCCAGGCTCCCGAAGAACACAGCCGCCAGCACCACAACTTGCGGAGTCATCCTGGCACCCCCCAATCTGCCGACATCAACGGCGGTCGCACGGCGCGGCTCAACGCAGAAAGAGCGAGGGCGGCAGGTGAATCCCCGCGGCGTCCAGGCGGGACAGCACCCGCGGCCGCAAGCCCGTCGCCCGGTGCTCACCGATCACCCGGCCGTCGGCGGTCATCCCGGTCTGCTCGAAGACGAAGACATCCTGGAGAAGAATCGTGTCTCCCTCCATGCCCTGCACCTCGGTGATGTGGGTGATCTTCCGGCTGCCGTCCTGCAGGCGCCCTTGCTGCACGAAGACCTGGACGGCGCTGGCGATCTGGCGGGTGATCGAGCGGATCGGCAGATCGACTCCGGCCATCAGCGTCAGCGTCTCCAGGCGCGCGATGGCGTCGCGCGGCGAGTTGGCGTGGATGGTGCTCAGCGATCCATCGTGCCCGGTGGCGATGAACACCGGGCACGATGGATAGCTGAGCACCAACCACGCCAACTCGCCGCGCGACGCCCTCGCGCGCCTGGAGCAGTCTCTTATACACATAATACGCAGCCGACGAAG
>JACQGM010000186.1 GCA_016199585.1 Armatimonadota bacterium
ACCGTCATGGAGGAGGTCGGCACGCGGGGCGCGCAGACGTCCGCCGCGGTGGTCCACCCCGACGTCGCCATCGTCCTGGAAGGTGACATCGCCGGCGACGTGCCGGGGATCAAGCCGGAGGAGGCGTCGGCCAAGCTGGGAGGCGGCCCGACGCTCCTCCTCCTGGACCGGCGCATGGTGCCGAACCTGCGCCTGCGCGACCTGGTGATCGAGACCGCACGCGAGAAGGAGATTCCGCTCCAGTTCTCGGCGCACGCCGGCTATGCCACGGATGGCGCCGTGATCCACCTGCACGAGACGGGGGTGCCGACCGTGGTCATCGGCGTGCCCGCGCGCCACGTTCATACCCACTCGGGGATCCTCCACCGGGAGGACTATGACGGCGCGCTGCGCCTGCTCATCGCCGTGGTGGAGAGGCTGGACGCGCGGACGGTTGCGGGCCTGGTGGCCTGAACGTGCGGCCTGCGCGGCGGCGGCGCTACCACACCGTAACCCCCAGCACCCCGATCAGCGTCTCGCGGCGCAGGCAGCGGATGCGGAGGCGGGCGATCGGCTCCCGGCGGCCGGGGTGGAGGTCCAGAATATCGGCGTGGGCGCCCGTTGCCAGGCCATGACCATAGAAGCCTCCCTCACTCCCGCCGATCCACTGCGGACAGGCGCGCACGGCGTAGTGCTGCAGCAGGTGGTCGATCTCCTCCGGTCCCGCCAGGTCGGCCTTCTCTGTCTGGCCGTCGGCGTACTCCAGGGTCACGCGGGCGTGCGGCAAGTGCGTCTGGCTGTTCTGCGTGGTGTTGGCCAGGAGCAGGTAGAGCCTCTGCGCCGCGCGTCCCACCGGGATCGTCACCTCGTCCGGGTGCGACCGCCAGCGCGTGGCGCAGAGGACGTTATCCCCCTCACGCGGGATGCGGAACGGCACGCCGATCTCCGTGGTGAACACGCCATCGCGCAGGCGCTCGCGCACGCGGTCCAGGTTGATCGTCTCTGGCCGGTACCAGGTCCAGCAGTTGAGGAAGGGCTGGTCGGGGCCCTGGTATTCCCGGGTGAAGATCGCCTCCAGGCGGTCGTTGCGCGGGATGTCGAGGGGCGCGCAGCGGGCCGCGAAGGCGGCGGCGCCCTCGGGCCAGGCGCGGAAAAGCGACCAGAGGCGCGTCTCCCCCTCCAGAACCACGGGACCCGACAGCGTGCGGAGGGTCCCCCGAACCGGCATGCCTCCGGGCGTGAGGTGCCCGGGGTTCTCGATGGGGAACTCGAAGGTCTCCGGCTCCCCGGGGGGGCGGCCGGTCCGCCGCGAGGAAGCAGCCAGCCGGCCGCGGTAGGTGCGCCCCGCGTAGAGGATCTCGACCGGCGGCGGCACGCGCTCCGGGCGGTTGCAGCGGAGCGTCACCACCAGCCCGGGCGGCCCCGGCGCGGCGGCGGGCACGCAGAGCCGGGCGCCCAGAAGCTCGTACGCGGGGCGTACCTCCAGCCGCACCGGATGCACCACGGGCGAGTGTGCCATCTTCAGCCGCGCGTGGAACGCGTGCTTGCCCGGCCTCCCCGCGCGCGCCTCCAGTCGGCCTCCATCGGCGCGCGGGCGCTCCAGGGCGTGCTGCGGGTCCTCCACGCCGGTGAAGGCCCCCGCCGGCGTCGCCAGTGATACCGTATCCCCCGCCACCACCCACTCGGGCGGGTCGGAGACGCGGGAGCGGGTGCGGCTGGAGTAGGCGACTTCGAGCACGACCTTCCGCCCGGCGGGCGCGCGCACAGAGATGATCTGCCGGTCCACCCCCGTCTCTCCCTGGTAGGCGGCAGGCCCGCCATTCACGCGCACGCTCTTCAGGCGGTCGAAGCGGAGGGGCACCCGAATCGTCGCCGACATCTCCCCTGGCATCGCCAGCGTGTAGCGCTCGCTGGTGCCGGATCGCTCGTAGGCGAGCGCGTAGCCCGCGATGCATAGCGAGGCGCGAGGCCACTCCGGCGGCAGGCGCGGCGCCCAGGTCACACGG
The DNA here is from genome assembly GCA_016199585.1 of Armatimonadota bacterium. Classification (GTDB taxonomy): domain Bacteria; phylum Armatimonadota; class JAAZEB01; order JAAZEB01; family JAAZEB01; genus JACQGM01. The sequence continues at coordinate 1,986 of JACQGM010000186.1, forward strand.
TCGCTCGGCACGTCCGGCGCCAGTCCGAAGAGGCCCTCCACCACGCAGCGGGCGAAGAGGCTGACGGCGTCGGCGAAGTCCACGTAGACGCCCTGCTCCCCCTCGGGGCCGGCGTAGCAGCTCACGCTCCCGGGCGCGGCGGCGCGGTGGAAGGCCCCCACCGCCGTGCGCAGCAGCCGCCACCCACCCTCGTGGTCGCCGGCCTGGAAGTACGCAAGGGCGGAGTTGAGGCTCTCGTTGTGCGCCGGGCAGCCGTTGGTGACGATCACCGGGAACCAGTCGTTCGCGAGGACCTGGTCGCCGGTGAACCAGATGCGGCGCGCCAGGTACTCCGTCAGGCGCAGCGCCTGCAGCGGGTCTGCCAGGCCGAACTCTATCGGATGGTAGACGGAGGGCGCCTCCGCCGCCGGGTGGAGCACGCCGTCCTCGTCCACGTGCTCGGCGAAGTGCCCGGCTTCCTCCATCCAGAGGCGTTCCTGCGCGGCGGCCCGGATCTTCATCGCCTCCTCACGGAAGGGCGCAGGGTCTTCTCCCAGGCGCTCCGCGACCTCGGCGGCGAAGCGATTCAGGCGGTAGAGGTAGGCGGAAGCCTGCGCGCAGCCCCCGCCGTCGTAGTGGTGGCCGTCGGAGACCCAGGTGTTGAGGTGGTTGGTGTAGAGCCCGTCGCCGTCGGGGTCCATCTCCCGGCGCTCGTAGGCCAGGCACTCCCGGATGGCCGGCCAGACGGCGCGAATCGTCTCCAGGTCGCCGGTCCAGGCGTAGTAGGCGCGGATGTGATCCAGGAAGACCTGGTTCATGTCGTACTCGTGGCGCTCGGGGCGGCCATCGAAGCCGATGAAGGCGTGGAAGGCGCCCCGGCTCTGGATCCCGGTGCCCGGCTCCAGGATCGGGTGTGCGGCGTGGAAGCGGATCGCCTGGCGCACGCGCTCGCAGTCGCCGGCGCAGATCGGCCCATACCACCCGCGCCAGCCGAGGTACCACCCTCGCGTGGCCCAGCGGACGGCGCCGTGGAGGAAGGAGGGCGGCCGCCAGATGCCGTCGAGCGAGGCGTTGTTGCTGCGGATCGCGGCGTCCAACTCCGGCATCGGGGTGCTCACCGCCAGGCGCTCCGCCCGCGCCCGCCACAGCGCCTCCGCCTCCCCGAAGAGCGCCTCGCCGTCGGCCGCCATCACCGCCAGGTCGGGGATGGTCTCGCCCCCGGCGATCACCAGGTAGGCCGACGCCTCCCCCGGGGAGAGGGTACCCCCGGCCGCCGGATACCCCTCATCCGGCGTAGGGGCGAAGCCCCGCGAGGGAGCGCCCTGGTCTTCGTCGGCCGCCGGCCGCGGTGCTTTGCCCCCACTTCCGGCGAGGTGGACGGTCCCGGGCGATCCCCCCGCGACGCCCACCACGCGGCCGGGCACGTCGGGCGACGTCAGGCAGGCCACGCCCGCGCGCACCTCCACGTGGTTCCCGGCGGCATCCTCCGGGTGCAGCCCGCCCTCCCAGCCGCCGCTGCCGGCCCAGTCGGTCGGGAACTTCCCCCGCAGGCCGCCGAAGACCCAGCGGATCTCCAGCGGGCACTCGGCCTCCAGGCGCAGGACGCAGCCCGCACCCTCGGGCAGGCGGAGAGTGGTGATCGTGACAGTGTTGCCGGCGAAGGCGGGGTCGCGGACGACGTGGCGCAGGCGGCCGGCGTCGTAGGCGGTCTCGATCTCGGCGGCGGCGTGCAGCCAGCGGTCGCCTACCGCGAGGGAGAGGATGCCCAGCTTGTGGAGTCCGATCTCCGCGAGGAGCCACTGGGGCCGGTCGCCGCCGAAGGGGATGATGGCGCCGGGCGAGCCGAACAGCGGCCGGTTGAAGGTGTGCCGGCCATCGCGAATGACGAAGGCGCCGTCGCGCACCGCGTACTCCTGGATGCCGGGGATGGACCAGATCATCCACTCCTGGATGCGGAAGTCGTCGTGGACGCACTCCTCGGCGCCGCTGCCTGCCGGGTCGCTCTCCATGCGTGCTCCTCTCGGAGTGCCCCTGGGTAGCGGAAACGGACGCGGCCGCGCCCGGTGTTACAGAGGCAGGGGCGCGGCCTGTGTGGGCCGCGCCCCGTGGTGCTATCGGCTCGACCGGCCTATTCCTCGGCCTGCTTGCCCTTCTCGATCAGCTCGCGCACGCGCTGACCCCCCTTGTGCCCGAGCTCCTCGTAGCCTTCGTGGCCGAGTTGGCGCTTGCGGACCTCGCCGCCCTTCTCGCCGCCCATGTGTCCGATCTCTTCGTAGAACTCGCGGCCATAGCGCTCCGAGGTCGTCTCACCGCCCTTGCGGCCGGCCTCTCGAACGGTCATTTCGCGTTCCGGCATTGATGTTCACCTCCCCATCCAGGGGTCCGACGCGGCGTCGGCCGCGCCGATCCGTCCTGCACGTACCCCGGCGAAGGGGAGATGAAACGTGCCGGGATCCGTCGGAGTGTGGCGGTGTGGGGGAGATCACTGACGCACCTACCAGATGAGTTCGTCGCGAGCAAGGCCGGTAACCACGTCCCCGGCGCGATGCGGAGGTGCCGCCCTACCGTGCATGCCCGTAGGGCGCGGGTTCCGCCCCGCGCCGGAGGCGTGCTACCGAACCTGCTCGTCAAGGCCCATCAGTCCGGATCAGGACCGCCTCACCCCACCTTCTCCGCCACGAAGAGCATCTCCCGGGAATCGTCGCCGAGCGGCGAGCGGTCGAAGTCGCCGAAGAGCGCGACCACACGGAACCCGCAGCGCGCCCTCTCACTCGATGGTCACCACCCCGCCTCCGTGCGCGCTATCGTAGATCGCCTCGCCGATCTGGAGCGAGCGGTAGCTGTCCCACAGGTCGGGGCCGCCCTCCACCTCGCCGAGGCAGCGCCTGGCGAAGTGCTCCACCTCTCCCAGGTAGCCGTAGGTGATCGGGCTGTTGAGGCCGGTCCAGGTGGGCGAGAAGGTGGAGAGGTAGCGCCCGGCGCGGGGGACCGCGGTGGTGAAGTCCTCCTTGCGCTGCCAGCGCAGGTGCACCATGCTCTCGCACACCAGGTTCGTCTCGAGGCCGACGAGCTGCAGCTCCTCGTAGATGTCCCGAAAGGCGGCCTTGCTCTCCAGGCTGTTCACGTCGAGCTGGCCAATCGCGCCGGAGGCGAACTCCAGGTTCGCCAGGTAGGCGAACTGCGTCGGCGTCACCTCGTGGTAGAGCGCCTGCACCGTGCGCACGTCGCCGCCGAAGAAGCGGATAAGGTCGAAGATGTGGCAGAGCTGGCCGATGAGCATGGCGCGCTTGGCCGAGTCGATGCCCCAGATCTGCGGGTAGGGGCCCTGGGCGAACTTGCACGTGACGAGGTGCAGCGGCCCGAACTCCTCGCGGGCGAGGATCTCCTTCGCCATCCGGTAGACATCGGCGAAGCGCTTCATGAACCCCACCTGCCCCCAGGTGCCGTGCGCTTCGGCGAGCGCCGCCAGCTCCCGCGCATCGGCGGAGGTGTTCGCGGAGGGCTTCTCGACGTAGACGGGGATGCCGCGCCGGAGCACCCGCGGCGCCAGCGCATATTGCTGCGGCGCCGGGCCGATGACGAAGACGCCGTCCGGCTCCTCCTTGTCCAGCATCTCCTCCAGGTCGGTGTAGACGCGGCGGGCGCCGAAGTTGCGCGCGTTGCGCTCGGCTTTCGCCCGCACGATGTCGCACACGGCCACAAGATCGATCCGGGGCACGCGGTGGATGTTGGGGAAGATTGACGAGGTGGCGAAGCCACCACACCCGATGAAGGCCAACCTGGCCTGACGCTGCTCCGACATGGTGCGCTCCTTCCGCACGAACCGGAGACCGGTGGCCGCCCGATCGCGGTATCTCCGGGCTTCCCGCACTCTGTTTGCCGCCGGGCGCGAGAGTCCTCCCCGGAATCTCGCGCGGTGAGAGTGAGTCTCTCTGCCCGGCTCGCGGCAGGGCGGGGGTATCGGTGCAGCGTCCGCCGGTGAGTTGCCGGCAGGCGGGTGGATCGCGGGAAAGGGGAAGGTGTCTGCGACTCCCGGGCCGAACCTCTCGGCAGGAGGATACCGGACCATGAACGCCCCTCTGTTGCTCGGACTGGCCACGCTGGCGGCGAGCGCCGTCGGCGCCGCGCCCACCGGCCCCGTAGTCTACGCCCCGGATGTCGTGGGGGTGGATCGTCTCTTCATGGTGGCGCTGAAGGTGGCGCCGGACGCCCCCGACGTGGGCGTGAGCGTGCCGGAGAGCGTCGTCCTGCTGGACCGCACGCGCCTGCCGACTCAGGCCGACGTGCGCCGGTTCTACTTCCGCGCCGTGAAGCCGGCCAAGCGCGCGGAGATCCGCTTCGCGCTGCCGGGAGGGGAAGTGACGGTGCCGGTGGAGATATGGTCGTTCGAGGACCTGCGCCGGTTCCGAGACCTGAAGGGAACGCCGCTGCCGCGCCGCTGGCCCCTCGGCAAGCCCATCCCCGAGCTGAAGGAGCGGCAGGTCTTCCCCACCGGGGCCGAGGCGAAGGCGCCTACGGGCGAGGAGAAGGGCGGCTGGCTCGATGTGCCGGACGACGCCATCTGGGAGATGCAGCCGGACAGCGCGATCCCACGCTGGCACTGGGTGAACCTCCAGTACGGCTGCCCGGTCCACGGCACCGAGATCTACAAGCACCGTGCCTACTACCCCTGGGGGAAGGACACGGCCCTGCCCTATCGGTGGAAGATCCGCTGCCCGGTCGGCGGTGAGGAGTACCCCGGCAACGATTTCGCGGCCGGCGATTTCACCAACGGCGCCTTCCCCGACGACGGCATCGGCGGCGGCTACGTGCGGGACGGCAGGCACTACGGGTTCATCGCCGAGCTGGCTCAGGCCTATGCCCACCAGATGCTGCGCGTGCCCGAGGAGTGCGCCGCGAGGTACGTGGCTTCAGGCGACGCGCGCTACGTCCATAAGGCGCTCGTGGCCTTCTGCCGCCTCGCCGTCGAGTACGCCTACCTGGCGACGATGACCCAGCACCGTCACCGCAACGGCGTGTCGCAGGTGGAGCGATTCGGCCAGGGCCGGTTCGACGAGGGGCCGATCCTCCGCGGCTCGGGGCTGACCGTCTACGCCATTGACCAGCCGACCTACCAGATGGATCTCGCCCGGGCCTACGACCGCATCTTCCCCGCCATCGAGAAGGATGCCGAGATTGTCCCCTATCTGCGGAAGAAGGGGTTCGACGTGAAGACGCACGCGGACGTGCGCCGCTTCATCGAGGAGAACCTGATGGCCGTCTGGGTGCAGGCGGCGATGGACGGGGCGACGTTCTCGAATCCCCCTTACCCCCAGTTGGGCCTGCTGAAGATGGCCGAGGTGCTCAACTACGCGCAGGGCAGCGACTTCATGGACTGGCTCTATGATGGCGCCGGCAACATGCGGATCTTCGTGCCGAACACCTACTTCCGTGACGGTGCCCCCTACGAGTCCACCGGCGGTTACAATGGCGCGCACGTCGCCTACCTCGCCCCAATCGTGGATGCCATCGAGCACCTGCGCCGCATGCGCCCTGAAGTCTACCCCGGGTCGAAGTACCCTCCGCTTGGCGAGAGCCGCCGCTACCACAACGTGTTCGACTTCGCCATGGACACTGTCACCATTGACCGCGGCTTTCCCAACGTCGGCGACACCGGCACCTGGCCCGCCTACAAGAAGCTGCCCCGGATCACGTGGCAGAACGGCGACGCCGCCGCCTTCGAGCACGCTTACCGCCTCTTACGCGACCCGAAGTTCGCCTGGGCACTCGCCCACGCCCCCGGCTGGAAGCCCTCCCCGGACTTCCCCTTCACGCGCGAGGAGATCGAAGAAAAGGCCAAAGAGTGGCCCGACGACTGGAACGACCGCAGCTCGCTCCACGACGGCTATGGCATCGCCATCCTGCGCAGCGGCGCAGGGGACGACAAGCGAGCGCTCTGGATGAACTACGGCCACAACCGCAACCACAGCCAGGACGACACGCTGGACATCGGTCTTCAGGCATATCAGGGGGTGCTCCTCTCACACATGGGCTATCCCCGCAACTGGGGCTGGTGGGAGAAATCGTGGAGCAGCCACTACGTCGCCCGCCAGTTCCCCTACCAGACGATGGTGGCGCAGTGCCAGCTCTTCGCCGATGCCGGTCCCGTTCAGGTGGCCGAGGCGCGAGGGACCTCGCTCGACGAGCCGGAGCAGCAGTGGCAGCGGCGCCTCCTCGCCCTGGTGGATGTTGGACCGGACGCGTTCTACTGCGTGGATCTACACCGGGTCTTCGGCGGCGACGAGCAGTGGTGGGCGTTCCACGGCCAGGAGGGGGATTTCACCACCCACGGCATCCCGCTGACAAGCCAGAAGGGGGGCACCCTCGCCGGGCCTGACGTACCCTACGGCGATGAGAAGTGGCTGGAAGCGAGTGGCTGCACCCACGACGGCACCTATGGATGGCAGGGCGTTCTCTTCCCGTTTGCCCACCTCTACAACGTGGAGCGTGCCCGGCCCGACGGCCCCTGGTGGGCCGACTGGGCGCTGAAGAATGGCGACGGCCTCCACCTCCGCCTGACGATGCCCGCCGCGGAGGGCGTCGAGGTGAACCTCTGCGACGGCACATCCCCCGCTGGCGGCCACCCCTACGAGATGAAGTGGATCCTGCTCCACAACAAGGGTCAGGCGCCGGCGAAGACTCAGGTGGTGAGTCTCCTCGAGCCCTATATGAACACCCCGCTCATCCGCGAGGCGCGCGCGCTCCGCCTCTCCGGCGATGACGAGGGGTTCGCGCCGGTCGGGTGCGAGGTGCATCTGGACGGCCGCACCGACACGATTCTGGCGTCCGCCGACCCCGGCGCGCACCGCACCGCCGAAGGGGGCCTGGAGTTCGCCGGGCGGTTCGTGTTCCACTCCGAGAAGGAGGGCGTGCCGGTGGCGATGTCGCTGGTGGGAGGCACGCTCCTGCGCAAGGGGGAGCATGGCGTCCGGCTGGAGAGCCCGGAGTACCGAGCGAAGATCACCCGGATCGACCGCGCCACGGAGACCCTCACCGTCTCCCCGGCGCCGCCGGTGCCTGCCGCGCTGGTGGGCGCCTACGCCTACATCACCAGCCCGGGCCGTCGGGTGGGCCGCAAGGTCCTGGGGGTGGAGCCGGTGCCCGGGGGCGCCCGGCTTCGCCTCGACCTGGACTCCCGCATCGGCACCGGGCGGGTGACCGGGGTGGATAACTTCGCGGTGAAGACCGATACTCCCTTCATCCTGCAGGGGTACCGCTACTACCTCGGGGCGCGATTGGTGAACGCCGACCGGACCGCCGAGTACCGCATCACCGAGGCCGCCACCCAGAAGGCGGCCCTCATCGACCAGGAGGCCCACCCGGAGGCGACCGCGGCCCGTCTGGCGAAGGAGTTCCCCGGGGACACCTGGTTCGAGGTGTACGACTACGGCGTGGGCGACGAGGTCGTCTACCCCCACCGGGTGAGCGTCGTGCGCGCGGAAGACGGCGCCTACACCGTGGAGGCCACGGCGGAAGTGACCGTGGACCTGCCGGCGGGGGCTCGCGTGCGCCAGCGGTGAGGTGCGGGAGAGAGGGATGAGACGCGGAGAACCGCCGAACTCAGAGGCGCTGAGGGATGGGAGAACGCGGAGAGGGACCGGTGAGGAGTGACGAGTGATGCGTGAGGCTCGGGCTCACTCGTCACGCCTCACTCGTCCCCGACTCCCTCAGCGTCCTCTGGTGCGCCAGGACAAGCCTGGCCTTTCTTGCTGAGTGAAATGTCTCAGCCATGTAGATTGCTCGTTCGACATGTAGCCAACCAGCGGCGCCCGGGGCAACCCGAGACGCCGAAGCCCGGGGAAGCAAACGTGCGAGCCGTAGCGCAAGCGAACCCGATTCGGC
>JACQGM010000189.1 GCA_016199585.1 Armatimonadota bacterium
ATGCCATACGGACCCTTTCTTTTCAATCCGTGCATGCCGTGGGCATGCATCAGGCCCCTTCCACACAGCGGGGGCCGCCCAGCAGTCCCCTATCCACCAAGCGAAGCGCCCAAACCACGGTTCAATGGGGTGCTACCGATCGCTGGTGACTCCGTGACAAAAAGTGATCCGATGGCCGGCGTCTGGAGGTTTAGCGCCCGCCTGCCTGGGTAAAATAGCAATGCACCGAACGCCTTCCAGTCATCGCCTTGCGGTCTTGCAGAGCGCGGAGATCCGACCCTCGTGCCAGGGTCCCTCACCCTCGGTATGTGGCGCAGGGCGAAAATCAAGGAGGCCAACCAACCACGCCCGCGTCTGACGTTAGGAGAAGGAAGAGGAGATGGCAGAGGACAGGACCCTCAAGTGCAAGGAGTGCGGTCGCGACTTCACCTTCACGGCCGGCGAGCAGGAGTTCTACTCGGAGAAAGGCTTCCAGAACGACCCGGCGCGCTGTCCGGCGTGCCGGCGAGCCCGCAAGGCGGCGCGCTACCAGACGTACAGCCAGACCGGGCTGCGCGGGGGCTACACGATGTACCGGGCGCGACGGATGTAGCCCGATACTTCCCGCCGAGCGATCCCCGGCGGGGCATCACCACCGGTATCGGCGGCCGCCTGCTCGCCGGAGCGGGGGAGGTGAGTTGGCGGCCGCCGGCATTCACGAATCGGCAGCACGCGGCAAGGAGAGCACACCGATGCCCAGAAGACCAGCAGCGGTCGGTAGGTTCGTGTTCGAGATCCTGGTGCCCGAGGAGGAGATCCGGCCCTCACCGGGCGGCTTGTTGGTAGCCCTCGAAGAAGGGCTGAAGATGCGGGGCTACCAGGTGATCGTGCGCTCCGTCTCCTCCGAGCCCGGGGTGGATGCCTGGCGGGCTTCCGATGAGGCGCGGCCCGCGAGAATCGCCGCCGCCGTGTGATCCTCGGCGCAAGAGGGGCCTCGCCCGGCGCCGTGGGCGACGCAGGCGAGAGCGTGCGACGCGACGGCGGTGGGTGGGCGACCGCCCGTCGTGCCGGAATCGGCACGTCCGGCGGCGGAGGAGCCACCAGCCGGGGACCGCGCCCCGCCAAGGACATCCACGGCCTATGGCTTGGTCGCGTTCAGTCGGTCCAGGATCGCGGTGATGCGGGCAAGGTCCATCGGCTTGCGGAACACCGCGTCACACACCAGCGCGGCCTCACCCGGGGGTGACGTGCTCACCATGATCACCACTGTGTCCGGCGCGGTCTCCTTGATGCGGCGGGCGAGCTCAAGGGCTGCGCACGCGCGCAGCGGGTTGGGCGCCCCCGGCGCTCGCTCGGTGATCATCGCCCGCACCCGGTGAGCCCGGAAGATCTCCCATGCCTTGCGGGCGCTCCTTGCGACCATCACCTCGCAGCCCGCATCACTCAGGGCGTCACTGAGAAGGGCCGTGAAGTCCTCAAAGTCGTCCACGACCAGAACACGCGGCAGCGCACCGCTGCGATCGCCCACGTCCAGCCACTCCCCAAGGCCACGATCGCGGGGTCAGCGACATCACAGGTATCCGTATCCCTGGTGCAGTATACCCTTGCCGGCCAGCGAGCAGACAGGGTCCCGTCCGCTCGGGGAGCGCCCGTCACCGCAGTTCCGGCAACGCGCGTCTGCCTCTCGCGCGTGGTTGCCGCCTGGCGCACTTTCTCCGCGCCATCAGGTGTAGAGGGCGCCGCAGAGGGGTATATCTGGCGGGGTGGGCAGGCGCGTCCGGACGCGTCGGAGCGCCACCAATCCAGCGACAAGGAGCGCGTATGCTGCCGAGCATCGAAGGTGGGGCCCGTGCCGGTACGCCGGTCCAGAACGGATACATCCTGCTCGCCGAAGACGACGAGCTGTTCCGCGAGACGCTCGCGCTCATCCTCGCCGAGACGGGGTATGCCGTCCTCCAAGCGGCCGACTGCGACCAGGGCTGGGATCTCTTCCGGCGCTACCCGGTGCTGGCCGTGATTACGGACAACGCCATGGGACACGGGTCCGCGTCCCTGGGGGCGGGCCTGCGTCTGGCCCGGCGGGTGAAGCGGCAGTCGCCCGGCACGCCCGTGGTGATGCTGACGGCGCTGCCGCCCGCGGCCGCGACCACGGTGTGCGATGCGGTCCTGACCAAGCCGGCGGAGGTCGAGGATCTCCTGGGCGCACTCCAGCGCCTCGGCGTGGGAACGCCGGCGGCAGGGCTGCCTCTCCCGGCTGCTCCCATCCCCACGGGGATGTCGGCAGCCCTCTCTTCTCCCGACGGCATCCCCCAACCTCCTGGCGCTCCCGGCGCTCGGTAGGGCACGCGGGCGGCATCCGTGAGTCCGTGCCTTGGGGCGGCCAGCATCCAGGCCGAGCCGCAGTCGCTCTCACCTGCGGCGGTCTGCGGCCGGAGCAGTCCATGCTTCCCGCGCCTGAATCGGGGCATTGGCGTTCGCCGCCCGTTGTGATACCATAGAGGGGTCGGGACACGTGCCCGGCGCACCGACGGAAGGGAGAGAGACCATGGCAGCGGCGGACACACGGAGAGCAGAGGGGCCGCGTCCCGTAGATCGGCCGTTCGGAATGGCTGCCCTGGTAGTGGCGGTGATGTGCGTCGTCTTCGTGCTGGCGGCGGGCCCGCGGCTGCGGGAGATCGAGCGGGAGCGCGCGCAGTGGCAGCGCGAGTTGGAGGACGTGCGCGGCGAGACGGCGAAGCTGCGCCGCGAGCTGACGGAGGCCCGCGCGGAGCTGCAGGCACAGCGCGCCCGGGCGATCCAGGAAGCGGCCGCGAGCGAGGTCGAAGTGAGCGGGGCCGAGGCCGACCCGGCGAGCCTGACCGAGCTTCACTCGCGTCTCGCCATCATCGATGCCCGTCAGGCGCGGCTCTACGAGCGCCTCAACCGCCTGGTGAGTGACCTGAAGGCCAGCAACGTGGACCTGGGCATCACCGATCGCGGCCCCTGATCTGGCCCCGATGTTGCACCCTCCTCCGCACGCGGTCAGGGATGCGGATGCGGAGGAGACGATGGGAATGCGGGATGGTGCGTTCGCACTGGAGCGGAGTGGCGAGGAGGCGGTCGTGCGTGTCCGGTGCGAGCTCGACCTGCACACCGGGCCCACGCTGGAGCGACTGGCGATCGGTATCCTGGGTGAACGCCCCACCGCAGTCAGCGTAGACCTCTCCGAGTGCCCGCTGCTGGATAGCTCCGGGGTGCGCGTTCTCTTCCGAATCCGCCGCCTCTCCCGGGAGGCCGGCGTCTCATTCCGGCTCTCGCGCTGCAGCGACGCCGCCGAGCGCGTCCTGCGCATGATGCACCTGGACGGCATCTTCGGCCTGCCCGACCCGGGTGCCGGGCCGGACGGGTATCGGCCCAACCCGCGCTACCACCTCTTCCCCCTGACCACGATGGTCGGCGTGTGGGACGGTCTGGCGCAGCGGACGGCGGAGAGCCGCGGGTTCAGCGCGGAGGGGATGGTCGTCGAAGTGCCGGGACCGCTGCGCATGTTCCAGGTCCTGCGCCTCGACCTGACGACTCCCGACACGGGCGACCGCTACCGTTTCATGGGCCGCGTCGTCAACTGCCGCCCAGGGCCGACGTCCATCGCCGAGGTGGAGTTCCTCTCCCTCGACCCCGCCATGCGGCATTGGCTGCAGGAACGGACGCCGGTCGCCGGTCATTAGCGGGCGGATCATGCCTCGCTGATGACGGCCCCGTGCCCCGGCGCGCTCTCCGAGAGCACCAGCCGGTTGCCAATCGCCTCGAAGCCGCCGGTGACGCGGGCGTCGCCGGTGAGGATGTAGCCGTCCAGATCCAGGAACGCGAAGGCGCCGAGGCCGGCGGCCAGGTGTGCCGCCACGCTGATCCCGAGGCGCGTCTCCAGCATGCACCCGAGCATCAGGCCGACGCCCGCCGCCCGGCAGAGGCCGACGATCTCCAGCGCCCCCAGCACGCCCGCCTTCATCAGCTTGATGTTGATCACGTCGGCCGCGCCGGCCTGCAGCACGCGCCAGGCGTCTTGCGGGGTGATCACGCTCTCGTCCGCCGCCACGGGTGCCGAGACGCGCTCGCGCACGAAGCGCATCCCCGCCAGATCGTCGCGGCGTACCGGCTGCTCGAAGAGGGCGACCGAGATCCCCTCCGCGGAGACGCGGGCGAAGAGAGAGACCGCTTCTTCCGGGGTGAGGCCCTGGTTCCCGTCCAGGCGAAGGCGGGCGCCCGGGGCGGCCCCGGCCACGGCCACCACGCGCTCGAAGTCCTCCCCGCCCAGGCCGACCTTGATCTTCAGGTCCCGGAAGCCTTTCGCCGCCGCCGCGCGCGCCACGCCGGCCGCATCCGCGGGGGGCACGATCGGAACGGTGACGTCGCTGACGACTTCGGCGGAGCCGCCGCCGAAGAGCTGGTAGAGGGGCGCGCCGAGGTGCCGACACCAGGCATCCAGAAGGGCGCTCTCCAACCCGGCCCGCGCCGAGTGCGCCCGGGGGTGCGCCTCCTGGAAAGATGCCGAGATCATCCGCCAGCGCGCCGCGTCGCTGCCGATCAGGCGCGGGATATGGGAGCGAAGCGCCCGCAGCGTGCCCTCCTGATCCTCGCCGGTGACGTGCGGCGCCGGGGCGACCTCCCCGATGCCGCGCGCCCCACCGGCCAACTCCAGGGAGACGACCACGTTGCGAGCCTCCGTGCGCTCCGCCTTCGCCGTCTTGAACGGCGCCGGGAGCAGCACGTCGAATGCCTCAACCGTGCAGGACTTGATGACCGTAGGGCGCATCTCAACTCCCCAGCACTTCGGCGCCCGCCTCGGGAGCGCAGACGTAGACCTCGGGGGACTTCCCGGTGGCCGCCTCGTACGTGCGCGCCACCTCCGCGCAAAAGCGCGCCACGGCGTCCGCGCGGACCAGGCTCACGGTACACCCCCCGAACCCCGCGCCGGTCATCCGCGAGCCGAGGACTCCCGGCACGGCGTGCGCCGCCTCCACCAGCAGGTCCAGCTCGCGGCAGCTCACCTCGTAGTCATCGCGGAGGCTGGCGTGCGATTCGTCCATGAGATGGCCGAAGGCTTCCACGTCTCCCCGCCGCAGCGCCGCGACTCCCCGCAGGCAGCGGTCATCCTCGGTGACCACGTGGCGGGCGCGGCGGAGCGTCTCGGCGGGGAGCGCCGCCGCGTGCGCCTGGAGCTGCGCGGGGGTCACATCGCGCAGGGCGCGGATGCCGGGAAGGAGGGGCTGCAAGAGGGCGACGGCGCGCTCGCACTCGGCGCGGCGGCGGTTGTACTCGGAGTCCACCAGGCCGCGCATCACGCGCGTGTCCGCCACGACCACGCGCACCGCCTCGCCGCCGACGGGAACCGCCTCGTAGGAGAGAGAGCGGCAGTCAATGAGGAGGGCGTGTCCCTTCACCCCGAGGCGCGAGATGAACTGATCCATGATCCCGCAGTTGACGCCGACGAACTCGTTCTCCGCCTTCTGGGCGAGGAGCGCCGCGCGCACCGGATCCACGTGGAGGCCGGAGACCGCCTCGAACGCCAGCAGGGCGCCGATCTCCATCGCCGCGGACGAGCTGAGGCCGCTGCCCACCGGCACGTCCCCCTCGATCACGGCGTTCATCCCGCGCAGCGCGTGGCCCGCCTCCTGAAGCACGACGGCCACTCCGCGCACGTAGTTGCTCCAGGGCTGCTCCGCGTCCTTGCCGATGTCGTCCAGGGAGAACTCCACCCGTGCCTGGAAGTTCACCGAGATGAGGGCGACCCGGCGGTCGTCGCGCGGGCCGACGGCATAGCGCACCTCACGGTCAATGGCGACCGGGAAGACGAACCCCTCGTTGTAGTCGGTGTGCTCGCCGATGAGATTCACCCGGCCCGGCGCGCGCACCAGGATCGCCCTTTCCCCGAACTCGCGGGCGAAAGTCTCCCGGACAAGGCGCAGCTTTGGCATCATGGCGGAGGTTTTCGGGGGCCGCCGCGGGGGTTCCTGCCGGGAAGACGAGGCGCCGCCAGGGGCGGCTGCCCGCCGCGTCGAATCGTGAGTCATGGCGCGTACCACACGTGGGAAGCGGCGCCCCCGCGCGCCGCGGGAGCGAACGGCGCCGCAGCAGAGGGAGCCGCCCGGGCTCCAGGCATTCACGGCCGACTTCTTCGCCCTCGCCGGGTGCCCGGCTCAGGCGGGCGACGGGAGCCTGAGCGTGGACCTCACCCCGGAGCTGGCGGATCTCTTCGGCCGGCCCTCGCTCCGCCTTGCGTTTCAGGCCGGCGACCGCCTCGACCCCGATGCGCAGCTCATCCAGCCGGGCAGCGTGCTCCTGGAGAAGATGGCCGCCTACCTGCGCCAGCGCGTCGGCGTCGGCCTGGCCGACGTGCCGGCCGCCGTGCCCGCCGAAGCCGTCATCCCCCCCGAGATCACCTTCGCCTGCGAAGCGGAGCTGGGACGCGTGGACGTGCAGCCCGAGGAGTTCGTCACCTTCAATTTCCGCATCAGCTACGTCTGCGACGAGAAGAACGAGGAGATCCTGCCGGTGGCGGTGGACTCCGAAGGGCAGTGGGTGGAGGACACGGAGCTGTTGGCGCGCCTGGCCGCGGCGCCGCCGGCCGAAGGCCCGGTCGAGACATCGCGGCGGGCGCTGGGGGCACTCCACGCGGGGGCGGAGGCGCGGGCGCGCCGGCACGCCGAGCAGAGCGCCACCCGGTTCGAGCAGGAGACGCTCCCCCGCCTGCACCGCGAGATCAGCCGGCTGCGCGCCTTCTACCAGGCGCAGATCCATGAACTGGACCCGCAAGACGAGCGCGACCAGGATCTGCGCGATCGCTACGAGCGCGAGCTGCGCCTCCGTACCGAGGAGGAAATCCTCAACCACCGGATGACCGTATCGCTCTCCCTGGTGAACTTCCGCGTCGTGCGCGTGCCGCGCGCCCGCTACCGGGTACGCCTGGAGCGCCCCCACGCCCGCCGCACTCACGTGTTCGAGCGCGACCTGGCGACCGGCACCCTCATTCGACCGGGCTGCGAGGCCTGCGGCACGTCCCTCACCGCGGCGGATCTGTGCGCCGGGGGCCACCTCGTCTGCCCCGGGTGCGTGCGCGCCTGCGCGCTGTGCGGGCGCGCCGAGTGCGCGGCGTGCGGCGTGGCGCTTTGTGAGCGGTGCGGGCGATCCGTCTGCGCCGAGTGCCGGGTGACGTGCGCGGTGTGCGAGAACGTTGTCTGCCGCGAGCACAGCGGCGCGTGCCCGGTCTGCTCGCGTCCGGCGTGCGATGCCTGCTTGCGGGAGTGCGCCCTCTGCCACTCGCCGCAGTGCGCGACACACCTGGCGGCGTGTGCCGTGTGTGGGCGCCTGGCGTGCGCGGCGTGCCGGGAGACGTGCTCCGAGTGCGGCGCCGCCTGCTGCGCGGAGCACGCCGGCACCTGCGAGCGCTGCGGGCGGGTGTTCTGCACAGCGCACCTGGAGGCCTGTGAGTCCTGCGGCGCCCGGCGCTGCTCGGGCCACCTGGAGACGTGCTCCGAGTGCGGCCGCCGCCTGTGCGAGGCGCACGCGCGGAGCTGCGGCGGCTGCGGATCGCCGGTGTGCGAAGCGCACGTGGGTCGGTGCGGCGTGTGTGGCGCGGAAGCCTGCTCCGTGTGCGGGCCGGTCTGCGCGATCACGGAGGTGCGCCTCTGCCCCGAGCACGCCGTGGTGTGCGGAGTGTGCGCCGAGACGGTGGCCAGCACGCACGCGGCCACGTGCGCCGTGTGCGGCACTGCGGTGTGTGCCCGCCACGCCGCCGAGTGCGAGGCGTGCGGGCGGGTGGCGTGTGAGCGGCACCGGAGCGAGTGCCGGATGTGCGGCGCGATCCTCTGCGGCACCTGCGGCGGCGCCGGTGTCTGCGGCGCGTGCCGCGAGGCGGATGCGGGCGAGGGGGTACCCCTCGCCGACGTGCAGTCGATCCCCGGCCTCCCGGACGCCTGGCGGGCCGCCGTCGCCCGGGCGACGTGGCGGCGCCTGCCGCGGCGGGAGCGCGTGGTCTACTACGGCTCGCGCCTCTTCCGCCTCCTCCTCATCGTGACCGACACTGAGGGTCGCTTCGCCGAGATCCGGGAGTTCTCCTTGATGGACACGCACACGGCAGGCCGGGGGTGGTAGAGGGAATGGGGTACCGGCGGAGCGCGGCTCCACCCGGAGCCACGACGACCCATCAGGCACCGAAGGCTTTCATGGTCCGGAGCGGACTACGCGGGGCACCATGTCAGAGCACAGGCGGGGGGTACTCCGGCAACCGGGCGGGTATCGGGCCGTAGGCCGGCGGCTCGATGGTGGTCACGTCCAACTCTATGAAGGCGAACTCGACGCGGATGGTGTCGGGATCGAGGCGCAGCCGGTAGCCGAAGGGCACAGGGCGCACCGTGCCGAAGCCATCCTCGCACGGGTCCAGAACCAACACCTGCACACCCCGGACCGTGCCCGTCACCGCCTGGTGCAGGCCCATCGCCGGCTCGCCGAGCCCGCTATCGGATGTCTCTCGCAGGTGCGCCATCCCCGCAACCCACAGCCCTTCCCCAACGTGCCGGGCTTCCAGGTGGGGCGGCTGCCGGTTCCACAGCTCTGAACCGAAGGAGAAGCGGAGGGGAAGCCCGCAGTCCACGATGAAGTCGAGCCGGTCGCTCTCCTCCGGTGTCTCGCCCGGGTGCTGCCCGCCATAGCGGATACGGTAGCGATCGCAAGCAGTCACATCCCCGGCGAAGAGATAGCTGTTGGGCCCGAGGGTATGAGAGCCCGTGGCGCGAAGGATCTTCGTCGGCGTCGGCGCCACGACTGGCACCAAGTGGCTGTGGCGGGGATCCTCATCCACCCGGTGCATGTACACCGGTCTCGCTCCGATAACTACCCGCGTCGTCTGCTCGGCCGGTTCATCGCCGGGGAGCCTGCGCTCGCCCAAGGATGTCCATCGCCGGTAGTATGCGAACTCACCAATGGACACGACCACACGAGCCGGGGCTATCTGTTGCGCAGCCATGCTCTCCAATTCTGGCTCCTCGCCGGGGATCCTTCAGACATCCAAACAGACGCATGGATCCGCCGCAGGATAACATACCCTCTCCCTGGAATAGGAAGCCAGTTCCAGGCCCGAAGACGCGGCCCGCCCGAGAGCTTCTGATGTCTTCGTGCCGCTGCGCCTTCGTGTTCGACGATGGGTGGGCCGGTGCATTGACTTGTTTCTCTATCGTTCTCGTTGGAGTCTGCCCGATGATCATCCTGGCTCTGAAGCACCATTCTCATTGGCGTCTGCTGGCCGCGGCGCTCCTCTGCGCGCTCCCCTGGCGCGCCGCGGCCGCCTCGCCCGTCTCCGACGGCTGGCAGAGGCTGTGGAAGAACGACAACCCCGGAGCCCGAGCGGCGTTCCAGGCCGCGCTGAAGCAGAACCCCGCCGATCTGGACGCCCTGCGGGGCCTGGCAACGCTGCACGCGCAGGCGGACGCTCCCGGCGCGGCCCTCGACGCCTGGGCGCGGCTCTACCGCGCGGCGCCCGCGCACTGGTCGGTGCTCGCTTACTGGCCCTGGGTACTGGACGCCGCCTACCGCACGGGCCGCTGGGCGACGCTGAACGGGATGGCGCGGGCGGTGCTGGCGGCGCCCCAGGCTCCGCCCGAGCTGAGGGCATCCGCGCGCCTGGTGCTCGCCGATGCCGCCGACGGCGCCGGCAAGCCGGCGGAGGCCGACCGCCAGCGCGCCGCGCTGGGCTTCATCCGCAAGTGGCGCATCATCGGCCCCTTCGACAACGTCTCTCTCTCCGGCTTCGAGAAGGTCTATCCTCCGGAGCGGGAGGTGGACTTGCAGCAGGCATACCCCGGCAAGGATGACCAGGAGGTGCGGTGGTATCCTCTCGCCATCGTCTCGCGCCACGGTGAGTGCGCCGTGGGCCTCAGCCTGGGCGACGGATCCCCGGGAGTGTACTACGCGGCGACCAGCCTCCTCTCGCCCCGCGAGCAGTCGGTGCTCCTGCGCCTCGATCCCGCCGGCGCCAGCAAGGTGTGGGTGAATGGTACTCTCGTTTTCTTCGACGAAGGCTACCGCACCAGAGTCCCGTACTACGCCGATCCCTACCGTGCGGCTGCCACGCTCCGCAAGGGCCGCAATACCCTCCTGGTGAAGCTGGCGGACCGGGGCACCGATCCGGCGTCCTTCAGCCTGCGCCTCACCACGCCCGCGGGCGCGAGCGTGATGGATGCGCAGGCGGACCCGGCGCAGGCCGCGGGCCGCATCGCCGACGCGGCCCGCCCCGCCGGGGGGAAGGCCGAGTCGGCCTACGTCTCCTTCCTGCGCCGCGCATCTCCCGTGGGCGACCCGGAGGCGGCGCTCCTCACCGCCTTCCACCTGTTCTGCGCGCGCGACCTCCCGGCGGCCGTCGCCACGCTGCGGCCACCGGTCGAGCGCCTGCCCGAGTCCGGCTGGCTGCGCTGGCATTTCGCCTGTGCGCTGGGGGAGGACGAGCAGATCGACGCCGCCCGCGCCGAGCGTGATCTCGCTCGCAAGCGCCACGGCGGGCTGATTGATGCCGAGTTGGCCTACCTGCAAGACGAGGCGGAGGCCGCCGCCGTCGCCCCGGAAGAGCGGATCCGCCGCCTGCGGAACCTGCTGAAGGTGAACCCCGGGAGCGCCGGTGTCCACTGGGCGCTGGTGGAAGCCTACGACGCGATGGAGATGGCGGCCGAAGCCCGCAAAGCGGCCCGCGCCGCGGTCTCGCACTGCCCGGGTCCCGGGGGAATGGCCCGGCTGGTCGCCCACTATTTGGCCGGTGACCACCAGGCGGATGCGGAGAAGGCGCTGGCGCAGGCGCTGCGGGCCACGCCAAACAACGTGTCCCTGCTGGAGAGCCGAGCGAGGCTGCTCAAGGACACCGGCAAGACCGCGGCCGCCATCGGCGCCTTCCAGAGGCTGCTGCAGGCGAACATGCCCTCGCCCTGGTACCGGCTCGCCCTCGCCGATCTCTACGAGAGCGCGAAGGACCTGAAGCGCGCTGCCGCCGCGCTCCGGGCCGCGCGCGCGCAGCGTCCCCTGGACGCTGCCATCTGCGCGCGCCTCGGCGATCTCCTGCGCCAGACGGGGAGCAAGGCCGAGGCGATCGATCTCTACCGCAAGGCGATCCGGCTCGACCCCGCGCAGGTGGTGCTGCGCGACAAGCTCCGGCTTCTCACCGGCGAGAAGCCGGTTGCCGACCTGGCGCCGCCTCTTCCGGCCGCGCCGATCCTGGCCAAGGCCTCGTCCATCAAGGCGACGCCCGGCGCCTCGTGCGTCTTTCTCCTCGATGAGGCCCGGGTGGTCGTCCATCCGGACGGCGCCCTGGTCGCGCGCAGCCACCAGATCGTGAAGGTGTTCGACCAGGCCGGGGTGAGCCGCTTCCAGCGGTTCTCGCTGGCGGTCGCCACCGCTTCGTCGGTCGCCACCGTGGAGAGCGCGCGCATCATCAAGCCGGACGGCAAGATCGAGAACGCTCCCCCGGGCTTCGGCCGGGGTGTGGTGGACCTTCCCTCCCTGGCGCCCGGCGACGTGATCGACGTCGCCTACCGGGTGGAAGATTACCAGCGCGGCGGCCTGGCTCGCCAGTTCTGGACGGAGTGGGACTTCGACGTGCCGGACGCTCCATCGCAGCTCTGCCGCTACGTGCTGATCACCCCTCCGGCGATGCCGCTGCGCGTCCAGGCCCACGGCGATCCCCCGGAGCCGACCGTGAAGGACGTGAACGGCTGGCGAGTGCGCGAGTGGCGGACGACGGATCTGCCGCCTCGCCGTCAGGAGCCGGACGCGCCCCCTCGCGACAACGCCGCCATCTGGCTCGACATCTCCACCATCCCCTCCTGGGCGCACGTCGTCCGTTGGTATCGCGACCTCGCGGCGCCGCGCTGCGCCCCCGACGAGGCGGTGCGCGCCCGAGCGACCGAGCTGACGAAGGGGGCGACGACCGAGGAGGAGAAGATCCGCGCCCTGGTCAGGTACGTGGCGCGCGACATTCAGTACCAGAGCACCCCCTTCCGCCTGAGCGCCTACGTGCCCACGGAGGGCAAGCAGGTGATCCGCGAGCGGTATGGCGACTGCAAGGACAAGTCCGCTCTCGCCGTCGCCCTGCTGGAGAGCGTCGGCA
Organism: Armatimonadota bacterium; assembly: GCA_016199585.1. Taxonomy (GTDB): domain Bacteria; phylum Armatimonadota; class JAAZEB01; order JAAZEB01; family JAAZEB01; genus JACQGM01. The sequence goes on from JACQGM010000189.1 coordinate 12,101, forward strand.
TCAAGGCGGAGATGGTCCTTCTCAGCGGGCGCAGCGGCGGCACGACCTCCTACCTTCCCTCACCCCGGTTCACTCACGCCGTCGCTCTGGTCCATGCGTCGTCCGGGCCACTCTGGGTGGACGCCACGGCGGACCAGATGGAGTTCGGCAACTTCCCGCAGGAGTGCCAGGGCGTGCCCGCGCTCATCATCGGTGACGCGACCACCGACCTGACCGTTACCCCGACGCTGCCCGTGGAGCGGAGCCGCGCCTCGGAGGAACACGAGTGCCGCCTCGCGCCCGATGGCCGCCTCGATGGCGCGGTGGAGTTCGCCACCAGCGGGGACATGGCCTCGCAACTGCGCTCCCTGGTGGCACTGGTGCCGGAGGGAAGGCACGAGGAGATGCTGCAGGAGATCCTGCCGGAGTTCGTCGAGAACCCCCGCTTCGACGGCGGCTCGGTGGAGAACCTGGCGGATCCCGACAAGCCGCTGATCCTGAAGATGCGTTACCACGCCGAGCGCCACGGCACCGAGGCGGGCAACTTCCTGCTGGTGCGCCTGCCGTGGGGCAGCGAGGGCGGCGGAGTGTCCGATTCCGTCCTCGCCAACTCCTCGCGGACCCAGGATATCGAGTTGGGGGGCTCGCGCGGGTGCTATCACAGCTCGGTGCGCCTGGCTCTACCCCCCGGGTACGTCGTGCAGGACCTCCAAACGGAGGTGAAGCGCGAGACCCCCTGGGGCTCCTACCGCATCACCTACCGTGTGGCGGACGGGGTCCTCCACGGTGAGCGCGAGGTAAGGATTCTCTCCCTGCGCGTGCCCGCCGCGGAGGCCGCCGGCTTCATCGAGTTCGCGCGCGCCCTCCTCCGCGATACCGGGAAGGGCATCGTGTTGAGGAAGGAGCCGGGGTCGGGCTGAGCGCCCGGGCGGCCGGAGCGTCGCAGGATGGAGGTTGACGATGGGCAACAGCGAACGCGCCGGGACGCACGCCCGGCGAATGCCATTCCACGTGCTCTTGCTGCCGTGCGTTCTCACGCTTGCCGCCTGGAGAATGGGGGCCCCGATGAACGCCAATGCTGAATCAAGAACGAGAGGGGGCGCCGCGGGCGCCACGTTCGTCGTCGCCGCTTCCGACTCCCGGCAGAAGGGCCGCGCGGACTACGTCTGCGACGGCACCGGCGACCAGGAGCAGATCCAGGCCGCCATTGACGCACTGCCGCCCGCCGGCGGATCCGTCTTGCTCCTGGAGGGCACCTATGACATCCGCCGGGTGGCGGGGACGCTGGGCGGGATCACCATCTGGAAGAGCAACGTCTGCCTGAAGGGTTGCGGACCGGCCACCCGGCTGGTTCTGGCGAGGGACCAGCTCGTGAACGTCATCCGGGTGCTCGGCGACGGCGTCGGCAACATCGTCATTCGCGACCTCCACATTGACGCCAATCGCGACCAGAACCCCCAGGATAAGAGCATCAAGCTGCTCGGCGGCCCCTTCGAGTCGTGCGGCATCCGCGTCGGCCGCGCACTGATCAAGGGGTTCTCGGGCGAGCTGGCTGAGAACGTCACAATCGACTCCTGCACCGTCGCCCGCGCGGCGTTCCTGGGGATCATGGCTTACGGCCGGAACATGGTGGTCGTGAACAACCACGTGGAGGACGCGGGATCGGATGGCATCGAGGTGCTGGGCGGCCCCGCCCGGATCGCCAACAACTACGTGCGGGTCACTGCCACCCGAAGTTCGGGCGGCGCCATTGGTACGGACGCGGCCAACGACGTGATCATCTCGGGCAATCAGGTGATCTGCGATGGCGGCCGCTTCGCCATCGGCATCTACACGTGGTCACACACGTTCCGGACGATGGTGATCGGGAACGAAGTGTTCTGCCGCTCCGGCACGATCGTGAAGGGACTCGACATCCGGGGGCAGCAGACCACGGTGGTGGGGAATACGGTATCGGGGGCGCGGGAGCTCGTGGTCGGGTTCACTGGCACCGGCAACTATGCCGGCACCGGGCAGGGGTGCATCGTCTCCGGGAATACGTTCGTGGACATCGGCGCGATCAAGGTGAACTCCACGCAGGCGGAGCGGTGGCCGATCGTCTTCCAGGGCAACCACCTCTACAACGCGCCGGTCGGGCCGGTATCGGACAACACGGTGCTCTACCAGTCGCACGTGGACCACTTCGTGGGCTGCCGGCCGGCGTCTGGTGAGCACCTCGGGTCGTGGCGGGGAACGGGCGCCGAGCAGAGCATCGTCGCGGGGATCCTTCAACCCGACGTGCCCAGGAGTCTGTCGGTCACCTGCACCAACAACGCCGCTCCCGCCGGCACTGTGACGGTCGAGGGTACAGATGCCCGGGGGCGGGCGGCTTCCGAGGCGTTTGCTCTCTCCCCCGGGCGCACCGTGACCGGGGTGAAGGCGTTCGCCAGGGTCAGCCGGGTGACGATTCCGGCCGCGGTGGGGGCCGCGGACACGGTTTCGGTCGGCATCGCCGACCGGCTCGGCCTCTCGAGCACGTTCTACGAGGCGGAGGATGTCTACAAGGTGAAGCGGAACAACGCCGATGCCCGGGTCGGCGCCGTTGACCTGGCCAACGGAACGCTCGACTGCTCGGTCATCGCGGCGGGCGATACCTTCGCCATCCACTACCGGTCGAATCTCAACACCCTCATCCAGAAGCCGCGCGCCGCCGCGGCTCCGTAGATGCGGGCGATTGTGGTAGAATAGTGGCGGAGGGTGAGACGATGGCGGCGACGAGGACGGTGGATGAGATCTACGAGCGGCACATCAAGCCGCTGCCGGCGGCGGACCGGCTGCGGCTTCTGGCTCTGACCGCGCGCGAGCTGGCTGACTCGGCGGCGGAAGCGCCGAAGCGCAGCCTGCTCGAGCTGGAGGGCCTGGGATCCCATATCTGGGAGGGCATTGATGCTCAGGAGTACGTCAACGAGTTGCGCAAGGAATGGGATCATCGGCCATGACGCACCTGGATGATGCGCTCGCGGGGGTGAACGCCCTTGGATTCGACACGCCGCCGTTCATCTACTTCGTTGAGCGCCACCCTACGTATCTCTCTCTCGTGCGCGAGGTGGTGCGGCGAGTGGACGTTGGTGTCCTGGCTGGCTACGGGTCCGTGGTGACTCTCACCGAAGTCCTCACGCAGCCGAAGCGTCTCGGAGACACGGCACTTGAGGGTGCCTACAGGAGCTTGCTACTGCACAGCCGGAACTTCCGTCTCCTCCCGATTGATGCCGATGTCGCCGAGCGCGCCGCCGACCTGCGCGCCCGCTACCAGCTCCGCACGCCGGATGCCCTCCAGATCGCCGCCGCCCTCGCCGCCGGCTGCCAGGCGTTCCTCACCAACGACGGCACGCTGGGACGCGTGGCGGACCTGCGCATCCTCGTCCTCGACGACCTGGAGCTGTGAGCCGCCATGCGCATCGGCCACGTCACTTTCGGCTACCGGCCCACTCTGGGGGGCGCGGAGACCTACCTGGCCGAGCTCTACCGCGTGCTGGAGGGCGCCGGCCACGTCCAGCGCGTCTACCAGCGCAGCACCGGCGAGCGGGCGCCGGAGATCGTCCCCGTGCCCACCTGGCGCGGGCTGTCGCCGGGGCGGCAGTTCTGGTCGCTGGCGGCCACGCTCCCGCTGCGCTGGCCGCGGCTGGCGCGCGAGGACGCCTTGATCGTCCACTACCCTCTGTACGCGCTACCGCTGCTGTGGCACCGCCGCCTCATCGGCCTCTCGCACGGCGTCACCTGGGACGCCCATCCCGGCTCCCGCGCGGCGCGGCTGAAGAAGCTCCTGGCGCGTCTCGCGTTTGCGCGCTGCCGGGCGTTTGTGGCGAACGATACCTTCTTCCTGCGCGAGATGGGGGTGGACATCGCGCCGCGGACTAGGGCCTTCGCTGAGGTGCGCCGGGGCCGCTGGTTCATCCCGAACTGTGTGGACACCGAGCACTTCCGGCCCACGCCGGGGCGCGACGATCTGCGCGCGCTGAACGCCGTGCTGGTGCCGCGCAACCTCTATCGCAACCGGGGCATCCATCTGGCGGTGGCGGCGTTCCCGCGAGTGCTCGCGGCCTTCCCGGAGACGCACCTCGTCGTGGTGGGCGGACCGGGCGACACGGGGTACGGGCAGGAAGTGCGCGCGCTCGCCGTGAACCTCCACCTGGAGGAGCGAGTGCGCTTCTTGGGGAGCGTGCCGTGGCGCGAGATGCCGGCCGTCTACTCCGCCGGGCGGCTGACCGTGATCCCCTCTCTCTGCGGCGAGGGCACCTCGCTCTCGGCGCTGGAGAGCATGGCGTGCGGCACGCCGGTGGTAGCCACCGCCGTGGGCGGACTGCCGGACCTGCCGGCGGATCTGGCGCCGCCCGAGCCGGAGGCCCTCGGCGAGGCGATGGTGCGGGCGCTGGGCGCGCGCGATGAGCTGGCTCGGGCACAGCAGGTCGAGGTGCGCGCGGCCTACCACCTGGGGCTCTGGGCCGAGGCCTGGCGGCGCGTGGTAGAGGAGTGCAGTGGTGATTGATCAGAAGCTGTTGGAGATCCTGGCCTGCCCGGCGTGCGACGAGCGCCCGCCGGTGCGCCTGAAAGAGGACCGGCTGGTGTGCAGCGTGTGCCGGCGCGCCTACCCGATCCGCGAAGGCATCCCGGTGATGCTCGTGGACGAAGCCACCATCGAGCCGGAGGAAGAGGCGGAGAGCGGCGCCGCCAGCGCATCCGCTCCTCGGGATGGTAAAGCCGCCTGACGTGTGGCGAGCGAGAAAGGCCGGGTCCTCAGAGCGGATGCCGACTACCACTCTGCGATGGACCTGAACCGGCGCCCGAGGGAGCCCGCAGGGCGCAGGTTCCGCCCTGCGCCGGAGCGGGTGCCCTCGCCGGTTCGCCGCGCGTTGCCCCTCTGGATCATCGCCTCAACGGACGAAGCCCCCGCGCTCGGTGATGCGCCGCTGCCACCCCAGGTACCACAGCCCCACGAGGGCCGATGCCCCCAGGAGCACCGCCAGGAGGCGAGAGACGGCGCGCTGCGGCTGAAGGAGATACTCCTTCCGAAACCAGTACAGGGGTTGGCGCACGATCGCCCCTGGCCCGTAGCGGCAGCCGCCGCCGATCGCCAGGCGGTAGGCCGTCTCCGGCCCGCCCTCGCGGTAGACGATGAGCACGTGCTCCCCGCGGGCAAGAGCGGTCACCTGGAGGACCTCCTGGAGGCGGTAGGGGTCGGGCGCCGCCGGGCCGGGCCGGCCCGGGGCGGGAGAGGGCACCCGGGCCGCCCGCACGAGACCATCGCCGGGACGCCGTCGGATCCATGCCAGATCCTTCGCCGCCGGCAGCCCTGGGCCCGCCAGCGCCAGATGAAGCCGCGGCGGCGATCCCTGCCGAGCCATCGCGCTCAACGCCACACGAACACTTTGTCCCTTCTCCAAAGAGAGGACATAGAAGTGCGCCCGTGTCCCCGCCGGCAGGGGCGCGTAGACGTCGCGAGCTCCGTCAACCGGACCCAGGCGCAGGGCCAACATCCAGGCATCCGCTGGACGATCCGGGAAGAGCGTATCCGTGACCGGGCACTCCGCGCTGTCTGCGAGCGGCGTGACGAGAGCCAGCAGGATCCCCCCGGCGATGCCTGCCTTCCACCAGCGCGCGCGCGGCCTCATACCTTTGGATCTACCCGCAGCGCGCACCCCCGGAAACGAGGAAGGCTCCCCGGCCATGCCTCCGGCGGCGCCGACCCTCTTCGGGCCAGACGGATCACAACGTCGGTTTGGCACGGTATTCGCACGGGAATGAGCGAACCGCGCCGGCGGATGGCCGCCGGCCGCGAGAGGAGCGTGCCTGATGTGGGAGGCGCTGGGGTTCGTCTGGCTGCTGCTGACCCTGCTGGCAGCGTACGACATCCTGCGCCGCCCGGCTGAGGTCGGCGACAAGGTGGTTTGGTGGCTGTTGGTGCTGCTCTTTCCCTTTGCGGGTTTGCTCCTCTACTTCATCATCGGCCGCAGCGCCTTGCAGCGAAGAACGGACGCTCGGCCATCGCCTGAGTAAGGAGCCAGCATGCGGTTACGCCTCGGTCGCATCTGCGGGATCATGATTCACGTTGACGCCTCTTGGCTGGTCATCTTCACCTTGGTCACCTACTCCCTGCGCGCCGGCTACTTTGCCGTGGTCTTCCCCGATCACACGGGCGCTGCGCTCTGGGCGATGGCGATCGCCTCGTCGCTCCTCTTCTTTGCCAGCGTGGTGGCGCACGAGCTGGCGCACTCGGTGGTGGCACGGCGTCACGGCATCGAGGTGGAGGGAATCTCGCTCTTCCTCTTCGGGGGCGTGGCACGCATGCGCCGCGAGCCCTCCCTGCCCGGGTCCGAGCTGAGGATCGCGCTGGCCGGCCCGGTCGCCAGCATCGCTCTGGCCGTCGCCTTCGGTCTTCTCTACTGGATCCGGGGAGGCCTGGCGGCCCGCGATCCTCTCGGAGCGATGAGCACCTACCTGGCGCTGATCAACGTGGCCGTGGTCGCCTTCAACATGGTGCCCGGCTTTCCGCTGGATGGCGGGCGCGTCCTCCGCGCCCTGGTGTGGGGGCACACCGGCAGCCTGGCGCGCGCGACCCGGGTGGCCGCCGCGGCCGGGCAGGGGTTCGGCTGGCTCCTCATCGGATCAGGCTTCGCGCTGGCGCTGATGGGCGCTCTCTTCAACGGGTTCTGGTTCGTCCTCGTCGGGTGGTTCCTCGTGGACGCGGCGCGCAACGCGGCGGCGCAGACGCTCTCCCAGTGCGCGCTCTCCGGCGTGTCGCTCTCGCAGATCATCGGCGCGCCCCCGGAGCCGGTCTCCGGCGAGGAGTCGATCCAGACGCTGGTGGACACGCGTCTCGGAGTCCATGCCCCGGATCCCGTCCCCGTCCTGCGCGATGGCCGGATCGAGGGCCTCGTCGGCGTCCCCGAGGTGCGGCGCTTCGCCCGGGCGCTCTGGCCGACGACTCCCCTGCGCGCCGCGATGGTGCCCCTCACCACCCATGCGACCGCCGCGGCCGGGCAGGACTCCTGGGCCACGCTGGTGCAGATGAGCGAGCAGAAGCTCGAAGTGATGGTAGTGCTGGCGGAGGACGGCGGGTTCCAGGGCACCGTGACACCCCAGCGCCTGCTGGACGCCGGCCGGCGCCTGGCGCGCACCGTCGTCTGAGACGTTCATCTGACCGAGCGAGCGCCACGGTTCGCCCCGATGGCGACGAGCGCCGAGGCGTCAACCCGCAGCGGGCGCCCCGCCGCAGCGCTCCGGGTGCTCCAGCGCGCGACGCGCCAGGCGCACGAGCACCTCCACGCCGATCCCCATCGCCCGCTCGTCGAAGTCGAAGCGCGGGTTGTGGTGCGGCTGCGCCAGACCCTTCGCGGCGTTGGCGGAGCCGAGCCAGAGGTAGCACCCGGGCACCTCCTGGAGGTAGTAGGACATGTCCTCGCCGCCCATCGTCGGGGGCGGCGCGACCACCCTCTCCGCGCCCACCACTTCGCGGGACACCTCGCGGGCCAGCTCCGCGCAGGCGGCGTCGCTGACCGTGACGGGGTAGCCGGGGCGATGGTCGAAGACGTAATCGCCGCCGTGGGCCGCCGTCACCCCCTGGAGAATCGCCTCCAGCCGCCGGAGCATGCGCTCCCGCACTCCGGCGTCGAGCGTGCGAAGCGTGCCCTCGAGCACGACCTCCTCGGGGATGATGTTCCTGGCCTCGCCGCCGTGGATGCTCCCGACGGTGAAGACCGCTGGCCGGACGGGATCGGTGCTGCGGCTCACGGCGGTCTGGGCGGCCATCAGAAAGTGCGCGGCGGTGATGATCGGGTCCACCGCCTCGTGTGGTGAGGCGGCGTGGCCCCCGCGCCCGCGCACCCGGAGGGTGAGGGCGTCCGTGGCCGCCATCAACGGCCCGGTGAGGATGCCGATCGTGCCGATCGGCAGGCTGTTCCAGACGTGCAGCCCGAAGGCGGCAGAGACCGCCGGCTGGCGCAGCACCCCGTCGGCGACCATCAGGCGCGCGCCGCCGCCCCCCTCCTCGGCCGGCTGAAAGACGAGCTTCACACGCCCGGCGAGCTCGGCGCGCTGCCCGGCCAGGATGCGCGCGACCCCCAGCAACATGGCCGTGTGCGCGTCATGGCCGCAGGCGTGCATCACCCCCGGCACCTGCGAGGCATACGGCACATCGCCGGTCTCCTGAAGCGGCAGGGCGTCCATGTCGGCGCGCAGCATCACCGTCGGGCCGGGGCGCCCCCCCTCCACCAGGCCCACCACGCCGGTGACGCCCACCCCGGTGCGCACCTCCAGACCGAGAGCGCGCAGGCGCTCGCCCACCAGCCCCGCCGTGCGCCGCTCCTGCAGCCCCAGCTCCGGGTGGGCGTGGATGTCCCGACGGGTCGCAACCACCTCGTCCAGAACGCGCTCCGTCTCCGCACTCCACCGCCACGTGCTCTCCATGCCGCCTCCTCATCGCCGGGCGGCGGCCACCGATCCACACCGGCTCGCGCCGCCGCCTTCCTGTATCTCCTGTTCGCCGCTGCCGCCCACACCCCTGCCGGAGAGGAGGAACCTGCTCCTGCGTCGCGAAGAAACAACGGGGAAGGAGCAGGGCTTGATGGCTGAGTGCATCCGCCGGGTGGCGATCTCGACCGGAGGCGGCGACGCGCCCGGGCTGAACGCGGTGATCCGGGCCGTGGCGCGCACCGGTTTCGGCTATGGCTGGGACATCTTCGGCATCCCCGACGGGTTCGACGGGCTGCTGGGCAAGGGACGGGTGGAGCGCCTCGACCAGCGCGACATCCGGGGCATCCTGCCGCAGGGGGGCACCATCCTGGGCACCACCAACCGCGGCAATCCCTTCCACTACCCCGTCGAAGAGAACGGCCAGGTGGTCTACCACGACCTCTCCGACCGGGTGCTGACTCGCGCGGCGGAGCTGCGCCTGGATGCCCTGGTCGTCATCGGCGGCGACGGCACCCTCCGGATCGCCCGCGACCTGGCGCGCAAGGGGCTGCGCGTCGTCGGCGTGCCGAAGACGATAGACAACGACCTGTCGGCAACCGACGTGACGTTCGGTTTCGAGACGGCAGTGAACACCGCCACCGACGCGATTGACAAGCTGCATACCACCGCCGAGAGCCACCACCGGGCGATGGTCCTCGAGGTGATGGGGCGAGACGCCGGCTGGATCGCGCTCGCGTCCGGCATCGCCGGCGGGGCGGACGTCATCCTCATACCTGAGATCCCCTTTGACATCGAGCGCGTCTGCCGCAAGGTGGAGGATCGCGACCGCCGCGGACGCAAGTTCAGCATCATCGTCGTCGCCGAGGGCGCCAAGCCGGCCGGGGGGCAGTCCGTGGGCACGCGCCTCCCCGACGGCTCGCTGCGCCTGGGCGGCATCGGGCAGCAGGTGGCGGATCAGGTCGCCGCCGGCACCAACAACGAGGTGCGCCTCACCGTTCTCGGCCACCTGCAGCGCGGCGGCGCTCCCACCCCCGGCGACCGCCTGCTGGCGTCGCGCTACGGAGTGGCCGCGGCGCACCTGGTGGCCCGGGGCGGCTTCGGGCGCATGGTGGCTCTGCGCACGCCGAACATCATCAGCGTGCCCCTCGACGAAGCCGTCGGCCACACGAGGACGGTACCGCTCGACAGCGACCTCGTCCTGACAGCGCGCTCGCTCGGCATCGAGCTCGGGGCCGAGTAGCCGATGGCCGACGCGCGCGTCCGGCTCCAGAAGGATGCAATCGCGGCTCCGGAAAGCCCACGCGTCTCGCGCCTGCGCGGCTTCGGGGCGCTCACCCTCCCCCTTCTCGTAGATGCCTGTACCGCCCTCGGCTACGTGCCCTTTCCCCGGGTCGCCCTCCACTTCGGGGCGACGCCGTTCCAACTGGGGCTGCTCGGCTCCCTGCCGCTCGCAGCGTTCGTCGCCGTCTGCCTGACCGCCGGCGGCCTTTCCGACCGGTGGGGGCGCCGACGGGTGCTGCTCGTCGGTGTGCTCGGCCACCTGCTGGCACTGGCCCTCGCCCGGCACGCTGCCTCGCTCCCGGTCCTTCTGCTGGCGGCGGCGCTGTTGGGCGTGGGCGGCGGCTTCTTCTGGCCCGCCGTGGAAGCCGCCGTCGGCGATACGCACGGGCACGGCACGCTCGGACGCGGCCTGCTCCTCTTCAACCTCGGGTGGACGGGCGGCATGTCGCTGGGCGCCGCAGCCGGCGGCTGGCTCTCCGACCTGGGGCTCTTCCTGCCGTTCACGGTCGGGCTGGCCGTTGGCGGCGCCGCCATCCCGATCCTGTTCTTCTGGCCGCCGCGCGGGGCCGCGCCGGGTGACGAGGAACACCCGGCTCTCGCGCCGATGGCGGCGGAGGCAGCCGACCACTTCCTGCTGCTGGCCCGCATCGCCAACTTCACCGCCTTCTTCGCCGTAGCGTGCGTGCGCGCGCTCTTCACCCCCCTCGGCGAGCACCTCGGGTTCGGGGGCGGACTCATCGGCGGGCTGATCGGGCTGGTGACCGTAGCCCAGGCGCTCACGTTCGTACCCCTCGCGGGCTCCCGCCGCTGGCAGTATCGGATGCTGCCCGTCCTGGCCGCGCAGTCCGCCGTCGTCGCGGCGATGCTCGGGACCGGCCTGTCCGCCAGCCCGTGGGCCTTCGCGCTCTCACTGGCGGCCCTGGGCGCCGGGGTCGGCGTGACCTACACCGCCTCCCTCTTCTACAGCTTGAACCGGCCGACGGGGCGCGGGCGGATGGGCGCCATCCACGAGGCGATCCTCGGCGGCGGCGCGATGGCGGGACCTTTCCTCGGCGGCGCCCTGGCCAACCGCTTCGGGCTGCGCGCCCCCTACTTCCTCGCGGCCGCCGTGGTGGCGCTCGGC
>JACQGM010000190.1 GCA_016199585.1 Armatimonadota bacterium
CCATACGGTCCCTCTTCGGCAAGAAGCCCCGGGTCCCTACCACACAATCGTACTATTTTGGGAGAGACGTGTCAGATTGCCCTCTCCGGCTTCCCCGCACTCTTAACACAAACCGACACCGCTGATGGTCCCCGGCGCTCGGGTTGCGCACGCCTGGTGGGAGTGCTATAATGCGGCCATCTCCCTCTTCCCGGCGCCGGCGGGGCCGGAGGGGGTGTGACCGGCGGGGCGAGAGGCATCCACTGCCCGTCTCCTACCTCATGCCGCGCAGCTCCGCCAGCGCCTCGGCCACCGTCAGCGGCAGCGCCCCGTCGGCCTCGCCGCGTTCGGCGCGGAGGGCCTGAACGAGCTGGGCGACGTAGGGGAGGCGCAGGCGGGCCGACTCGATCACCTCGGGCCGGGAGAAGACGGCGCGCGGCGGCCCCGAGGCAAGGAGCTCGCCATCCTTGAGGACCACCACCTGGCCGGCGTAGGCGGGCACCACGTCCACGTCGTGGGTGCCGAGGAGGATGGTCATCCCCAGCGTGCGGTTCAACTCGGCGAGGAGCGCCATCAGGTGGTCGGCGCCGACCGGGTCGAGGCCGGCGGTCGGCTCGTCCAGGATCATGACGGCCGGCTGCATCGCCAGGATACCCGCGATGGCGGCGCGCTTCTTCTGGCCGTAGCTGAGGCCGTGGACCGCCTTGCGCGCCAGGTGCGGGATTCCCACCCGCTCCAGCGAGCGAGCCACGCGCGCGCCCACCTCCTCCTCCGCCAGGCCCAGGTTGCGCGGGCCGAACGCCACGTCCTCGGCCACGGTGGGCGCGAAGAGCTGGGAGTCCGGGTCCTGGAAGACCAGGCCGACGGTGCTGTGTACTTCAGCGGCGGTGCAGGCAGCGAGGTCACGGCCATTGAGCAGCACGAGGCCGGAGGTGGGGCGCAGGAGACCGCTGAAGTGGTGGAACAGAGTCGTCTTGCCGGAGCCGTTGGGCCCCAGGAGCGCCAGGAAGCACCCCGCCGCCACGCTCAAATCCACGCCGCGCAGCGCCTCGGTGCCGTCCGGGTAGCGAAAGCGCAGAGCGCACGTCTCGAGAACAGCCACGCTTCCCCCACTTCACCATACACTCAGGCAGTAGACGACCGCCAACAGCGTCAGGCCCGTCAGAAGGTGCAGCGCCTCGCGCCGGCCGGCGGGGAGCAACCGGGTGCCCTGGAACTCGCCTGTGTAGCCCCGGCAGAGCATCGCCCGATGGATGTCCGTCGCGCGGTCGTAAACGCGCACAAACGCCATCCCGCCCAGCGCCGCGGCCGAGCGCAGCCCGCGCCGGCGGTCGGCGTATCCCAGGCGCGCCCGCTGCGCCTGCAGCATCGTCTCCGCCTCCTCGCGCAGCAGGAAGAGGTAGCGGTAGATGAGCGCGGCCAGCTCTACTGCGATTGCCGGTGCGCGAAGCCACCGCGCCGCCGCCAGGAGCTGCGGGAAGGGCGTGCTGAAGGAGAGCGCCAGGACGATGCCCACGGCACCCAGCACGCGCGCGCCGATCAGCATCCCGTGCGACAGGCCCTCCTGCGTGGCCGTCACCGTCCAAGGCCCCACGGAGAGCGCGAAGAGCGGCTGCCCCTTCCAGAAGAAGAGTTGACCGGCCATGACCACCGCGGCCACGCTGAAGGGCGCCGCGAGGCGCGCCGCCAGCAGCCCGGGCCGCACTCGCATCGCCAGGCACGCCGCCACGCTCGCGGCCAGCATCGCCAGCGGCAGCGCCGGGCCGCGCGCGCCAATCGTCACCCCCAGCGCCGTCAGGGCGACCGCCAGCTTCACGCGCACGTCCACGCCCTGCAGGCGGCGCCCCGACCAGGCGACCGCGTCGGCGTACTCCCTCCCCGTCTCGAAAGCGTGCTGCGCCATGTCAGGAGTGCTCCCCCGGTTCCACGAACAGCTTCCGCCAGGTGTAGCCGATGATCATCCCCATCCCCAGGGCCGCCACCGTGAAGGCCCCTACCTCCGAGTCGCCCGGCAGCTCGAGCACGGGCCGCGGCTCCAGCTTGCGAGTGCCGATAGCGATCGTCTCCACGCGGTCGTCCAGACCGCCCAGGTCATGGCCGGCGCGCGCGCCGATATAGGCGTTCACGAAGATGACCATGAGCAGGGCGAATGTGACCCCCGCCACGCCCTTCACGAATCGATCCATCGTCTCACCCTCCCTGCGCCGCCGGCTTCAGGCGCCCGCCCGGCTCCAGCAGACCGATCTGCCCGGCGATATCGGGGCGACGCTGCGCCATGAACTGACACATGTAGCCCGCGAGGATGAAATCGAGCACCGCCAGCGGCCCTTGCGTCGGGAGATAGGCCACGGCCAGGGCTGCCCACGTCGTGCCGACGGGCGTCGTGCCGTGGAGATCCAGCGCGAGCTGGAACGCGGCCACCGCATAGGTGGCGATGTTGGAGAGAAACGCGGCGGTGCCCGCCCGAGCGAAAAGGGGCACGCCCACCCGCCCGAGGACGCGAAAGGCTCCGTAGCCCACGAGCACGCCCACGATGCCCATCGAGAAGGTATTGGCGCCCCAGGAGGAGAGGCCCCCGTGGGCGAGGAAGAGCGCCTGCAGCAGCAAGGCGATGCTGTTCAGCACCATCGCCGGGAAGGGTCCCACGATGATCGCCGCCAGGGCGCCGCCGGTCGGGTGCGAGCTGGACCCCGCGCCCGGCACCAACACCACCGGCACGTGGAACACCGAGAGGATGAAGACCGCCGCGCCGACCATGGCGGCGAGCGGCACGTAGTTCAGATTGCCGGCTTTGCGCCGGTTGACCGCGCGCATCCCGATCGCCAGGAAGGGGACGCACAGCGCGAACCACAGCAGGGAGTGCCCCCCGGAGAGCACCCCGTCCGAGATGTGCATCGCGGCCGCGGGCGCCATCGCCAGCACAGCCGCCACCGTCATCACCGCCCATCTTCCCGGCGCCACCCACCCGCGCGGCCGCCGACGCCGCCCCACGTCGCGCTCCTCACTTCCCATGCCCGTTCCCCTCCGATTCCCGCGCCTCCATCCGCCCCGCCTCGCGGGCCTCGCACTCCTCACACCAGCCGTAGATCTCCACCTTGTGGAACCGCGGGCGGAAACCCGCCCGCCGACAGATCTCCCCCTCCAGACGCTCCAGCTCGGGGTCATGGAACTCGATGAGCTTGCCGCACTCGGTACACACCATGTGGTCGTGGTGCTCGCTCCCCACCACCGGCTCGTAGTGGCTCGGCTTCTCCGGAGAGGGAGCCTCGCGCAGGAGGCCGCTCTCCACCAGCAGCGGCAGAGTGCGGTAGACGCTCGCGCGCGAGACGTGGGCGCCTCTCCCGCGCAGCCGCTCCACCACGTCCTCGGCGTGGAAGTGCTCGTCCATGCGCGAGATCTCGCGCAGGATCAAGCGCCGGTCCTGAGTGAACTTCAGGTCCTGCTCCTTCAGATACTCCCCGAAGCGACCCTCTGCGCTCTTGTCGTCCCCCAACACCGGCCCCACCTCTTCCCGCACGGCAATTGAGACTGAATCTCAGTTGCTCCCATTATTACACACGCTCCTCTGAGGTGTCAACAGGCAGGCGGGGGGAAGGTTCTCCTCGCAGAGCGCCATCGTGCCGACGGAGACGCTCACCGGGGAGACATCATCCTCCTCGCCCTTGACGGCGGCGATGAAGTTCGCCACGTCTCCCACGTACCCGAACGCCTCCAGCCCCACATGCGCCGGGGGGAAGTTCCCGTGCCGGTAGAGGTAGTCGGGCTGGAGGTCCTTCCACCAGGGGGTACTTCGAGGGCCGGTTCCAGATCGTCGTCACCACGTCGTGGTTATTGAGGAACGAGTTGCGGCCCGTCACCTCGCAGTAGATAGACTCCTTGTCCATGATCTGGCCTGGCGCACCGCGGGCGCGGAGCGGGAGTTGTAGCCGACGTGGCAGACGAGGCCACGGCGCGCCGCCATGTCGGCCAGATCCTTCAGGCCCGCAAACAGCGGCACGCACCCGGCCGCAATCGCCTTCTCCACACTGGCGAGGGAGTAGCGGAACACTCTGAAGGCAACTGGTTCAAAGTCCATGCCCCCGTATTCGCCAGCCCTTCAAGGAGTACTCATTAACTTCATAAGAGTATTTCCGCCCGCGGCGCTGCCGACCCGTGCCCGGGCGCCACCCTCCCTACCTCAAGCTCAAGGAAAACCGACACTGGTGGCGGCGAAGGCGGGAGCCGAGACAGGAGGCAGGGGACCGTCCCGCGCGCGGGGAAGAGAGAAAGCGGCCGGGGGACGCGGGGCGCCTCCCCACCCCCTGATTGGAGGGCACCGGCATGACCGAATCCACCATCGCGGCGCAGCTCTACACGGTGCGCCAGTTCACCCAGACCCGGGAGGGCATCGCGGCGACGTTCAAGAAGGTGCGGGGTATCGGCTACGAGGCGGTGCAGCTCTCGGCCCTGGCGCCGCTCGACCCGGCGGAGCTGAAGCGCATGGCCGACGACAGCGGCCTCTTCATCTGCGCCACCCACATCCCGTACGAGCGCATGCGCGACGACACCGACGCCGTCATCGCCGAGCACCGGACGTTGGAATGCCCCTACGTCGGGATCGGCGGGCTGCCGAGCAGCTATCGCAGCGCCGAAGGCTTCCACCGCTTCGCGAAGGAAGCCTCCGAGGTCGGACGGCGCATGAGGCGGGCGGGACTCACCTTCGTCTACCACAACCACAGCTTCGAGTTGGAGAAGTTCGGCGACCGCGCCGGCCTGCGCACCCTCTACGATGAGAGCGATCCGGAAGCCTTCACCAGCGAGATTGACACCTACTGGATTCAGCACGGCGGCGGCGATCCGGCCGATTGGATCCGCAGCCTGAAGGGCCGCGCGCACGTCGTTCACGTGAAGGACATGGCCGTGCGCGAGGGCAAGCCGACCTTCGCGGAGATAGGCGAAGGGAACCTGGACTGGCCGGGCATCCTCGACGCCTGCAAGGAGGCGGGGACGCGCTGGCACATCGTTGAGCAGGATACTTGCCCCGGCGACCCCTTCGACAGCCTGGCGATCAGCTTCCGCAACATGCGGGGGATGGGGCTGAGGTAGCGCGTCTCCTTCGGCAGGCCGAACACTTCCGCCAGGAGCGTGGCGGGGAGCATCGGCACGTGGATCGCAGGCCCGGCACCCAATGCCGGCGTCCGCCGGGCAGGGCGCCGGGCCTGCGACCCACTCAGCCGGAGCCGGCCAGCCGAACATCCCGGCGGGGTGCCCGGCCCACCGTTGTCTCCTGCCTCCGCTCCACGAAGGCGATGCGCGCCGAGGGGTCGCGCTTCAGGACCACGCCCAGCTTCGGGCCGACCGAGTCGGGCACCCAGAGGTGCCCCCGGTGCATCACCGTTCCCTCGCGGCCCGGGCGGAACCGCGCCACCTCGGTCGCGCTCTCGCCATCTTCGCTGGCACCCACGACTGCTACCCCCTGCTTCGGATCCCACTGCACCGGGAGCCTGGCGCTCTCGGCGAGGGTGCGCAGCGGGACGTGCGGGGTGCCCTCCAGCGCCAGGCTGGGGAGCTCGTGCAGCGTTTGCAGGCCGGCGAACGGCCCCGGCAGGAGACGGTAGCGGATGACGTTCATCCCGGTGGCATCGAAGGCGAGGCGGTAGAGGTTCCCCGCCGGGTCTACGGCCACGCCCCGGGGGATGTCGAAAGGCAGACCCGGGAAGCGCAGGTGCGCCACCGGCACCCCCGCGGGGGAGTAGCGCGTGACGACGATGTCCGTATACGCCGTCAGTGTCGGTGAGAGCGGCAGCGGTACCGGGCTCTTGGCGCGAGCTACCCGATACATATAGTCGTGGGCATCGAGCGTGCCCCTGCCCCCTAACTCCACACCGGCGAAGAGCGAGAACTGTGGCGGCACCGGCTGGAGGATGTAGTCGGCCATCGGGAGTCCCTGCGTGTTGCGGACGACCACGCGAGATCCGTACAGATCGCCGGGTGCGACGCGCATCACCGAGTAAGTCCGCCCCGTCTCGGTGCAGTAGTTGCCCTCGAGCACCCCATGGAACCGGCCATCCGCCCCGTCGAGCACCGCGAGAGATCGTCTCCCTCTTCCCAAACAGACGTTGCCGCCGGGAGCGACGCTGGGCAAGCCGGCGCTCCCCAGCCCACGCGGGAGCGCCTCGAAGGTGTTGATCGTCCACAGGTGGCTCCCGTCCGCGGCGAACTTGGATAGCAGGTTCAGGCTCGCACTCCAGAGCGCATACACACTTCCGGTAGCCTGCTCTACAGCAATGGCATTGACGTTGAACAGCGGTTCTGCGTGCATCACCGGCACGTCGTCCGAGGGTAGGATGGCCGCGTGGTTCACACGTAGAAGGTCGCGTTCCGTGCGCATTAGCAGCCGCCCCGCAGCGTCGAACGCCTTGACGCAGTGGTTCACTCGGTCTGCGAGGTAGAGAGTGCCATCGGGACCTGCGGCAAGGTCCTTAGGACCGGCGGGTGGGCCATCGTCACCAAACGCCACTCCCACTTGCTGGTCTTCCGCGCCGAACTCGACGTGGTAGAGCCATTCCGGTACGTATCCCTGCGCGCGGGCAACGCCCGGTGTGAAGGCTGCCGCCAGCAGCCAGCATAGGTTGCAGATAACACGAGACGTGTTCTTCCGTACCATTTCGAGCACCCCCTCCTCAACGCTGCCTGAGTCGCCGACGCAGGAAGCCACTGCTGGTCCATTGGGAGATCGTGGACGCCTCCTGGATGACCCGTGCAGCCGTTCCCGAAGCGTGGATGATCCAGATATCGTCCACGGGATCGCCGATCCAGTGAGCAAAGGTGAGGACATGAACACCTGGGTGGACCAGGATGTCGCCAGGCGCGAATTCCTCGGCCGACACCGCCTCGCTGTAGTCCGAGCTAGCGAGACCAACCGTACCTGTGCGCCAGGGGCTCCAGTTGTAGCCAGCGCGGTAGGCGCCACAGCATACCAGCCCCGAGCAGTCGATGCCATATCCGTCGTAGGTTGCGGCACCACCCGCATACTGGCCCCCACGATCCCTGCCGCCGTAGCCCTCGCCTCCCCACTCGTATGGCTCCCAATCGTACGTGCTGAGCCACTCCACGTAGTCTCGGCGCTGCGCTGAGTTGGCCGGCGGAGGATCAGGTTCCACGTAGATGGTGGGATCCTTGCAGCAGATCCGCAGTGCCCACTCGTTCCCGTCCGGGGCACCGTCTCCGTTCAGGTCGGTGGAGACCTTGCTCTGCACCCAGGGCTCCTCTGCGTCCATCGTGGCGGTTGCCCGCAGCCGGCGAATGCCAGGCGTGCTGTAAGTGCGGTTGTCTTCACCCCAACCGGTGAGGTAGGGATACTCGTCGTAGGAGTAGATCCGGTTGTGGGATCCGTCCGCTGCGGAGGCGACGTGCTTGAGGCGCGTCCACACAACGGTCACCGGCGGCCAGTTGCTCGGCCACTGGTCCATGACTGTTCCGGTGAATGTACCAGGACTGGGCGGTGGCGGGTCGGGCTCCGACAGCGGCCCCTCCAACCCCGTCGTCCACCAGGTCCGGTTCTCGTCAAACAGAACACCGCAGTAGGCGTTCTGGCTGGTGCAGGTGGCCCACACCACCGCCCGGGTGTGGAACTGGCTGCCGGTGTCGGGGTAGGCGTCGTCGGGGGCGCTGCTCCCGTGGCTGAAGTAGAGGCGCACCTTGTCCAGCCGGATGACCTGGACCACTCGCTCTACGACCTTCGCCGGGTCGTCGCGCGTGCCGATGTCGGGCGCAGCCACCTGGCCCACGTCATCCACGGTACACTTGATCGTATACAGCCCGGGAGTACCGGGGGCGAGCCAGGTGACATTGGGCCCCGTGTTTACTCCGGAGCTAATTGCAGAAGTCCTGCATATAGTGCGATTAATGTACGTGAAACACTATATGTCGTATGCTTCACGGACTTCTGCAATTGGCTCTCCGTTCAGCCAGAAGTCATAGGCTGGGCAAGACCACGTGTACGACGCGATCACGTCCGCCCCGTTTCCGCTGGCGAAGGGGAAGCGGCTCCAGTGGTCCATGTCCGTCGCCGTGGCGCTGCACTGCAGGCGGCCGTTGATCCCGATGCCCTGGTTGGCCACCGGCGTGGTGACGGTGACGGAGATCTCCTCTCCCACGTCCCAGGTCGTGGTAATCCGGTTCGCGGCCTTCTGGAGCGCCGGACGGTCGATGTGGCCCTTGTCGAGGGTCGTGCCGTTGTCGGTGGCCTGAACGACGAAGACCCACCTCCCCCCCTTGTCCATCTGCAGCGGCACCTCCACCTCGTGGGGCTCGCCGAGCGAAGTGGGGACCGACACGCTCTTCCGCAGCAGGAGGTCCGGGTCGTAGACCGCGATGTTGCACTCCGTACACTCGGTCTCCCCGATGCCCGAGAGCGAGTAGGTGACGTTGTAGACGAAGTCGCCGGTCTGCGGGTCGACGCGGTCGTACTCCTCACTGACCGACTCCACTGTCAGGAAGATCGACTTGTCGTACTCCTCGAAGTCAGGGAGAGCGAAGGCGGAACGGAAGTAGTAGACGCCCTTGAGGAGGGTCTGCCCCTCGCCATCCTTGCCGTCCCACTGGAAGGTGACGGTCGCCTGCCCGGGGCCGATCGTCTCGCTCTGGGTCAGGGTGCGCACGCACGTCTGCGTGTGGTCGTAGACCTGGAGCCTTGCCGTGTACTCCTCGCGCTTCTGGAGGGTCGCCTTCACCGTGACGGGCACCGAGGTCATCGTGCCCGGGTCCCAGAGAATCGGCGTGGCCCCCGCCGGGGTGGTCTCGGTCACCGTGAGGTTCTGCGGATCCACCGTGATGTTGCGCGTGGGGCCCGGGTACACTTCCTCCGTCACGATGTCCAGGTACTCGGTTTCCACCGTGATAGTGTGCGACCTGTTGTGCCCCGCGATGCACTCCTCCCAGGAGTCGTTGAAGTACACCATGCCCGGTGCCTCTTCGGGGTCGGGGTCGCCGCACGCCTCGCGCCGCTGGTTCACGTCCATGCCGCCCGTGCCGCCCGCGACATCGGGGACGTGATCGGCCACCTCGTGGATGGTCATGCTCGTCACCCAGACGTAGCCCTGGTACCAGTCCCGGTTGAAGCGGACGCGCACCACGGGGCAGACGAGGCCCGCGGCGACGGTGCCGCTGTAGGCGCACGCCTCCGTGACCGGGTTCGTCGTGTAGTCGCTCACCCAGTCCACGTGGATGTCGAAGTCGCCTGCCGCGGGGAGGGCAAGCGCCGGGAAGGAGGCTCCGAGCAGCAGACCGGCCATCAGCAGGAGTGCCGCGGGGAACCTGGAGAAGGAAGGCGACGGCCCCGGAGGTGGCCGTCGAGACACAGGAGAACGCGCTACTCTACATCCTGCTGCAGAATAGCAGATTCGGAATGCACCCACACGCCCATCCCACGCTCCCCCCCCCACTGCCAGACAGAAGGAAACATCGTTCCGCTCCTCTC
>JACQGM010000197.1 GCA_016199585.1 Armatimonadota bacterium
CCTACACGGAAACTGCCCCTTCACTCCAGCGGGCTGCTTAGCCGTGAAGGGGCGCCGAATGCTGACCTCGGCAGCAGGATAGGGCGCTCTCTCCTCGCCGCTCCGGTACCGCGATGGATGCCCGTTCCTCGCCATGCTCACTTCCTCCCTGCCGCTGCATCTTGATCCATAGAGGAGACGACAGGACGATGGCAGCCGACGATGCGGAGTTGGTGCGAAGAACACGGGGCGGCGACCGGGATGCCTTCGCGGTGCTGGTGGACCGTTACCGCGACGCGGTGCTCGGAGTGGCCTACCACTACCTCGGGCGCGCCGAGGAGGTGCAGGACGCCGCGCAGGAGGCCTTCGTGCGCGCCTACCTGTCCCTGGCGCAGTTGCGCGAGCCGGAGCGCTTCGGGCCCTGGCTGCGGCGCATCGCCGCGAACGTCTGCGCCGGTATCCTGCGCGGGCGGAGCCGTGCGGCGCTCTCCCTCGATGCCCTGGCGGAGCGGGATCTTCCGGCCGGAACACCGGCGCCGGAGGAAGACGTGGAGCGCCTGGCCGCGCGCCTGGTGGTGCGCCAGGCGCTGGCGAGGCTCCCTGGGAAGACGCGCCTCACCGTGACTCTGGCCTACATCAACGGTTATTCGCA
The DNA here is from genome assembly GCA_016199585.1 of Armatimonadota bacterium. Lineage (GTDB taxonomy): Bacteria > Armatimonadota > JAAZEB01 > JAAZEB01 > JAAZEB01 > JACQGM01. Next base: position 632 of record JACQGM010000197.1, read on the forward strand.
CGAGGAGATCGCCGGTTTCCTGGAAGTGCCGGTCGGCACCGTCCGCAGCCGTCTCCAACACGCCAAGCGGCAACTGAGAGAGGAGATGGTGGGCATGGTGAGCGACGAGCTCAACGCGAGCAAGCCCGACCCGGGCTTCACCCGGCAAGTGGTGGAGGAGGCGATTCGCCGGGGAGAGGAAGCATCCGCAGGAAACCGGCGGGTGGATGCCTTGCGCTGTTACGACGAGGCACTGGCGGCATCCGACCAACTCTCCCCTGGGCCGGAAAGAGACCGGCTGAAGATGCAGGCGCTCTGGGACAAGGCAAGAGCCTCGGAGTACCACACTGGCTGGCGGGATCTGCTGGCGCTCCAGGAGCGGGTTCTGGGGATTGCAGAGGACCTGGGTGACGGTGCGACTCAGGCGATGGTGACGGAGAAGATCGGTATCACCCACTACTTCCTGGGGTATCCGGAGAAGCGAGAGGAGTGCTACCGTAGGGCGTTACAGCTCTTCGAGGAACTGGGGGATCTGAAGGGACAGGTCGGCGTTCTGATGGGGCGTGCCAACTGGCCCCTGAAGGAGAACAGGGTTGCAGAGGCAAAGCGGTACATTGAGCAGGCGCTGCCGTTGGCGGCGAGAGCGGGGAGCCATGACTGGGTAGCCGTCTGCAAGGCAGTGTTCGACCTGTTGGCGGAGGTCGGGGAGGAACGCTTTGCCAGCCTCGTCGAGTGGAGTGCCACTGCAGTCGCCCTGGAAGCCAACCAGGGCGCTGTGAGCCTCCTGGGCGAGCCAGGCTACGGGACCAGAGCGGGAAGAGACGCTGCGCCTCGGTCGCTGGAGATCAGCTCTGTGTTCTATCAGGTCTCGCACGTGCGCAAGTTCCTCGATGTCTCGGTGCCGGTGGGTGGCAGTTGGTCGGGAGACGCGCTCTCCTACTCCAACCAGCCGCTACACACGACGGTTACGGTGAGGAGTGCGGGCGAAAGCGTGACGGTGCCGGCAGGTGCGTTCGAGAACTGCCTGCTGATGGAGCAGACTACTGCTGAGAGCCACCAGCCTGACGATGCGCCGGAGAGACGGAGGCGGTCCAACCGGCACTGGTGCTGCGGCACCCGCCGCGCCTGGTGGGCGCCGGGCGTCGGGCTGGTACAGCTTCACGTGCAGCCCGCCGAGGGCGACGAGGCGACCATCCAGCTCCAGGAGCACGCCATCGTCGGCGGCGAGGGCTACCTTCCCCTGGCCGAGGGGAACACCTGGACCTACGGCTGGGCCGACCTCCCACCGGAGTTCGTCGCCAAAGAGTTCTACCGCGTCGACTCCCATGAAGGCGATGACTGGTACCTCGAACGGTACCACTACGTGCTGAAGCGGTGAGCGGACGGGGCGGCGCGGGGGCACCTGTGCCCGCGCCGTCTCTCCTCCGCTGCCCGGCGCCGAAGCCCCGCCCTGGAAACGCGCGCCCACGAAGGCTGGTACCGCCCGGCAGGAAGCGCCGCCTCCCGTGGGGAACCCTGGTGACATGCAGACGAAGTGCGTGTTGGCCCTCCTCGCGGCGGGCCTGGCGGCGGCGCTGGCCGGCTTCCCCGGACCGGCGCCCGCGGTGAGTGGGGGCGGCCCGGACGGCTACATCGTCTCGCCGGAGCGGGGCTGGCCCCAGTGGCGCGGCCCCCGGCGCGACGGCATCTCCCGCGAGAAGGGGCTGCTCCCCTCCTGGCCGCCCCAGGGACCCCCTCTCCTCTGGCAGGCGGGCGGCCTCGGCGTCGGCTGGTCCTCGCCGATCCTCGCCGGCGGCCGCCTCTTCATCACCGGGGAGGTGGGCGACGACCTGGTGATCTTCGCCCTCGACCGGAGCGGCAAGAGGCTCTGGCAGGCGAAGAACGGCGCCGCCTGGAAGGGGCAGTACCCAGGGGCGCGCGCCTCCTGCGCCTACGCCGGGGGCCGCCTCTACCACATGAATGCTCACGGCCGGGTGGCCTGCCTGGAGGCCGCCACCGGCCGCGAGGTGTGGGCCGTGGACGTGCTCCCGCGCTTCGGGGGACGGAACATCACCTGGGCGATGAGCGAGTGCCTCCTCGTGGATGGCCCGCGCGTCCTCGTCACCCCCGGCGGGTCGAAGGCGCTGATGGCCGCGCTCGACGCGCGCACCGGGAAGACAGTGTGGACCACCGAGCCGATCCCCGGCGACGACGCCACCTACGCCTCGCCGATCCTCTTCCGCCACGCCGGCCGGCGGCTCATCGCCGGGAACTCCTCGCGGCACGGCTTCGGGGTGGACGCCGACACCGGGAAGCTCCTCTGGAGCGTGCCCTGCGAGGGGCGCAACCACGCCACCGTCGCCTCGCCCGTCTACGGCGGCGGCTCCCTCTTCTACGTCGCCCCCTATGGCCCGGACGGCGCGCTCTACCGCCTGAAGGCCACCCGGGCGGGGGTAGCCGCCGATCCCGCCTGGCGAACGACCCTGGATACCCTCTGCGGCGGCGCCGTGCTGGTGGACGGCCTCCTCTTCGGCGCCGGCTACTCGCGCACCCGGCACTGGCACTGCCTCGACTGGCGGACGGGGGAGGCGCGGCACGAGCTCCCGGACCTCTACAAGGGCGCCGCCATCTACGCCGATGGCCGCCTCTACTGCCTGGGCGAGGATGGCACCGCCGCCCTCCTCCGCCCGCTGCCCGACCGCTTCGAGGTGCTGGGCCGCTTCCAACTCGTCAATGCCCGCCGCCGCGACGTCTGGGCGCACCCGGTCCTCCTGGACGGCCGGCTGTACCTGCGGTACCACGAGACGCTCTGGTGCTACGACGTGCGGGGGAGGTAGGCGCCGCCCGAGACCTGCGGCGATGGCGCGGATTCAAAACTTGACTTTCAATCCGCGAGAATGTGAGAGCGCGTATGAGAAGGCCAGAGGACCCGGAGCAACCCCTACTCAGAGACATCAGAGGCGGCAGAGAGCACTGAGATTCGGGAGGATCCCTTTCGATCCTCAGCGGCCTCTGTGGGTTTCAGTGGCCTCTGTGTTGGGAGTTCTCCCAGTCTCCGACCTTCTCACACACTCTCTAAGATCAGGTCGTGCCGGGCGTGCGCGCGGTGCCGTGGTGGTGGATATAGAGGAGCCGGAAGAAGACACCCCCGGCGAGCAATAGGGGCGCTGCAGGCTCCCGTGCGGAGCGAGAGGGGCCTGCGGGAGTCGCGGCGAAGGGACCGAGTACAACACCGCGGACGCGGACCCGCCACGCGCCCCGGCTCGGAGGGCATCCGGATGGTCACACCGAGACAGATGGGAGTGCTGGGAGTGCTGAGCGGCATCGTCTCGTTCGGGAGCATCGCGCAGGCTGATGGTGCGTCGCCCGCCTCATGGACGGCGTCGGCGGAGCGCCCGCCGACGGTCGAGGTCGTGTCGCCCGCGTCGGCGCCGATGGAGTTCGCCGCCTCGGAGCTGGCGCGCTAC
>JACQGM010000191.1 GCA_016199585.1 Armatimonadota bacterium
CCCTACACCGGGTCGGGCGTGCTGGCGAGCGCGCTCGCCATTGACAAGATCCGCTCGAAGGCGATCTACCGGGACGCGGGCATCCCGACTCCCGAGTTCATCACGCTGACGGCGGATGCCGACGCGGCGACCCGCGAGCGCGCGATGGCGAGCTTCCCGCTTCCGGTGGTCGTCAAGCCGTGCCGCGAGGGGTCCACCATCGGCATCACCATCGTGCGCGAGCGCGCCCGGATGCTCCCGGCGTTGGATCTGGCCTTCCGCTACGACGCGGAGGCGCTGGTGGAGCGCTTCATCGCCGGGGTGGAGATCACCGGGGCGGTGCTGGGGAACGGGAAGCCGCGGGCGCTGTCGCTGGTGGAGATCGTGCCCCGCAGCGGGTTCTACGATTACGAGATGAAATACACGCCCGGGGCCACCGAGGAGATCGTCCCCGCGCGGATCCCCGCGGAGGCGACGGCGCGCGCGAAGGAGTTGGCGACGGCGGCGCACCATGCGCTCGGGTGCCGGGGCATGTCGCGCACCGATATGATCGTTGCCGAAGACGGGATCTGGGTGCTGGAGACGAACACCATCCCCGGGATGACGGAGACGAGCCTGCTGCCGCGCGCTGCGGCAGCCGACGGGATCCCCTTCCCGGCGCTGGTGGAGATGCTGATTGAGTTCGCCTTGGAGTGACCGGCAGGGGGTTCGGATGAGACGGCGTCACACTTCGGGCCGCGGCGTGGGTCGGACGGCGGCGCGGGCGTGTTCACCGCGTCGGGTGCGGCGGAACCGGCGGCGGCGGCGCATCCCGCGCGTGCTCTGGCTGCTGGCTATCCTCATCGTCGAGGCGGCAGCCGTGGGCCTGAAGGACCCGCGCTTCAACCTGGCGCGCGTCGAGGTGCGGGGCACCCGGGTCCTCACGCGCGAGCAGGTGGTGCGCCGCGCGGGGCTTGCGCCGGGGGTCAACCTCTTTCGGGCGCCCGTGAAGCGGGCGCGCGCGCGGCTGCGAGGGCTTCCGGCCGTGGCCGAGGTATCGCTGCACCGGCTCCCGCCGGACCGCATCCTCATCCGCGTGCGCGAGCGCCGGCCGATGGCGTGCGTGGCGGCGCAGAATGGACTGTTCACCGTGGATGGCGAAGGCGTGGCGTTCCGCCCCGAACTGTCGCCCCCGCGCGCGATACCGCTGGTCAGCGGGCTCGAAGGCCGGAAGCTGCGCCCCGGCGACCGCATCCCGGCGGAGGCCGCCCGGGTGCTGAGAGAGTGCCTGGCCGCCGCCGCGACGGCGATTCCCGGCCAGCAACTGGCCCGGGTTTCTATTGACCAAAACGGCAATCTGTGCTTTAATAGGGGAGCCGTCGCCCATGAGGTCCGGATAGGCCCACCGGAACAATTGAGTGAGAAACTCGCCCTCCTGGCCGCGCTGGAACAGAGCCTCCCGGACATCCGCAGCGACTGCGAATATATTGACCTTAGTTGCCCGGAAGCGCCCGCCTGGAAGCCTCGGCCGCCGGGTGTCGCCCCTCGCGGCCCCCGCCATGCGACGGCGCCGGCCGGCGCTGGAGAGGATGCGCCTCATGTCGGTCGGGGAATTGCGCAAGATTGAGGTGCGGCACAAGCACGTTCGACATTGGGTCTGGTACGTCACGGCGATCTCCTTCATCACGGGGGCGCTGTTGGCGGCCAGCCTGCGTACCCAGAAGGCGGTGATCGAAGCGCTCGGCGGGACGGGCACCTCCTTCCGGGTGAACGACCTGGCGGAGCGGCTGCGGACGGCGCGCGCGGAGGTGGAAGACCAGCGCGTCGAGATGAAGGTGCGGCTCGACCGGATCACCGAACTGGAGAAGGCCCTGGCTGAGCGGACGGAGGCGGGCGAGGTGCTCAACAAGGACCTGCAAAAGTACAAGGTGCTGACGGGCCTCGCCGAATTGGATGGCCCCGGCGTGGTGATCACTCTCAACGATAGTACCTTCCGCGCCGCCACCACCAACCCGGAGGAGATCGAGGGGCTGATGCTCCACGACTACGACCTCCAGCGGGTGGTGAACGAACTGCGCGCGGCCGGCGCGGAGGCGGTCTCCGTCAACGGCCAGCGTCTGGTGGAACGCTCGGCGATCCGGTGCGTCGGCCCGGTGACGCACGTGAACAACGTGCCGATCGGCACCCCCTACGTGGTGAAAGCGATCGGCGACCCGGCGGTGCTCACCAGCGGCATGACCATTCCCGGCGGGGTGATGGAGGGGCTGAAGTCGCTCGGCTTTCCGGTAGCCGTGAAGGAGGAATCGAAGCTGCGGGTGCCGGCTTTCACCGGGCCGGTGGCGCTGCGGCACGCCCGCGCCGTTCCGGTGGAACAGGAGACAGAGGGACCGAGGAAGGAAGGAGGCCGCTGATGGTGTGGCTCGCGCCTGCGTGCGCTCTCCTGGGCGGGTTCTCGCTGATCTTCGCGCTCCCGCCCCTGGTGCCGGTCGAGTACGCCAATTACCTCTCGGTGGCGCTCCTCGCCGGCCTCGATACCGTGCTGGGCGGCCTGCGGGCCGGCCTCGAAGAGCGGTTCGACGACTACGTGTTCGTCACCGGGTTCTTCATCAACATGCTGGCGGCCACCGCCATCGTCTGGCTGGGAGACCTGATCGGCCTGCGCGAGTTGTACCTGGCCGCCGTCGTGGCGCTCGGGATACGGATGTTCACAAACTTGGGGTATGTGCGCCGCCTGCTCGTCATGCGCGTGCGCGCCTACCGCGAGATGCCCTGAGGGGTTTCAGACTTCAGATTTCAGGTGTTTGGTTTCCGATTTGCCGAAGGGAGCGCGGGTGCCGGGGAGAGCGCCGCTCAAGCCGGATGCCGGGCAAACGAGAAATCGAGAATCTGAAATCTGAAGTCTGAAATCCCAGCCCCTGGTGTTGCCTTGGCGAGATCAGAGATCATTGTTGGCCTCGACATCGGCACGACCAAAGTGTGCGCGGTGGTCGGCGAGGTATCCAAAGACGGCGTAGCCCTGGCCGGACACGGCCTCGTGCCCTGCGAGGGCCTGCGCAAGGGCATCGTGGTTGATATTCGCGCCACTGCGGAGGCGGTGGCCGACGCCGTGGCGCAGGCCGAGAAGATGACCGGGTACCAGATCCGCTCGGTAGCGGTGGGCGTCACCGGTCAGCACGTGGCGTCCTGCAACCGGGAGGCGAGCGTCCCGATCCAGAAGTTCCGCGACATTGCCGAAGAGGATGTGGCGCAGGTGCTGGAGGCGGCGGAGCGGGGAGTGGCGGCCGACGGCCGGGAGGTGATCCACAACATCCCGCGCCTCTTCAGCATTGATGGGCACGCGGGAATCCGTCGCCCGGTGGGGATGTCCGGCTCCAGCCTGGAGGTGGAGTCGCACGTCATCACCGCCCAGAGCAGCCAGATCCAGAACGTCATCAAGTGCGTGCACGAGGCGGACCTGTCCATCGTGCCGCACGGGATCATCCTTGAGCCACTGGCCACTGCCCGGGCGGTGCTCACGCCGGATGAGCGCGAGCTGGGTGTCGCGCTGGTGGATATCGGCGGCGGCACCAGCGATGTGGCGCTCTTCCGCCTCGGCACGGTGTTCCACTCGGCGGTCATCGCCGTGGGGGGGAACCACGTGACCAACGACCTGGCCGTGGGACTGCGGGTGGCCCGCGGCGAGGCGGAGCGCATCAAGCTGGCCCACGGCACGGCCCTCGAAGAGAGCGTGGATGAGGCCGAGGCGGTCGCCATCACCCCGGTGGGCCAACCCGAAGGCGACGGCACGCGCGTGCCGCGGCGCATCATCGGCGAGATCGTGCAGCCGCGCATGGAAGAGCTCTTCGAGTTGGTGCAGGCGGAGATCGAGCGCGCCGGCGCCGCCGGCCAGCTCCCCGCGGGCCTGGTCCTCAGCGGCGGCGGCAGCCGCCTCCCCGGAACGCTGGCGGTGGCCGCGCGTGTCCTGGGAGTGCCGGTGCGCCTCGGAACGCCGCTCGACCCGGCTGCCGCCACCGGCTCACTCAACGGGCCCGAGTTCGCAACGGGTGTGGGCCTGGTGCTCTACGCCGCCAGCACCTACCGGGCCGGCGATCTGCGGAACAGCAGCCTGGTGCGGGCACTCTGGCTGCGCCTGCGCCATGCCTTGCGGCGCGTGTTCTCCTGAGGGCTGAAGCATGGATCTCGAAAAGCGGGCCTGCATCAAGGTCGTGGGGGTCGGGGGTGGCGGGTCGAATGCCGTCAATCGCATGGTGGCGGTGGGCGTCGCCGGCGTTGACTTCCTTGCCATGAACAGCGATGCCATGGCGCTGGAGTCCTCCCTGGCGGTGCATCGGATGCAGATCGGCGCGACCCTCACTCGTGGGCTGGGCGTCGGCGGCGACCCGGAGAAGGGCCAGCGCGCCGCCGAGGAGAGCCGCCAGGAGATCAAGCGCGCTCTGGATGGCGCCGACATGGTCTTCATCACCGCCGGCATGGGCGGGGGCACCGGCACCGGCGCGGCCCCGGTGGTGGCCGGCATCGCCCGCGAGCAGGGCGCGCTCACCGTGGGTGTGGTCACCCGCCCCTTCCGGAACGAGGGGCCGCGCCGGGGGCGCATCGCCGAGGAGGGCCTTCACAGGCTGTCGGAGAAGGTGGACGCCCTCATCACCATCCCCAATGACCGCTTGCTCCTCATCGCCGACCGGAAGCTCTCGCTCCGTGAGGCGTTCTGGCTGGCGGACGACGTGCTGCGCCAGGGCGTGCAGGGCATCTCCGAGATCATCCACGTCACCGGCGATTGGAACGTAGACTTCGCCGACGTGCGCGCCATCGTCAGCGATGCCGGCACGGCGCTGATGGGGATCGGCATCGCTTCCGGGGGGAACCGCGCCGCCGAGGCCGCCCGGGCGGCGACCTCCAGCCCGCTGCTGGAAACCTCCATCGAGGGGGCGCGCGGCGTGTTGGTGAACATCACGGCGCCGGAGGACTTCCTCATCGAGGAGTTCGACGAAGTCACGGCCCTGATCCGCGCCGCCACCGACCCGGAAGACGCCAACATCATCACCGGCCTGGTGACCGACGCCGGC
>JACQGM010000200.1 GCA_016199585.1 Armatimonadota bacterium
GCGAACACGCTGGTTCGCCCTGGCCGCGGCCATCTCTCTTCCCCTTGATGCGAGCACGGCACCATACAACCTGTTTTCGCCGATTCGTCTGTGTCGTGGTCACTGGACCACCAAGCACAGCGCGGCACGACGGCAATCAGATGGGGGATGGCGTTCCTTTCGGGGTATGGAGAGAGAGCAAGCCACCATTCGTCAGGAGGAAACGCCATGACCCACTTCAGTGATAAGTGTACCGACGACAATACGGCACGGCCCCGGACGCCGCCAGTGCGTGAAGAAGGACCGGAGCGAGGAGGCGCCGATGTGCCCGGCAGGGCTGCCGGGCTGCGGCGCCATCCGCCGCTCTACTTGCTGGTGTCCAGCGCCAGGCCGCTCTGGGGCATGGTCTCCTGCGTCAGCGCGCGGTCCACTAGCACCCTCTCCCCCTCGGCGATGCGGACCCGCCCGCCCACTTCACCCGTCCGGTTCAGGGCAACGGTGAACGTGCGCGCGGCCACGGTGAAGGTGATCTCCACCTGGTTGCCCTGGTCGCTCACCTGGCTCTCGGCCATCTTCACGACCGTTTGGTCGGATGCCTGGATGAGATGGAGGAAGCAGTCCTCCTGCCGGGCGGCGCCGGGCTTCACCTCCACGCGCCAGCGGCCCACGTTCTCAGGCACGTCCGATGCGTCCGTCATGCCCATCGCCCGCAGGATACCAGGAGAGTTCGGGATCGGCCAGTTGCGGCCATCCGCCCAGAACTCCTTGCCCGGACCGCCGACCTTCTCCAGAACGGCGTCCAGCGGATAGAGCGTCCGGCAGAAGATCCGTCCGTTCTCCTGGTCCGCCCGGAACTCCTTGCCCACGATTGTCGGCTCGTTGGCCGTGTGCAGCAGCCACGTCTTCGGGTACTCCGCTTTCTTCGACACGACGCGGTCGAAGACGACGAAGTGATCCGGCGGCAGGTACACGAACTGGCGCACCATCTGCGCGCACTTGTCGGAATGATAGGTATCGGTGGCGTCGGTCGCAGTGTAGGCGAAGTGCGGATCGGTCTCGAATGCCAGCACTCTGGCTCGGTCGGGCAGCTTGGTCTGTCCGCCGCAGTTGATGGCGGGCGGGCGCCACTGGCGCGGCAGCGCCTCATCCGCCATGTAGATGAGCACGGTGTTGTGGGCCACGCTCTGGAACGCGTACTCCCCCGGGCTCGCAGGGCGCGGGCCTGCCCACTGAGCGCGGGTGCCGCTGTCCAGCGCCAGGTAGCCCTTCTTGTAGATGGTGAAGTGGCCGGCGTCGAGCTCTTCCTGACCGGCCGTCGCGCCCCCGCAGGCGAAGAGCGCGTAGGTCGAGCTGCCTGGGTCGAACCCCGAAGACATCACCGCCACCCCGTTGGCGGGATAGAAGCGCGCCACAGGGAGACCGTCCGGCACCTTCGGCGCGGGCGCCCCCGCCAGGTCCAGAAGGTAGGGGGAAACGACGTAGTGCCCCTCGCCGACACACCCGGCTGCCTCCATCTCCTGCCGGAGGTAGGCGGCGATCCCGGCCTCTTCCGGCTGGCTCTTGGAGAAGAAGTGCATGAACTGCCCCAGGTTGTCATAGAGGAGCCGCCCGGTGATCCAGCCACCCTTGTGATTCCAGGAGTGGCCGTAGTTGAAGTGGCGGAAGCCCGGCTCGCCCTGCGCTCCCCCTCTGAACCCCAGCACGTTTCTCAACACGCAGCTTGGAGCGATGCCGCTGGCAAGAGTCCATTCGTCCGGGATCGGGCCCACCGCCGACTGCCAGCACTGCAGGAATGTCCAGGTGGGCGTGGGCAGGTCGATGAAGGCGTATTCGACCCTGGTGACCATGCCCCGGTCCTTCATCAGTTCCAGGCGGCCCCCGAAGCTCGCCAGCACGTGGTTATCGTAGCCGCGTCCCAGCTCGGCCAGCGCGCGCATGTAGTCCGCCGGTTCCATTCCTGGATCCAGGGTTGTCAGGCCGACATACCAGTGCATCATCGGCATGTAGTAGTAGGAATCGCGGTCTGCGCCCTTTCCGAACGGCAGCATGTCCTCCACGTGCCGCCCATAGGCATGGCGAAGCATGTCGTGTGCGAGACCTTCTCGCTCTGCGGGAGGCAGGTCGTTCCACACCCAGTCCAGAGCCGCCAGGAAGCCAACTCGGGACTCCACGTGAGCGTTGAAATCCGCCCGCGCCAGGTAGTGATTCACGGTCGCCCTGAGCATCTTGCGGATCTTGCCCAGGAGAGCGGGGTCTCCCGTAACCCGGTAGACGAGCGCTGCTCTCATCAGGTCGCTGCCACAGTCCCTGATCCCGAACTCCTCCGGTAGCTCCCCGACTTGCTGCCGAAGCTGCTGGAAGCCCCGCGCGTCGGCCTCCAACCGAGCCTTGACCACCGGCCACGTATTCGCATTGAAGAAGAGCCTGGGATGGTCGGGCCGGATTCGCTCCGCCACATCCAGAGCCTCCAGGTGCAGGCGGGCATCGAACTTGAGAGTGGGATCCAGATCCGTCCGGGCGGCCAGATCCGTCAGCTCCTTCCGCGCGGCGGCGTTGTTCCTCTCCTGCAGGTACAACCGAGCCACGGCGAACTGCACCACGGGGGACCACCCCGGCTCGTCCGAGAGGGTCCGTGCCCGGGCAAACGCCTCCCGAGCCCGGGCGCAGTTGTTCTCCAGGAGCCAGGTTTCCCCGACGCCCAGCGCGGCGCGCGCCTTCTGCCCGGCCAGCGCTCCGGCCAGCGCTCCGGCCGCGGTGAACTCCCTGCGGACCGCCGGGGCGTCCGCCGCGGCGAGCCTCTGGATGTCGCACAGGTCATTCTGTGCCACGGCCAGTAGCGCCTCTGCTCGCTCCTCGTCGGTGGCGGCGATCTTCAGGGCTTGCTGGAAGCTCGCCCGAGCCCCGGAGAAGTCCAACGGCGTGGACCAGTGGGGCCGGGCGTAATGCCGCTTGCCCGCCGCCATGGCCTCCTCGAAACTCAACGGCTTGGCCCGAAGCTCTTGAGGGCCGGCGATAGCCAGCTCAAAGAGGCTGTTGTTGTTCTCAATCACGGCCACGGCCAGGACGTGTTGGCCCTTGGTCAGCGCGACGTCAAAGACGTGGTCGCGTGCGGTGATCGGGACGGTGCCGTTCCCGCACTTCCCAATCGTACCGTAGACCGGCCTCCCGTCCACCCACCACTGCATCCACCAGTTGGCTCCGGCCCCGATCTGAACAATCGTGTCCGCCGTCGCGGTGATGGGCGCCATCAGGTAAGCCGTCCTGCCGCCCCTCGTTGAGACCGGCGGCATCTGCTGGGCGAGGTCCACGCGGCCGTCTTCCAGGCGCAGAGGCTGCCCCGGGAAGCGCTGGTCTCCGATCAGCAGTTCCTTGGGGATGGTCTTCAGCGCCTCGCCGGGCAGCAGGTCTGTAGCCGCCGGCTCTCCGTACACGCCCATGCGCTGGATGGTGTACGACCCGAAGGCGGTCCACTCCGTTGGCCAGACGATGTCCGGCAGTGCTGGCGCGCTCAGGCCATCCTCTCCCGCCGCCCCCGCGCCCACGGATCCCACGCACACAATCACGGCGAGTGCCGTTCTTATCATCGCACGCTCCTTCAATATCTGCACCAGCTCCCATGTTCCGGTGTGCCGCGTCTCAGGGCGAACACCTGGCATGGTTCAGTGCTCGCAGATCCTCTTCCGCCCCGCGGCCGCGCCGCACGACGCACGCACGACCAGGCGGGGCGTGAGCCGGATCGCATGCGGCTGCCTTTCCTCGTCCGGCTTGGCGATCCGCTCGAAGAGCAGGGACACCGCCCGCGCCGCCTGCTCCTGGACCGGCTGCGCCAACGTTGTCAGCGGAACGGGCGCATAGGCAGCGGCCTCAGCGTCGTCGAAGCCGGCCATGGCCACATCCTCCGGGATCCGGATGCCCGCCTCACCCAGGGACCGCATCGCCCCGATGGCCACTTCATCGTTGTTGCAGAACACTGCCGTCGGGAGCGGTCGGACGGCGAGGAGACGCTGCCCGGCTTCATAGCCCTGGCCGTAGTGGCCCCAGGTATCGCTGCGAGCGATGCGGACCAGAAGCGCCTCATCCGGGGAGCACCCATGCTCGCCCAGCGCCTCACGGTAGCCCTGGAAGCGTTCTGCGTTCGCCGGGACAGTCAGCTTGCCACACAGGAAAGCGATTCTGCGATGGCCCAGTTCGAGGAGATGCTTCGTGACCAGGTGCGCCCCCGCTCGCCGGTCCACGGTGACGACATCCGCAGACAGCCCCTCCAGCGGCTCCATGCTGACAATGGGGACTCCCCGCTCAACCAGCACCTGCACGGCCGCGTCGTGCGCGCCGCCGGTGTTCAGCACGATGACGCCTTCCACCGCGCTGCTTGCGAACTCCTTCGCGAGCTGAAGCCGCAGCTCTTCGTCTCCTGCCGCGTGCCCCATCAGCGCCCGGTAGCCCCCGGCACGGATGGCGCGCTCGACCGCCTGGTACCTTGCCAGGTTCACGCCTCCGCTGAGGCCCCACGCGAGGATGCCGACGACTTCGCTCCTTCCCGTGCGGAGCTGGCGGGCCTGCAAGTTGTGCCGGTACTTCAGGCGTCGGGCCGCGTCCAGCACTCTCTCTCTCGTCTTCACGCCAATCAGTGGCTGCGGATCTCCCCGCAGCACCCTCGATGCAGTTGCCACACCCACGCCCGCCTCACGAGCAACATCCTTCAGCGTAATGGCCACTGAGTCGCCTGTACCTCTCGCCATGCACGGGCGAAGGGGGGGACTTCCTGCCGGAGAAGCCGCCCACCGCCACTCTGGAGTAGTGATAACGTGGTCCCGCGAACGTTGTACCATTATAGCACACGCCTGCCTGCCTGTCAATCCACATGCCGGCACCACCTGGGAGAAGGCACTCGAAGGCCGGGCGGCGTGCCACCATCTGGAGGGCCTGCCGGAGAACCGACGAGCGACCTTCAGGCCACGCTGCGCCAGGCATGAGGTAATCGGTTGTCGCGCGGCGCCGCACGAGGGCCTGGCGTCCGCCCGGTTCACCTTGACAGGAACTCCCTCGTCACCCGCGAAGTAGAGATTCCAGAGAACCGGGTCGAGGACGACGACGAGGACGAGTAGGGGCGCCCGGTCACCCGTCTTCGGTCTCCGGAAGGGGGTCTGGCCGTGTACACACGCATCCTGGTGCCCCTCGATGGCTCGCCCGCGGCGGAGGCGGCGCTGCCGCACGCGCGGGAGATCGCCCGCCGCTTCGGGGCGCGCGTCCTCTTGCTGCGCGTCGTCGAGCCGCTGGTCGTGCCCGCCTGGCCCTCCTTCGCCGGCCCGGACCTGGGAGTCCGCGACCAGCCGGGGGACGCCACCGCGGCCGAGGCCTACATCCGCGAACAGGCGGCCGCCTGCTCCGGGGAGGGCGTCGCCGTGGAGTCGCGGGTGCGCCGGGGGCCTTCGGCGGATGAGATCCTCGCCTGCATCGGCGAGGAGGCGGTGGACCTGGTGGTGATGGCCGCCCACGGCCGTGGGGGCTTCTTCGAGCGGATCGCCGGGCGCACGGCCGAGGCGGTGCTGGCGCGCACCCCGGTGCCGGTGCTCGTGGTGCCGACGCCGCGCCCCGCGAGTACGCCTTGACCCCACCTCCGCCCGCTGGTATAATGCCCGCGGAGGGCACGATGGACAAGGCTCGGGAGGGGGGAGGGGCTGCCGCGCCGGTGACGGTGATCCGCTGCGGCGGCGGGGAGCGAGCGGCCGCCGCCGACGTGGTGGCGGTGGAGGAGCCGCTGGAGATCCGCGTCGGCGGCGAGCGCCTGGTGGTGCTCATGCGCACCCCGGGGCACGACATCGAGCTGGCGGCGGGCTTCCTCCTCACAGAGGGGCTGGTCGAATCGCCGGCGCAGATCGGCGCCATCGGCTTCTGCCCCGATGAGCCGGAGCCCGACCTGCGCAACGTGGTGGTGGTCCACCCGGCCTCCGGGTGCGTCATCACCCCGCCCGAGCGCCGCTTCTACGCCGCGAGCGCCTGCGGCGTCTGCGGCAAGACGAGCATCCGCGCCGTCTCCCTCGCGGTTCGGCCCCTCGCGGGCGCGCTCACCGTTGCCGGGCGCGTCCTCACCTCGCTCCCCCCGGCGCTGCGCGCCGTCCAGGAGGGCTTCCAGGCCACCGGGGGGCTGCACGCCGCGGGGCTGTTCGATGCCGAGGGCCGCCTGGCGTGCGCGCGCGAGGACGTGGGACGCCACAACGCCGTGGACAAGGTGGTGGGCGCCATGGCGCTCAAGGGGCACTTCCCCCTGCCCGACCGCGTGCTCCTCCTCAGCGGGCGCGCCTCGTTCGAGGTCTGCCAAAAGGCGGCGATGGCCGGCATCCCGGTGGTCGCCTCCATCTCGGCCCCCTCCAGCCTCGCCGTCGCCCTCTCCGCCGACCTGGGCCTCACGCTCGTCGGCTTCCTGCGCGGCGACACGTGCAACATCTACGCCGGAGCTGACCGGGTGCTCTGAGACAAGGAGAAGGCGATGCGCATCTTTGACGACAGGGAGCTGGGATACCTGGAGGAAGTGCTCGACTCCGGCGTGCTCGGATGGCGCCGGGAGGGGATGACGGGCCGGTTCGAGCGCGCGTTCGCAGAGTTCGTGGGCGCGCAGCACGCCATCAGCCGCAGCTCGGCGATGACCGGCCTGGCGCAGGCGGTGAGCTGCTCTCCCGCCGGCTGGGGCAGCGAGGTGATCTGCGACCCGATCGTCCAGTTCGGCGGCCTCGCCGCGCTCAACGAGATGGCCACCCCGGTCTTCGCCGACGTCGAGCCGGACACGCTGCTGATGGACCCCGCTTCGGTGCGCCGCAAGATCACCGAGCGCACCCGGGCGTTGATCGTCACCAACCTCTGGGGCCTCTGCGCGCGCCTTGATGAGCTGCGGGCGATCTGCGACGCCCACCGCATCTTCATGATCGAGGACTGCGCCCATACCACTCGCGCCTATTGGAAGGGGAAGCACGCCGGCACCCGGGCACACGTCGGCGTCTTCTCGTTCCAGCAGGGGAAGCACCTCCCCACCGGCGACGGCGGCATGATCGTCACCGACGACCCCGCCATTGACGAGATGCTGTACGGCGAGTGGGCGTTCGGCGAGACACCCAAGTGGTTCACGCTGAACTTTCGCATGAATGAGCTGACGGCTGCGGTGGGCCTGGCCCAGCTCGAGCGCGTCTCAGGCTACGTTGACACCTACAACGCCTGCCAGCGCCATCTGGACGAGGCGATCAAGGGGTGCCGGTGGCTGAAGCCGCGCGCCATCCCCCCGGAGGCCGTGCCCTCGGCCTACACCTGGCTCTCCTTCTGGGACGGCGACCGCTACGGGATGGAACTGGCGCGCTTCCAGCAGATCGCGCGCGAGAAGCAGGTGCCCCTGCGCTTCGGGTTCATCGGCAAGCCCGCTTACCTGTGGGACTGCTTCCAGGCCGCCACCGACCCGGATCACCCAGGCCGGGCGGCCTTCAAGCGCCATCCTCTCTTCCCCGGCCCGAAGTACCGCGAGGGGGACTGCCCGGTGGCGGAAGAGCGCTTTCCGCGTCTCATCAACTGCGGCGTCATGCTCCCCACCGAGGAGCAGGGGCGGCAGCTTGCCGAGCGGCTGCGGGCGGCCATCGAGACGATGGAGCGGGGATAGGAGCCGCCGCTCTCCATCCGCCAAGTCCGCGCCGGCTTCCTGCCATGCCGGCCACTCTCCCCGGGTGGCCTCACGCCCCGGGCGCTCATGTTTGGCCTCGCTCCGCTCCGGGTAACTAGCCCACGTTACGGCGCGAGCCTTCGGGCTTCTCCCGGCACGTCTGCCGGAGGCCGTATCAACCCCGCTTCGCATGAGAGAGCGATGAAGACACCGGAATATCATATAGATATTTGTGGCTATCTGAGCGCGTGCCTGGGCCCGGCGGATGACGGCTCGTCATGGCGCAACCTGGGGGAGGCGGTGTTGAGCGTGCCCGGAGTGCGCGGCGTTCTGCTGGCGGCTTGGGACGAGGAAGGCGGGCCGCCAGTGGCCTTGGGGTCGCTGCCCCGTCCCGCCGAGGAGCTGGCGGCGCTGGCGCGCGGCGTGCCGTGGGCGCGCCGCCGCGAGGGTGCGCCCCCGTCGGCGGCGCGGGAGATTCTCCCGGGCGTGCTGGCTGCGGCACTGGGCGACGCCGCGCAGCCGCAGGGAGTGGCGTTGGTCTCTCTGGATGAGGCGGAGGCGCGGCTCACCTGCGTGGTGGAGGGCGTGGCGGCGGGGCTTTCGGTGGCGGTGCGGCGGCGCCAGGTGGAGCGCGACATCCTGCGGCTCCAGGACTCGCTGAACGAGCGGATGGCGCAGATGGGCGACTCAGCCGTGGGCCAGCTTGCGGCGAGCGTGGCGCACGAGCTCCGCAACCCCCTCAGCTCCATCAAGGGGGCCGCCCAGTATCTCCGGAACGAGTACCACGACCAGGTGACGATGCGCGAGTTCCTCGACATCATCCTGGAGGAGGTGGGAGTACTCGCCCGGATCACGACGGAGTTCCTCGATTTCGCCCGACCGATGCACCTCAACCTGAAGGAGGGCCATCTGCACGACAACATCCGCAAGCTCCTACAGGTGATGAAGCCGCAGATGGCCGGACAGGGGATCGAGGCCGTCGTTGATCTGGCACCGGATGTGCCTCCGAGTACGTTCGATACCCAGCAGATTGACCACGTACTGCGCAATCTTGTCCTGAACGCCGTCCAGGCGATGCCTCACGGGGGCGCGCTGATGGTCCGCACGCGCACCGTGTCGGCGCCTCTGCCGGGCATCGAGGTGTCTATCTCGGACACGGGCCGGGGCATTCCGCCCGAGGACCTGGATAAGCTATTCACGCCTTTCTTCACGACGAAGGCCAAGGGGGTGGGTCTGGGGCTGACGATCGTACAGAAGATCATGGAGAACCACGGGGGATCCGTGTCGGTGGAGAGTAAGCCCGGCTCGGGGAGCACGTTCACCATCCGGCTGCCGGGCGCACCCGGCGCCGAGAACCTCCGCGTGGGTCGTTGATGAGTGGGAGGGAGTTGCTTCATGGCCGAAGGTGTGGCCGGCGCCGCGGCGCGCGTCCTGGTGGTTGATGACGAGCCGCACATCCGCCGCGTGCTGGAGGCCGTCTTCCGGCGCGAGGGCTTCGATGTGCTGACGGCTGACACCCCGCAGCGCGCCCTCGCCCTGGCGGCCGAGGGGAAGGTGGATGTGCTCGTGTCCGACCTGATCATGCCGGAGCTGACGGGCGTGGAGTTGATGCAGCAGATGCAGACGCTGCAGCCGGGCGCCGTCACGGTGATGATCACCGCCCACGGCACAGTGCGCTCGGCGGTGGACGCGATGAAGCTCGGTGCCTTCGATTACGTCGCCAAGCCGTTCGATATGGAGCAGATCCGCGCCGTGGTGCGCAAGGCGGCCGACCACGCGCGGTCGGCGGGCGAGTGCCCGCGGGAGCACCCCGAGGCCGACGAGAGCCCGCGCCTGGACAACGTGGTGGGCGACAGCCCGAAGATGAGGGATATCTACAAGATCGTGGCCCGCGTGGCCGACAGCCGCGCCACCGTTCTCCTCCGCGGCGAGAGCGGCACCGGCAAGGAGCTGATCGCCCGGGCCCTTCACCACACCTCGTCGCGCCACCGGCACCCCTTCGTCGCCGTGGCTGCCGCGGCACTCTCCGACGAGCTCCTCGAAAGCGAGCTCTTCGGCCACGAGAAGGGATCCTTCACCGGCGCCACCGGACAGCGCATCGGCCGCTTCGAGCTCGCCGACGGCGGCACCCTCTTCCTCGATGAGATCGGCGACATCTCGCCCACGCTGCAGATCAAGCTGCTGCGCGTCCTCCAGGAGCGCGAGTTCGAGCGCGTCGGCGGCAC